>JASLZL010000092.1 GCA_030754885.1 Rhodospirillales bacterium | reverse complement strand
GTTTGTACCTGCTGAGACGGCTCTTCCGCATAGCTCCCATGATAACCCCCAAAATGGGTTATCTGGGACAGCCCCTATATTTATATAGGCCCCGGCTGCCCGCTAGGCGCTTTCCAAGGTGTGGACGTGGGCCGCATCAATGCGGAAGTTCATGGGAAATGGTAGTCCACCGGCGCTCCCTTCTCCTTAAGCCCCTTCGGACGGTCGGAGTTGAAATTGAAGGCAAGGTCGAACTCGCCGGCCGCCAGGGCCTTGGAAAGCGCCGCGTTGGAGCGGTATATGCGCGGCTGGAGCGCCGCCAGCTTGCGGATCTTCGCCATGCCCGCCTTCTCGCCGTCGGCCTGGATGAGGGCATCCATGAAGCGTTCCAGGTTCGCCGTTGCGCCGACCCGGCCCTTCCACTTGGCATCCATCACATCGTTGAGGGTCTTGGGAACATCGCCCTTGGCGACGCGGTCGGTGCGCCAAGCAAGACTGGTCGGGGTCAGATAGAAGACCATCGCGGTCCAGCCGTCCTTGTAGCCGCCAACCCGAAAGCGCGCATCGGTGTCCCCCCAGGTGGTCGGCTCGTAAGGTGCCAGGGCCTCGTTCAAGAGTGCCATGTAATCAACCGTCGACAGGGCCCCCGAAGCGTTCATGCGGTCGCTGCGGTGCTCGATCATCACCTTGTCGGGCACCTGGGAGCCGCGCAAGCGGACGAAGTCCACCTTGATCTTGGGATAGCGCTTGTTGAACAACTTGGTGAAGATTTGGAACTTGTCGATACCGATGGCGCCATAGACGGTGAACCCGCCCTCGCGGTTGGCTTCCTTTTCAAGCACCGCCAGACGCTCGGCCTTGGAGAGGCCGTTGAGGTACTTCCACACCTCGGGGCCCTGTTTGGGCGCATCGGCGTTGGCCGCCGTCACGCTCATAAGGGCAAACGCCGCCACCACGGCGCCGGCGCCAATCCTCAGCCTGCGTGAAATTAGAGAACTTTTCATGGACTATCCTCCCGTTTAAGGATTATTGCCGCGGAGCAAGATGCTCCCCGGTAGAAAAACAGTAACACGCCCGCAGAGTCGGGCAGGTTGCCGTTCACGGTACGTAGGTGGTCTGAGTATAGTCGTTGGCAAGTCAACGCTTCAAACCCAATTCTCGTTGGCGTGGTTAAAATTTCCGAGGGTGACGGTCCTTCCGTCGGCCTGCGTCAGAAAGGCTCCGACGCCATCGAGCTCAGAGACTAGACGCGCCGCTACGAGGCAAAGGGGCAGGGGGCCACTCCCTGCCCCATTTTCCTGCCCGCCCTTAGGATCAGAATTTCACCGGGACCGCGAGTCCGGGACGGCACCGCTCAGCGGTTAACGCCGGGCCGCCACAGAATGTCATCGGCCCCGTCGTCGTTGAGGTGGCGGGCGAGAACGAACAAGTGGTCCGAGAGCCGGTTGAGATAGGCAACGGCGGCCGGGTTGAGCGCCACGCGCCCAGCCAATTCACAGACCCCGCGTTCGGCCCGACGCACTACCGTGCGGGCCAGATGAAGCTCGGCAGAGGCGGCGCTTCCGCCCGGCAGGATGAAGGAATCGAGGGGCTGGAGGGCGGCGTTCACCGCATCGATCTCTCGCTCCAGGCGCTCCACCTGGACCATGGAGACGCGCAACGCTGCGGCGCCCTTCGGGTCATCTTCGGGCATGCACAGGTCGGCGCCCAAGTCGAACAGGTCGTGCTGAATGCGTTCCAGCATGTCGTCCGCCCTGCCCGAGGTATGCAGGCGCGCACAACCGATGACGGCATTGGCCTCATCCACCGTACCATAGGCCGAGACCCGTAGATCGTGCTTGGCGACCCTCTCACCGCTCCCCAGCGAGGTCTCGCCTTGATCGCCGCCGCGCGTGTAAATTCGGGTCAGGCGCACCATCGTTTTCCACTCCAGTACCGAGGGCGCACCATATAAAGGCAAATGGGGTGATTTGGCAAAACGCCCGTCACGCCGTCCGCCGTCCGCACCAGTCCCGCCACATTTTACGGTAGGCCGCCTCCAGCTCGGCAGTGAAGGCTTTTCCGTCGGTCAGGCCCCCGTCCGCGATCATCGAGCGCAGGCTGCCGCGCAACCGACCCAGGGCCTGGCGGTCGGCGGCGAGATTGAGGGCCGTCTCGACGTAGGCAGCGGTCGAAGGAGCGACGAGTTCACCAAGACCAACCTGGGCTAGCAGACTGGTGCCAACCCGACCGGCATGGCGGTCGCCGGAAAGTGTCACTACGGGGACACCCATCCACAGCGCCTCGCAGGTCGTGGTGGTGCCGTTGTAGGGAAAGGTGTCGAGACCGATATCAACACCGCCGTAAACGTCGAGGTGACTGCCCGTTTCGACCCACCCCATCATGTCGATGCGGCCCTCCGCCACGCCCAGGCGAGCGAAGCTTTCAGCCATCCGGCGCCGCGTCCCGGCATCGCCGAGCGCCTTGGCCTTGAGCAACAAGCGCGAATCGGGCAGCCGGGCGAGCAGTTCGGCCCAGGCGGCAACCACCGGCGGCGTCACCTTGGCCAGGTTGTTGCATGAGATGAAGGTGACGGGGCCATCGCCGGGCGGCGCCACCGGAGGAGTGTCGTCGGGCGGGCGATAGCACAAGAAGCCGTCGAGGAGCCGAACCAGGGCCTCTGTGTGAAAAGCCTTGCCGTCGCCCTCGGGGTCGGCCCGGGCGTCGGTGAGGCGGTAATCCATGGCGTCCAGGCCCGTCGTGTTGGGATACCCCAGGTAGGTGACCTGCACCGGTGCCGGTCGCTGAGCGAACAGCGCCAGACGTCCGTTCATGGTGTGCCCCGAAAGATCGACCAGAATATCGATGCCGTCGGCGCCGATGCGCTTTGCCGCCTCGCCGTCACCAAGGGCGTGAATGTCGCGCCACCCATGGGCCATGGAACGCAGGCGATCGCTCACCTCGTCGCGTAAGTTGGAGCTGGCGTAACAGAAGACCTCGACAACGCCCGGGTCGTGGGCGGCAAGCACGGGTTCGATGAAATAGGTCACCGAGTGACGGCGGAAGTCGGGCGATACGTAACCGATCCTGATCCGCCGCTCGGGGTTGGGGTCGTTGCCATGACTCACGGTGGCGGGCCGGGTGTGCAGTTCGGCCCAGCGGCGATGTTCGGCGTAGTGGGCGCCCCGGTCGAACTCTGGGACGCAGTTCAAGGCGTAGAGAAGATTGGAATGGATGCCGGGCCTGGCCCCATCGGCGTCGAGGGCACGGCGGTAATAGTCAATGGCGGCGCCGGCGTCGCCGCTTTCGCGCAGGACCTCGCCCAAGTTGCTCAGCGCGTCCGAATAGGCGGGCATTAGCTTGAGCGCCGTCTCGAAGGAAGCGGCGGCGGCCTCGTATTCACCCTGACGCTTCAGAGCGCTGCCTAGGTTATTGTGGGCAACGGCGTAGTCGGGGTTGAGGACCAGTGCCCGTCGATGGCTTTCGACGGCCTCTTGGATGCGGCCTAGATCCAGGAGCGCGTTACCGTAATTGCTGTGCGCCTCGGCATAATCGGGATTGAGAACCAAGGCACGTTCATAGGCGTCGCGGGCGTCCGCCAAACGGCCCGCCGCCTTGAGGACCGTGCCCAGGTTGTTGTGGGTCTGGGCGTCGTCCGGGCGCAGCGCCAGGGCACGACCATAGGCGGCCACCGCCTCCTCGCCGCGGTCGAGCGCCGACAAGACATTGCCCAGGTTGTTGTGGTAGGCGGCGACGGCGGGCGCCAGAGCAACGGCACGCTCCAATAGAGTGGCGGCTTCGGCGTTCCTGTCATCAAGCGCCAGGACCACACCCAAAAGACCATGGGCGTCGGCGTGGGCGGGATGTTCGGCAATGATAGCGGCACAAGGTCTCGGTCTCGCCAAGACGCCCAGCCACCTGGTGAGCCTGGGCAGCCTGAAAGCGCGCGTCCACGGCGACGGGCCGGCGCACTGATTTGCGCTTTCCACCCAATTTGGCTTGATGCCGACGCTCGCGCCTGTTCACCCGTTCAAGTCCCCATCGTCATCTAGGGAAAAAATCGGCCCAGAGTCATACGCGAAAGCCCAACGGTGATCGCGGTCACGCTCAGTTCCGGGGAACACCGGAAGTTCTGGGCGTCATTCCGAAGCGGATTTGGGCCGGGGCGGTTGGACGGGGACCGGTTTAGCTTTTTTTAGGGCGCCGGCTTTGTTCTTGATCTTGGGACCCAGGGCGTCGTTCAGGTGACGGACGACACCATTTTGAAACTCCTTCTTGATCATTGCCCAGGCGACGAATATGCCGCCGTGGGCATCGTAGGCCATGACCTCTTCGTCGTCGGCGACCTCGTGAAACGTTCGGGCCAAGTCATCACTGCGACCGATGAATATCCACCCGGGTTTGATGCCGCCGTGTCAAACGACGTAAACACCGTTGGCCTTGGACAAGCCGTTAGCCTCGGGATCAAGACTGAGAAGCCGGTGAAAGGACCCATTCTTGGTACGCGCCCAATGGGGGTCGGTCAGCTCCTTTTGTGCTTTTGTAAAGTTTAAAAAAGCCACGAAACCACATCTCCATACTTGTTAAACCATTGAGGCAAAACATTGAGTCGCCGCGCTCAACGCACCCCGCGACACTCGGCGGTTTAATCCATCTCCCAATATTGAGGGTAATAGTTGTGATATTGTTAACATTATATGGGCCAATTATTTCCGATTTCATCTCCCTATTATGGCGGGCCTGTCGCGTGATGGAACTGGGCGTTCTCGCTGCCGCCCTGGCTGTGGTCCTTGGGCTTGTCGTTTATGCCCTAATGACGGGCGTGGCGCCAGCACCGACATCGCCCCGGGTCGCCTCCGTAATGCTGGACTTGATTCCGCCCGGCATCGAAGGCGTGGTCTTCGAACTGGGATCGGGATGGGGAAACCTGGCCTTCCCCCTGGCCCGGCGCCTGCCCCGCTGCACGGTGCGGGCTCTGGAAATTTCACCCCTGCCGTGGCTGTTTTCCAAGGTCCGTCACAGGGTCGAGCCGTTGACCAACCTTTCGATTCGGCGCGCCGACTTTCACCCTGTTGCGCTGGGCGACGCCGCCCTTGTTGTCTGCTATCTGTTTCCCGCCGGGATGGACACCCTCAAGACCAAGCTGGAGGCTGAACTGAAGCCCGGCGCCTACGTACTCTCCAACACCTTCTCCGTGCCCGGCTGGCGGCCCGAAGCGGTGCGGCGCGCCGACGATCTGTACGCAACGACGGTCTATTTGTATCGCATGCCCGAATAAGGATTGCGGGTGCTCGCCGTCATGGCGTCTCCACGAGCCGTGTCGCCTGAGCCAACCAACGGGCGGTGTCAACATCGACGTGGAGCAAGAGCGCATCGCGCACCGTGCCATGATATTCATCGAGCCAGGTGATCTCGTCGGCGCTTAACATCGCCCCGTCCACCAATCGCAGATCGATGGGCGCCAGTGTCAATATCTCGAAGCCCAGCAGGTCCTTATCGGCACCTTCCGGGGCGGCGACGGCAACCACGGTGACAAGATTCTCGATACGGATGCCATACTCACCCGTCTTGTAATAGCCGGGTTCGTTGGAAACAATCATACCGGCCTCAAAGGCGACCCGGTTGGGCGCCTTGGAGATGCGATGCGGTCCCTCGTGCACGCCGAGGTAACTGCCCACCCCGTGGCCGGTACCGTGGTCATAATCGAGGCCCTCCGCCCACAGGTGGCGGCGCGCCAGGGTGTCGAGTTGTGACCCCGTCGTCCCCTTGGGAAAGCGCGCCACGGCCAAGGCGATGTGCCCCTTGAGCACCAAAGTGAAGCGCCGGCGCATCTCGGCGCTTGGGGTGCCGATGGGAATGGTGCGGGTCACGTCCGTGGTGCCGTCCAGATATTGCCCGCCCGAATCGACCAGATAGAGGGACCCCGGCTCCAACCGCCGATTGGTCTTGGGACCGACCCGGTAGTGAACGATGGCGCCGTTGGGGCCGGCGCCCGAAATAGTGTCGAAGCTCAGGCCCCGGAAATGGTCGTTCTCGCGGCGCAGGATCTCGAGTTTTTCGGCGGCCTCGATCTCGGTCAGCCGGCCGGCCGGTGCTTCGCGGTCAAGCCAGGCAAGAAATCGGACCAAGGCAGCGCCGTCGCGCCGGTGGGCGGCCCGCGTGCCGTCCAGCTCGACCGGGTTCTTACGCGCCTTGGGTAATAGACACGGATCGGCGCCGTGGACGATGCGTGCGCCGGACCCACTCGCCCGATCGAGGGCCCAGGAAGGCGAGGTGTCTGGGTCCAGACTGACGGCCTTGCCGGCGCCGCCCAGGCGGTCGAGGGCCGGCCCAAAAGCATCGCGCGGCGCCGGGCGCACGTCGCCGCCCAGGTGTTCGGCCAGGCCCGGTGCCATTTTGCGCGGATCGATGAACAGATCGACGCTGGCGTCGGCGTTAAGGATGGCGAACGAGAGAGGCAACGGCGTACGCGGGACGTCGGCGCCGCGAATGTTCAACAACCAAGCAATGGATTCTGATGCCGTCAACACCACCGCGTCGAGACCACCCTTGGCCAGGGCCTGGGCCAAATCGCCGCGCTTGTCGGCCGAAGTGCGGCCGGTGAATTCGATGGCGTGGGGAACGACGGGCGCCACCGGTGGCGGCGGCTGGTCGGTCCACACCGCGTCGATTGGGTTCTCTTCACAGGCGGCCAGGGTGGCGCCGGCTTTTTCACAAGCACCCCGCCAGCGCTTGACCTCGCGTTTCGTATGAAGCCATGGGTCGTAGCCGAGACGGGCGCCCTTGGGCAGGGTTTCGGTGATCCATCCGGTAGCCGGTTCCTCGGTCAGATGGCGGATGACATAATGGTTTTCGTCCACTTGATCGCGTACCTGCAGGGTGTAGCGGCCATCGACGAAGATGGCGGCACTATCCTTGAGAACCGCCGCCAGTCCGGCCGATCCGGTGAATCCGGTCAGCCAGGCCAGGCGCTTGGCCCGGGCCGGCATGTATTCGCCTTGGTGTTCGTCGGCGTGAGGCACGATTAAGCCGTCGAGGCCGCTCTTCTCCAACTCTCCTCGAAGGGCGGTGAGGCGCGCCGCCGGCGCCCGGTCGTCTCCACCGCTCTCAGAGACCTCATCGAGGAGGGCACGAAGCCGCACCTTCGACGCCTCGTCGATGGTCGGTGCCACCAGGCACATCCAGGCGTCAGGGTCGAGCGCGCTCGGAGCCGCGGCGACGCCCAGCACCAATTCACGCAGTTCGGCCACACTCAGGGATGCTCCCGATTGGCGCAGCAACGACTCGAGAGGAGCGTCCGAGGAACTTTTTGCCTTGCCGGTCATAACAGCTCCCAGGTTGGGCCCGTTCAAACGGCCACTAACGGCTGAGCACGAAGACGGCTTGCCCACCCAATATATTGTTAAAGAATACATGCGAGCCGATGCGCCGCCGGTGCCCGCCATGGTCGAGGGACAGGCTACGCTCAATGGTCACGCCCATTTCGCGGCACAGGACTACGAAATCCTTGATCGTGCAAAAGTGGATATTGGGCGTGTCGTACCATTGGTAGGGCAGGGTCTTATTGACCGGCATGCGGCCGAATAAGAAAAGGTGGCCGCGCACTCGCCAATGGCCGAAGTTGGGAAACGAAACGATGGCTCGACGACCGATGCGGGTCAGGTGCTCCAATACCTGACGCGGGGCGTGGGTCGCCTGCAAGGTCTGGCTCAGCACGACGTAATCGAAGGCATCGTCGGGGTAGTCCGCGAGATCGGTGTCGGCGTCTCCCTGGATAACTGGAAGGCCTGCCGAAACACAGGCGTTCACGCCTTCCATGGAAATCTCGATGCCGCGTCCGTCGACCTGTTTGAAGGCGCCAAGATAATCCAAGAGTGTGCCGTCGCCGCAGCCCACGTCGAGCACCCGCGTGTTGGGTTCTATCATATCGGCGATGAGCTGAAGATCGACGCGGATCGTCTTGCGCTGATCGGCCATCATCACCGCCGTCCCCTGGGCAGGCCGCGATGGTCGGCGGCGCCGTTGAGAAAACCTTGCAGAACCTCTCGGAACTCCGGCTCATCAAGGAGAAACGAATCGTGACCGTCCTCGGTCGTGATTTCGGCGAAGCTCACGTTGGCCGCGACCGCGTTGAGCGCGTGGACGATGGCGCGGCTTTCCGAGGTCGGATAGAGCCAGTCTGAGGTGAACGAGATGACGCAGAATCGGACCGGCGTTTCGCGAAAGGCCTCGGCCAGAACGCCGCCGTGGGCCTCGGCCAGGTCGAAGTAATCCATGGCACGGGTAATGTAGAGATATGAATTGGCGTCGAAGCGCTCGACAAAGGTGCTGCCCTGGTGGCGCAGATAGCTCTCGACCTGGAAGTCGGCTTCGAAGCCGTAGGTTATCCCCGCGCGGTCCTGTAGGCGGCGCCCGAACTTGCGATGCAGCGCCGTCTCCGACAGGTACGTGACGTGTGCCGCCATGCGCGCCACGGCCAGTCCCCGGTGGGGGTGCTTGCCGGCGCTCTGATAGTCGCCGCCGCACCAGTCGGGATCAGCCATGATGGCTTGGCGGCCGACCTCGTGAAAGGCGATGTTTTGGGCCGTGTGGTGGCCGGCGGCGGCGATGGGAACGGCGGCGAAGACACGTTCGGGATAAGACGCTGCCCATTCCAGCACCTGCATGCCGCCCAGCGAACCGCCAATGACCGCGAACAGTTTTTCTATACCCAGGTGGGCGATCAGCATGGCCTGGGCACGCACCATGTCGGCGACGGTAATCACCGGGAACGAAAGGCCCCATGGCCGGCCCGTCGCCGGGTCGATCTCCTTGGGACCTGTGGTGCCCATGCAGCCGCCCAAGATGTTGGGACATATGACGAAATAGCGGTCCGTATCGAGGACCTTGCCCGGCCCCACCATCAGCTCCCACCATCCCGGCTTGCTGGTAATCGGGTGGCTCTCGGCCAGGTACTGGTCACCGGTGAGCGCATGGCAGACCAAGACGGCATTCGACTTTTCAGCGTCGAGCGTGCCATAGGTCCGATAAGCGACGGTGACGTGGTCAAGCGCGACTCCGCAGTCAAGGCGCAAGGGTCCCTCGGCGTCCAGGCGCACTTGGTCATCCGCCAGCTTCGGCAAATCGGTTCCTTGGGCGCTATTGTGATTGGGCGAATCCATAACGTTACGGCCGTTTCCCGCATCGCGATTAAGGGCACCATAGCTAGAAAGCAAGCCTGGAAGTGTCAATGTTTTCTTTGCTTTTGCCGAGGCGAGCCATTATCACTATGCGTCCTCGAACGGGGGCCCGCCGTACCGCGGTTTTACCGATCCGGAAACCACTATGAGCGCGAAGAAATCACTCAACGCATTGCGCGGTGAAATTGACGCCATCGACGAGGAGATTCACGACCTCTTGGTGCGGCGTACGCGCGTGGTCGAGAAAGTCGGTGCATCGAAGGGCGACGCCGAGAGCGCCCACCGCCCCGGACGCGAAGCCCAGATCATCCGCCGCCTGGTCGATCGCCATGGGGGGGCGTTTCCCAAACAGGCCCTGGTGCGCGTCTGGCGTGAGATCCTGGCCGCCTTCGTCAGTCTTCAAGGCCCGTTTTCGGTCGCCGTCCACGAGCCCGAGGACTCGTGCGGCTTCGGCGATTTGGCGCGCAGCCATTACGGCAGCCAAACCCCGGTGACGGCCCACTCCTCGGCACCGCGCGTCATCGACGAGGTCATGCGCGGGCAGGCAACCGTTGGTGTTCTAGCGGTTCCGGTTCGCGACGATACCCAACCGTGGTGGCCCCACCTGATGGGCCGTGACGCCGCCGCGCCGCTGGTCATTGCACGCTTGCCCTTCGCCGGGCCCGGCAACTGCCGCGCCGACTCCTTGGAGGCGTTGGTCATCAGCCGGGTTGCTCCAGAGGAGACGGGGCGCGACCGGTCTTTCGTCGCCCTCGACGCCGACGAGGGGTTTGCCCTGACCAGCCTCGGACCGGCACTCACCGAAGCCAGTCTGCCGGTCACATTTACTGCCTTGTGGAATGACAAGGAGACTCGCGGCACGCGGCTCTATCTGGCCGAGGTGGACGATTTCGTCGCTACCGACGACCGCCGCGTCAAACTGCTCATGGACTCAACAAGCCTGCCGATCAAGCGGGTGGTCGTCTTGGGCTCCTATGCGGTGCCCTTGACGCCCGAGGAACTTGCCGAGACGCCAGCGAAGCGGAGGCGTAAATCATGAGCGGCCTGTCGGTCAGACCCGGGATCATGGAGATTACGCCCTATGTCGGGGGCGATGCGGACGTCGCCGGCGTCGAACGCGTGATCAAGCTTGCCTCCAACGAGGGTGCACTCGGTCCCAGTCCCAAGGCGGTCGCCGCCTACAGTGACGCCGCGGCCTCTCTGCACCGCTATCCCGACGGTTCTTCGGATGACCTGCGCCAGGCCCTGGGCCGCCACCACGGTCTTGATGCAAAGCGCATCGTGTGCGGCGCCGGGTCGGACGAACTGATCGGGCTGTTGTGCCGCGCCTATGCCGGACCGGGAGACGAGGTTCTACACAGCGAACACGGCTTTCTCATGTACCCGATCGCCGCCAAGACGGTGGGGGCAACGCCCGTCGCCGCACCCGAAACCGACCTCACCACCGACGTCGATGCCCTCCTTGGCCAGGTAACGGCAAAGACGCGCGTCGTCTTCGTGGCCAACCCCAACAACCCGACGGGGACGTACTTGCCCACCGCCGAGCTCGCGCGCCTGCGTGCCGGTCTGCCGGCCAACGTCCTTCTGGTCATCGACGCCGCCTATGCCGAATACGTGACGAACGGCGACTATACGCCGGGCATTGAATTGGTGGACGGCGGCGACAACGTGGTGATGACCCGCACGTTCTCCAAGATGTACGCCTTGGGCGGCGTCCGCTTGGGCTGGGCCTATTGTCCGCCAAGCGTGGCCGACGTCCTGAGCCGCGCGCGCAATCCGTTCAACGTTTCGGCGCCGGCCCAGGCGGCGGGATGCGCGGCGCTCGCCGATGAGGCCTTCGCCGAGCGTTCGCGGCGCCACAACGATACCTGGCTGGCGTGGTTCACCAAGCAGTCGCGGGACCTTGGCTTGGAGGTTCCACCCAGCGTCGGCAACTTCGCCTTGGTGCGCTTCCCCGATCAGCCCGGCCGCGATGCCGAGGCCGCCGATGTCTTTCTGAGAAGCCGGGGTATTATTACCCGGCGCATGGCCGGATACGGCCTTGCCGACAGCCTGCGCATCACCATCGGCCTGGAGGACGAAATGCGCGCCGTCGTCGACGCCTTGAAAGAATTCCTGGACTGAGCCATGACCGGTAAACCCTCTGATCTCCTGTTCGGGCGCATTGCGCTGATCGGCATCGGGCTGATCGGATCGTCGCTCGCCCGCGTGATTCGGCGCGACGGCCTGGCCGGGCACATCGCCGTCGCGGCGCGCACCCAACGGACCTTGGACACGGCCGTGGACCTGGGCCTCGCCGACAGCGTAACCCTGGATGCGCGTCAAGCCGCCCTGGATGCCGACCTGGTCGTGCTGTGTTCGCCGCTCGGCGCCTATGCCGGAATCGCCGCCGATATCGGACCGGCGCTCAAGCCAGGCGCCATCGTCAGCGACGTGGGCTCGGTCAAGCAGGCCGTGATCGATGATGTCTCGCCGCACCTGCCCGATGGTGTCCACCTGGTCCCCGCCCACCCGGTGGCGGGTACCGAGCATTCGGGACCGGAAGCCGGCTTTGCCGAGTTGTTCGATGGGCGCTGGTGCATCCTGACACCGTCCGCCGGCACCGACGCGCAAGCGGTCGAGCGGGTGAAGACGTTGTGGCAACGGGCCGGAATGCTGATCGAGACCATGGACGCCGCCCACCACGATCAGGTCCTGGCCATCACCTCGCACCTGCCCCACCTCATCGCCTACACCATCGTCGGCACGGCGACGGACCTGGAAGACCACCTGAAGTCCGAAGTGATCAAGTACTCGGCCGGCGGCTTCCGCGACTTCACCCGCATCGCCGCCTCGGACCCGGTCATGTGGCGCGACGTCTTCCTCAATAACCGTGAGGCGGTGCTCGAGATGCTGGGCCGCTTCAGCGAGGACCTGACGGCCGTACAGCGGGCCATCCGCCGAGGCGAGGGTGACACGTTGCACGAAATCTTCACCCGCGCCCGTGAACTCCGCCGCGGCGTCATCGCGGCCAAGCAGGCCTGAGCGTTGGTCTTATAGCTTCAGCCCGGCGCCGGTTCTGGCGCGCTCCCACTTCGTGTCTTGGTCGTCGCCGAAGATGAGCCCCAAATCTTCGGGCGCCGTCAGCCAGTCATCGCGCGCCATCTCGCCCTCCAGTTGTTGGGGGCCCCAGCCGGCGTAGCCCATGGCGAAGAGCACCCGGCTCGGTCCCTTGCCCGCCGCCAAGTCCCTCAATACGCTCATCTCGATGGTCATGGAGACCTTATCCGAGACCCGGATGGTGCCTTTGCCCGCATAGTCGCTGGTATGGAGGACGAAACCGCGGCCCGGCGTAACGGGACCGCCATATTGGATGGTGATGGTGGCGTCGGACTTCTCGCTCTCGATGTTAAAACCCTTGAGGAATTTTCCAAGCGGGCCGGTGCCGAAGGCGCGGTTGACGATGAAACCCATGGCGCCCCTCGGCGTGTGGTCGACCATGTAGATGACACTTTGAGCGAAACGCGGGTCCCCCATGTTGGGCGTCGCCACCAGGAACTGGCCCCTGAGGCTACGACCGCCCTGGGTCGCCCCACCGTCGGCGCTGTCCCCGACAGAGGGCGCAATAAAAAGGACGACCAGGGCGGCAAGGACGGCGCCGATGGCAGCGGATTTCCCCATGGGTGACATGATAACACAAGAGCCGTACCAAACCTTACCAGGGGATGGCGGGCACCTCGGCCAGCGCCAACGGCCCGGCGTAGACCTTGCGGCCCTGCACCGTCAGGGGCAGGTTCAGGGTCGGCGGCCCGCCTTGAGCCGGCCTTTTTGCAAGGGCGCCCAAAACGATCTTGGCGGTAACGGCGTCGCGGGCCCGCACCAGCCCTTTGTCCTTAAGCGCGTCGACCAGGGGAAAGAACCCTTGGACCTTGGCGGTGAAAGCGCCGATGGGTTGCATGTCGCCGTCGAACGCCAGGGTGCCGTTAGCCCGCACATCGAGGGGCCCATATGTGAGGGCCAGGCGCGCCACCTCGATGGTGCCGCCGTCGTCGCGCCACTTGGCCAACGCGGCTGGCCACGATGCGGTGGGAACGGTGCCCAGGACATCGGCCTGCAGGCGCAGCGCGCCGATTATCCGCCCGAGCGGCAGATCGAGACTTTCCGGAAACCCCAGACCCAGGGCCGACAGTTCCACGTTCAAGGTCGAAGCGTGGTGGTCCTCGGGATCGGGAAAGCCGCGCCGTGCCGCGACTTCGGCCCGTTCGACGGTAATTGCCCGTGTCCCCTCGGCGGTTGAGAAATTAAGCCCCCCGACGGTGAGCCGGCCGCTCTCCGCCCCGTCGCCACCGAAGACGAGGTCGAGGGCAAGCACGTCGGCGGCGCCTTTATAGGTGGTGGGTCCGGCGCCGTCCGCCAGGCGCACCGTCTGCGCGCCGGCAAGGGCCAGGCGCAGTCGCCACGGAGTCCAGGGCCGGGCCTGCATGGTCAGGTGCTTGCCTTGCCAGACCCACGGCGCCCGGGTGTCGGGCCACCCCAGCCCCGGCTCGTCGATGGTGGCCACCAGTTTGAACGGGAAGCCGCTAAGTTCGAACTTGGTATAGCTGACGGTAAAGCCGGCGGCCCGCTGCGCCTCGATCCAGGCCAGGGTCTCGGTGCGCATGTTCGAGGCCAAGGTAAACCAAGCGACGACCCACAGCACCGCCAGGCCGGCGATGCCGACAAAGGCAATCAACCCGATCTTGAGGGTCCTCAAGTGAGTCGGCGGCCGATAGGTAAGCGACGGGTGGGAACGGCCGGAAGTCTTCCTAGGCGACAGCATGATCGGTGTCGGGGGTTCCGCTGCTGAAGGTTTACGTCCCCTTTATAGTGCGTTGCGCGATGGGGAGCGAGAAGATAGCCTGCCCGACCCCATTGCTTCCCTCCGGCCCTGACCATGAGCCCTCCAGCCCACGTTTTCCCCGACCCCCGTTCCGGCGGCGCCTGGATCGCCTGTGTGCCGGTGCTCTTCGTGGTCTTGTGGAGCACCGGGTATATGGGGGCTCTCTATGGCTTGCCTTATGCAGAGCCGTTTACCTTTCTCTTTGTCCGCTTCGCCATCGTTGCCGTTCTGATGGCCGGGATCAGCCTTGCCACCGGCGCGCCCTGGCCCGCCGACAGGAGCGAGGCCGGCCACCTGGCCATGACCGGCGTCTTAATCCACGGCGTTACCTTCATGGGGCTTTTTTCGGCCCTTGCCCGGGGGCTGCCATCGGGGGTCATCGCCCTTGTCATGGGCTTTCAGCCGCTGCTTACCGCGTTCGCCGCCGGGCCGTTCCTAGGCGAGACCCTGAAGGCGCGCCAGTGGTTCGGCATGGTGGCGGGGTTCGCCGGCGTCACCGTCGTCATCACCGATAAGCTCGACGTCGCCGGGGCCGACCTGCCCGGCATCGCGCTTGCCTGTGTCGCGGTCACGGGCTTTACCGCCGGCACGCTCTATCAAAAGCGCCACGGCGGGACCATGCGCCTGCGCTCGGGCCATGCCATCCAGTTCGCCGCCGCGGCACTTCTCACCGGTGCCTTCTCGTTGGCCTTCGAGACAGGTTCTATCCACTGGACGGGTGAGTTCATTTTCGGACTCACCTGGCTGGTCGTGGTGCTGTCGCTTGGCGCGGTCAGTCTTTTGTACGTGATGCTCAGGCGCGGCCAGGCTTCCAAGGTGATCAGCCTTTTTTATCTGGTGCCGCCGGTGACGGCGCTGATCGGCTTCACCTTGTTCAATGAGACCTTCGGCGCCTTGGCCCTGGCCGGCATGGCGGTCTCGGTCTTCGGCGTCGCCTTGGTGACGAGGCAATGATGGGGCCGGCCGAAAAGACACGCGGGGATATCTGGGTCTTCGCCTATGGCTCGCTCATGTGGCGGCCCAATTTTCCCTATTTGGATTGCCAGGCGGCGCTCCTATACGGCTATCACCGGGCGCTCTGCATTCACTCGACCCGCTATCGGGGCACACCGGATTGCACGGGACTGGTGGTCGGCCTCGACCATGGCGGCTCGTGCAGGGGGCGGGCGTACAAGATTGACCCAGCCGACGCCGGCTCGACGCTGGATTATCTGTGGAGGCGTGAACTCGACACCGATTCCTATGTCGCGAAGCGCCTGACGCTATCGTTGCCCAAGGGCCGGGTCACCGCCTGGGCCTTCGTTGCCAATCACGCCAACGAGGCGCAATACGCCGGCAAGTTGGCGCCCGACGAAGCGGCGCGCCGCGTCGCCCGCGGCCACGGCTTCGAGGGCTCGGCCGTCGAATACCTGGCCAACACCTTGGAACACCTCGACGAGATGGGCATCAAGGAAGGCCCGCTGCACGAAATATTGGAAATGGCACGGGAAAAGGCGGGGCGATAGGGCTAACGCCTCAACTACACTTCGAATAGCCGCAGCTCATGCAGGCGTCGCAGTTTTCCTGGCGGGCCAGGCTGGCCTGGCCGCACTTCGGGCACTGGCGGAAGGGGGATGCGCTGGGCGCCATGCCGTCTTCGCTTTCCTCGCCGCCGCCAACGGCCGCGACCTGGGGCTGGGCGCCCCGGTCCTCGGCCATTTCGCCGGGTGCCGCCAGGAAGCCGGTGGCAATCATGTGGCGTTCGATGGCCTCGCCGATGGCGGCCAAGAGCGAGGGTACGTAGCGCCCACCGACCCAGTGGCCGCCGCGCGGGTCGAACACCGCCTTCATCTCCTCGACGACGAAAGAGACATCACCGCCACGCCGGAAGACCGCCGAGATCATGCGCGTCAACGCTACCGTCCAGGCGTAGTGCTCCATGTTCTTCGAATTGATGAAGACCTCGAACGGGCGCTGGCGTCCCAGGTCGTCGATGATGTCGTTGATGGTGATATAGATGGCGTGGTCGCTTTCCGGCCAGCGCACCTTATAGGTGGCGCCGTCCAGGGCCTGGGGCCGGTCGAGGGGCTGGAACAGCTGGTGAATGGGCCCAGAGTCGCCGAGATCGGTCGGCCTGACGCTTTTTGCCAGCTTCTCAAGCGGCAGTTCGGCCTGGCCGGCGCCGGTGGCGTCCGTCTTGGCCTCCAGCACCGCCCCGGTGACGTCGTTGGGCCGATAGGTGGTGCAGCCCTTGCAGCCCAGTTCGTAGGCCTGGGCGTAAATATCCTTGAAGTCGTCGAAGGCCATGCTCTCGGGGCAGTTGATGGTCTTCGAGATCGAGCTGTCGATATATTTCTGCACCGCCGTCTGCATGACCAAGTGGTCGGTTGGGCTCAAGCCCTGGGCATCGACGAAATAATCGGGCAGCGGCGCGTTCTCGCCTTCGAGGCGGCGATAAAGCCGATAGGCATAGTCGCTCACCTGTTCCTCGCTGCGCGTGCCGTCGGGCATCAGGACGTAGCGGGCGTATTGAAAGCTGAACACCGGCTCCAGTCCCGAAGACACGTTGTCGGCGAGGATCGAAATGGTACCCGTCGGCGCCACCGATGTCAGAAGCCCATTGCGTATGCCGTGGCGCGCGATGGCGTCGCGGACGTCGGCGTCAAGGCGGGCGACGGTTTCCCCGGCCAGGAATTTCTCGGCGTCGTAAAGGGGAAACGAGCCTTTCTCGGCCGCCAATTCGGCCGAGGCCAGATAGGCGGCGCGCTGGATGGCGCGCATCCATTCCTCGGTCAGAGCCACGGCCCGGCTGCCGCCGTAGCGCGCCCGGCACATGATCAAGGCGTCGGCCAGTCCGGTGACGCCAAGGCCGATGCGCCGCTTGGCCCTGGCCTCATGGGCCTGTTGGGGAAGCGGAAACCCCGACACATCGATGACGTTGTCCAACATGCGCACCGCGGTGGCGACCAGTTGCGCCAGGGCATCGGTGTCGAGCCCGGCCGCCTCGGTGAACGGCTGATCGACAAGGCGCGCCAAGTTGACCGAACCCAGGAGGCACGCGCCATAGGGCGGCAGGGGCTGTTCGCCGCACGGGTTTGTCGCGTGAATGGTTTCACAGTAAGCCAAATTGTTGAACCGGTTGATGGCGTCGATAAAGATCACCCCGGGCTCGGCATAGGCGTAGGTGGCGTGCATGATTTTGTCCCACAGATCACGCGCCTGGACGGTCTTGTAGGCAACGCCGTCGAAAGTCAGCTCCCAGGCGCCGTCCTCCTTCACCGCCGCCATGAAAGCATCGGTGACCAAGACCGAGAGGTTGAACATGCGCAGGCGCCCGGGCTCGCCCTTGGCCTCGACGAAGGCCTCGATATCGGGGTGGTCGCAGCGCATGACCGCCATCATGGCGCCGCGCCTGGACCCGGCGCTCATGATGGTGCGGCACATGGCGTCCCACACATCCATGAACGACAGCGGCCCCGAGGCATCGGCGCCGACGCCCTTGACCGGAGCGCCCTTGGGCCTCAGCGTTGAGAAATCATAACCGATGCCGCCGCCCTGCTGCATGGTCAGCGCGGCCTCCTTGAGGCCGTCGAAGATGCCGCTCATATCATCGGGCACTTCGCCCATGACGAAGCAGTTGAACAGCGTCACGGCACGCTCGCTGCCGGCGCCAGATACGATGCGCCCGGCGGGCAGGAAACGGAAATCCTCAAGGGCCTCGAAGAAACGGCCCTCCCACAGCTCGCTATCCTCCTCGCCCGCCGCCAGGGCGCGGGCGATGCGGCGCCAGGTGTCGGGGATGATCTTGTCCAAAGGCTCCCCGTCGGCCCCCTTGAGCCGATACTTCATGTCCCAAATCTGCTGTGAGATGGGCGCTACTTCGACCATGACCGTCTCCGAAGAACGCGAGTGTTTACAATGATTTCCGACCTCCCAGCCTACAAAATAGGGGTGCCGACGTCAAGCATTGTTCCCTTTATGTTTTCCCTTGCTTATCCCCACGCCAAGCGTCGGCATCGCCTGGCGCCTCGGGGACTTGGCCCAACGATCCCCGTCTTTCACCACCGTGTACAGTCTTATCCACTGACCGGCGGATGGTGGGGCTGGGCCTCGTCGACCAGGCGCCCGGACGCGGCTTCGACGCGCCTTTCCAGCTCGGCCATGAATTGGTGCCGGTCCAGGCCTTCGGGCATGGCTTCCAAGAACTCGATGACCATGACGCCCGGGCGCTTGACGAATTGGCGACGCCCCCAATACAGGCCCGAGTTGAGAGCCACCGGCACCACCGGCGCCCGGGCCTGCTTGTAAAGGGCGAAGACGCCGGGATGATAGGCGCCGCGCGTGCCGGGCGCCATGCGCGTGCCTTCGGGAAAAATGACCAGGGGCCGCCCCGCCGCGATCTGGATCCGGGCGTCGCGGATCAACCGTCTCAGGGCCGCCCCGCCGCCGGCCCGGTCAACCGGGATGGATTGGCACTTGCGGGCGTACCAGCCAAAGAGAGGGACGGCAAAAAGCTCCTTCTTGATGACGTAGGACGTGTCGGAAAAAAGAATGTGGAAGGCCATCGTCTCCCACGCCGACTGGTGCTTGCAGGCAAATATGACGCCGCCCCACGGAATGTGCTGGCGCCCGCGCACCTCATAGTCCAGGCCGACAATCACCTTCAGGCCAAGCCCCATGACGTGGGTCCAGACCCGCACCGCGTTCTGCATGACCCGTCGCGGCAGGGGCAGAAACAGCAACATGACAACCAGCACAAAAGCCAACCAGGCGAAAAAAAACACGTTGAAGACTAAGGAGCGTAGAACCGTCATGGCGCCGTCACCGATTTGGTTCGCCGGCCAATAAATCCGTGGACGGCGCGGCGTGGCCAGACCAGGAGATACTTGTTGAATTCGCCGACAATCAGCGAGGCGGTGCCAGGCCACGCCCACCAACGGTCTTGCTTGACGGTTCGGGCGAACACCGGATGAGGGACCAAGGTCACGTCGGGCATGGCAAGGCGGAATTCCAACAGAGCGCGGGCCAGGTGATAGCTTGACGTGACCAGGCGCAGCGAGCGGTATCCGCCTTTTTTCATCCAAGCCGCCGTTTCGTCGGCGTTGCCGGCGGTGTCGTCGGCGCTGTGGCCGATTTCGATGCAGCACTCGATGTCTCCGGGCGAGTGCTTCGACACGTCGAGCAACATGGTCACATCAACGCCACGGTAAACGCCGGAGACGAACAGCTTGGGCGCCCGCCTTCCGGCCAACAGCTCAAGACCGGCATCGAGGCGACCGCTGCCACCGGTCAACACGACGATGGCATCGGTGAGGGTGTCGGGCTCGGCGACGGTATCGGGAATTTGGGTGGCGAAGCGCACCAAACCGGCCGCCCATACGGCACCGACCGCTACACCCAACACCGCCAGGCGCACGATCAGGCGGCGGCCCCGGCTCCGCCGATCACGGCCACCGACTACCATCGACAGTGTCCTCGATCAGAAGTTCGTGGCCTATACGATCGCTTTTCCCGTTCGCTCGGCAGGAAGGGAGGCGCAGGCGATGCCTTTGCATCGGCAAGCTTTTCTGACGCACCGAGGCGGCGGGAAAAGCGACCCGAAGGGCGGTCTTCCAAGTCCCCCGGCGTCGTTGCGCGGCACTTGTGATGCTCCAGCATCACGGCGCACCCCGCGCCTAGCCGGATGAACTCGGAAGGCCGTCGTATACGCCACGAACTTTTGATCCAGGACACTAGGGCATCCTGGCCAATGTGCGGGTCACCGTTAACCGCGCGGTCAGCATGGCGATGGCGGCGGCCAGAAGGGGCAGACTGACGATAGCCAGCCAATGGGTCAGCGTCAGTGTCAGGTTGGGCATGATGCCGGCCTCCATGTGCCGCGCCAGGGACCCGATGCCAAGCAAGGTGGGCACGGCGAGGGCCAGTCCGATGAGGCCGCCGCGCAAGCCCAGTGTAAGAGCACGCTGGGCAAACTGGCGCGCAATATAACCGTCGTGGGCGCCGATTAGGTGCAGCACCTCGATGACGTCGTGGTGAATGGCGAGGCCGGTACGCGTCGTGAAGACGACGGTGCCGACGGTGGCCGAACACATGAGAGCGAGAACCAAGGCAGCGAGCGCCTCGACCGAGCGCACGAGACGAACCAGGCGATCGAGCCAAATTCTGTGGTCGTCAAGCGTGGCGCCGGGCACGGCGGCGTCCAGGCGGCGGGCAAGCCCCGCCATATCCAGATCGGCCCCCGGTTCGACCTCGACGTCGACGAGGCGCGGCAAGGGCAGGTCGGCGCTCACCTCGGCGGTACCCAGCCAGGGCTCCAAAAGCGCCATCAGGCGCCCCTCGGTTATCGCCTCGGCATGGACGATGGCGGGTTCGCCAAGCAGCAAGATGACGGCGGCGCGCACGCGTTTGTCGTCGTCGGCGGCGCTTCCCGTGGGTGGGATTTGCACCGTCATGGTGCCGCTGACGTCCGCGTCCCAATAGCGGGCCATGGCAGCGAGAACCAGCAACCCGGCCAGGGCCAATACCGCCATATAAACCATGAACGCGATTAGCCACGGCAAATAGCGGCTCAGCGCATCACGGTCGAGCGGCAGATCGGTGCGTTTGGCAAACATTCAGGCGGCGTTCCCAGAGCTTTGTCGCAAGTTCGCCGCGAGGGCCGGGGCTGGGCCCCGGGCGGTCTCATCAACCTCCAGACGGCCGCCGTCGAGGCGCAGGCAGGAATGGACCAGCCGCCCGACCAGGTTCTCGTTATGGGTGGCGATGACGATGGCGGTGCCCAATTTGTTGAGCTCCTCGAACAGGTGCATCAGGCGCATGGCCATCTTGTCGTCGATATTGCCCGTCGGTTCGTCGGCAAGAAGCAGCGTCGGCCGCACGATCACGGCGCGGGCGATGGCGACGCGCTGTTGCTGGCCGCCCGACAGCGTCGGGGGTCGGGCATCCAGGTGATCCTTGAGGCCGACCCAACTCAAAAGCTCGACGACGTGGCGGCGCACCTCGTCCTCGCGCGCACCCGCGACACGCAACGGCAGCGCGACGTTGTCGAAGGCGGAGAGATGGGGAAGCAGGCGAAAGTCCTGAAAGACGACGCCGACGCGGCGGCGCAGGGCGGGTAGTTGGCGGCGCGGCGTGGTGGCAATGTCACGGCCGAACAAGGTGACCAAGCCGCGCGAGGGCTTGAGGGCCAGGTACATAAGCCGCAGAAGCGACGACTTGCCGGCGCCGCTGGGGCCGACCAGAAAATGGAAGGAGGCGGACTTAAGGGCAAACGACACATCTTGCAAGACTTCGGGCCCAAGGCCATAGCGCAGGCTCACGTTCTCGAATTGAATGACACAGTCGTCGGCGTCGTTAGTCACCGTTTGCGCTCCCGTCGCAGGGACAATGGCATGGGCAAAGCCTCTCCGTCCAGCACCATGCGCCGGGCCACCCTGGCTTGCCTTGAACGGGTCAAAAGCCTATAAGTGACAGAATATTAACACAGTTCAGCACCGATGATTATAAACTGCCCGGCCTGTTCCACCCACTACACTGTCGCGCCTGGCGCCATCGACGGCGCAGGCAATACGGTGCGCTGTTTCAACTGTGGCAATACCTGGCTGCAACTGCCGGTCGCCGAGACACAGCCGCAGCCGCAGCCGGCCTATGCGCCACCGCCAGCGGCCGCGCCACCGCCAGCTGCTGCGCCACCGCCACCCGTCGCGCCACCCCCGCCGCCGGTGCCCGAACCCGACTTCTCGGCCGATGTTGCCGAGGCCTTCGTGGAGGCGCCGGAGCCCGAGCCAGCGCCCGAACCCGAGCCAATGCCCGAACCCGAGCCGGTGCCCGAACCCGAGCCGGAACCCGAGCCAGAACCAGAGCCAGAACCCGAGCCAGAACCAGAGCCGGAACCCGAACCAGAACCGGCGGAAGAGGAAGAAGAATCCCTATCGGACGAAGAACTGGATGCCATGTTGGGGCCGGATACCGAGCCCGAAGCGATGGAGTCCCTGGTCGCCGGCCCAAGCGACGACGACGACGAGCCCGAAGACGCGCTTGATCCCGATGACCTGCCCGACCCCGAACCCATTCCCGAGGTTTTCACCTCGTCCGATGACGATGACGACGAGGTAGAGGGAGGCGGACGCGGCTTGATTTTTGCCGCCGTGGGCGTCGGGGTGTTGGCCCTGATTGTCGCCGGGCTGTACTTCGCTCGCGTTCAGATCGTCGCGCTTGTTCCCGCGGTGGCGCCCGTCTACGCCATGGTTGGGCTCAGCGTCGATACATTGGGCGCGGGACTCGATATCCGCAACGTGAAGTCCGAACGTTTGAAGGAACAAGGAGCCGACGTCCTTGTCGTGCGCGGCATGATCGTCAATATTTCGGATGAACCCCGCGCCGTGCCTCTCATTCGTGTCGTGCTCCTCGACGCCAGCGAGGAAGAAGTCCAGATGTCGACGGTAAAACCGGGCAAGGCCGAGATCCCCGCCGGTGACAACATCGGTTTTAGGGCGCGCCTGGAAAATCCGGCGGCAACGGCGCGCCGCCTTGAAGTAACCTTCACCAAACGGACGGCACCGGAAGGCGAAATGAAGGCGCCGGCGGCGGAAAGCAAGAAAGGGTCATGAAGGCTGGCGCTTGTCGCCGGACGCCCTTATTCCGCTAGTCTATAATTCCTAATATACGGCATTATTTGCCTACTAAAGTGGAAAGTAGGCAAAATTTTCCTATCACGAGTGCATTGTATCCTTGATCGGTGGGGACCCTAAACCGCCGTCCCTTGGGCGTCGATGCCCATGTGGCACGCCTTTTGCTGGAACCTTTACGCGACACACTTTCGCGACAATGGCAATGACGCCGAAAAATCGGCGCGTTCAAATGGCAGAAGAGGACTTATGAACCATGACCCAATGGCATGGCGTACGGCAAACCGGCCACCGCCGGAACCGGACCGCTCGGCCCTCCACAGCTCGGACGGCCGCCGATTCCTGGATTGATTCCAGGCGTCATATTTTTTTCATTCGCTGTCAGGCAATCGACGCCGGTCTCAGGTGGCTCGCCGGGATCCTGGCCCGGATGGCGCCACAGGCATCTGGCGTGCCACGGACTTCCGATCCAGGTCACTAAAACTGGCGTAAGAGTCTTTCGATATAGTCGCGCTCGAGCTTTGGGCGCTGGCGTTGGCCCGACCGACGGCGCAGTTCGTCAAGGATTTCTCGCGCCCGGCGGATTTCCATCTCGTCGGGAACCTCGATATCCCCTTCGAGATAGGAGCCGAATTCACCTTCACGGTAGCGGCCGAAGGGATCGCGATCGGGAGGTCGTTGCCCGCTGCCCATCGGCATCGGCCGCCCGGGGCCGAAGCCCATCATGCCGCCCATGCCCCGGACCATTTGTTCCATGGCGTTCTCCGCGCCTTTGCGCAACTGTTCCAAGGCCTCGGTCTGGTGGCCAACGGCAGCGCCCGGACGCGCCGCCTCAAGGGCCCCGGCGGCGCCGCGCATGGCGCGCTCGGCCTTGCCCATGGACTGCGGAATGCGGCCCAGCATCTCGTCCAATTTCCCCATCAGATCGCCGAGGCTGCGGCGTAGCCCCTCTTGCTCGGCGGCATCCGCCTTACCCTGGGCGTCTGCTCCTTCGCCCGGTTTCCCGGCGGAACCTTGTTCCTTCTGCAAGCGCCGGAAGGTCTTGTCGAGGAGGGATTGCTGACGCTGGACCAGATCGCGCAGTTGGTTCATCGCCTCTTGGGCCTTGGCGAAGTCCTTGGCGCCCTGCCCCGGTCGTCCGGGACGCATCCCGGCGCGCATGTTCTGCAACATCTTGCGCAGTTCAGAGAGCATCTTGCGGGCCGCGTCGGCCGATCCCATGCGGGCCAATTCCCGGGCCCGTTCGATCATCTGGCTGAGGTCGTCGCGGGCAATCATGCGCATGTTGGGCATCATCGGCATTTGTGGCGCGCCTTGGCGCATCAGTTGCTCGGCCAGGGCCTGCATGTATTCGTCCAAGGTGCGCTGCAACTCGTCCATCAGACGATCAATCTCGGCGTTATCGGCGCCCTCTCTCAGGGCCCGCATAAGACGCTCCTGGGCCTGCACGAGGCGCCGTTCGGCGACCGATACCTCGCCGTCCTCGACGCGCAAGGCCGTGTCCCAAAGGATGTCTTGGACAGACGCGATGGCCTGATCGCGTTGATCGCGCATGAGGCGCGACCGGGCAACGCTGAGAGCCAGAAAGACCACCGTGTCATGGGCAAATCGTTCGGGGCGGTTGGCGATGGCCGTCAGGGCGGCGCTTACCTCGGCCCGAGGGATGGGGGGCGGCGCGCTGAGTTTCCTGCGCTCCGCAATGATGGCACGCGCAACCGGGTGGCGGAATGCGCGTTCGGGCAATACCACGACGACATCGTCGCTGGTCCCCGTCTGACCCTTGGCATCGGTTGCCACCAGGCGCATGCGCGCCGGCAGTCCGGCCCACGGATGGGCGGTTAGGTCACGCTGACTACGGCCCTTGGCCGCCTTAATTCCGGGAGAACCGAGGGGCATTTCTATTGAAATAGCGTCGCCTGCGGCCGTCCCACCGGGTCCGTCCGCCCGTCTTATTTCAGCCACCACGCTGGTCAGGCCATAGTCGTCACTGGCCTGAAATTCCATCCTGAGATGACCAATGTCGTTGCCAACCGGCAGTGTCACAAACGAAACTTCGGGCGGATTATCGGGCAGCACGTCCATGGGCCAGGCCGCCAGTTCCCTGCCCGACCGTTCGACAGTCAGACGGTTGCCCGCCTCAATAACCGCCTCGACACGATAGCTCATCGGCCCGCCGTCCGCCCCAATGGGATCGAAGGCGACGTCCAGCTCGCCCGCTTTTAGCCGCGGTGTATCGTCCAGGCCGCCCACTTGGGCCAGCACCGCCGAACCAGCGGGCAGCTTGAGCGGACCACCGGGCAACGGCGTCGACCGGTCCAGGAACAGCGGCGCCATACGGGTATAGGCAGGCGGCGTGATCCAAACCTCGACCGTTACCGGTCCGCCGGCGGCGCCTTCGAACTGGGGCACCAGGGCACGGGCCAAGCGATCGAGAGGATCATCGCGCCCGGCGACGCCGCCAACCACCAGAAACAAAAGCACAAGCGCCCTGAGGCCAAGGGGATCGAGGCGGGCCAGGCCCGGCGCCGGCGGCCCGACCTTGAGGCTACGAGCCCTCTCGGCCATGCGCCGGAGGTGGAGCCGCCACAAGGCCACGGCGGCGGCATCGTCGGCACCCGCCGCAAGGCGGTCGTCAAGGGCGGTCAAGGGCCGGTGATCGAGGGCGTTGTCCAGTTCCAGGCGGTGACGGGCTTCACCCTCTTCGACTGGCCGGAAGGACCCCCAGCCGCGATAAACGCCGTAAGCCAAGGCCGCGGCAAAAGCCAGCAGCACGACTCCATGCAGCCAACCGGGTAGAAATACCAACAGATCCGAGAGCGCCAGCGCCGCAAACAAGCCAAGAACCAAGAGCGCCGGCACCATGGCCGGCCACAGGCGCTCCCACAAGACGGCGGCCCACGCCCGTCCCAAGGGCAGGGGCAAGGCGTTCTTGCGCCGCAACCTCATGAGACCTTTTTCCGGGTAGCGGGCGCCGACAACCAGTCGGGAACGGTTTCGAGAGTCAGGGCTTCCTCGACCGGAACACGCCGGCGCACCACGGCGTAGGCGCCATCCTTGACCAGCACTTCGGGGACCAGCGGCCGGGCATTATAGGTCGAGGCCATTACCGCCCCATAGGCACCGGCGGCGTGCACGCAAAGCAACGCACCGGGCTCCACTCGGGGGAGCGACCGCTGGGTGGCGAAGGTATCGCCCGTCTCGCAAACGGGTCCGACCACGTCGAACTCTCCGACATCGCCGCCGGCAATGTCCCCCACCGGCTCGATCCTATGATACGCCCCATAGAGGGCCGGACGCAAAAGATCATTCATGGCGGCATCGACGATCAGGAATCGCCGCGTCTCGCCTTCCTTGACATAGACGACGCGGGTTACCAAAACGCCGGCGTTGCCAGCCAGATAGCGGCCTGGTTCTAGAAGCAGTTGGCAGTCCAGGTCGCCGGCCTCATCGCGCACTACGGCGGCATAATCGGCGGCCGAGGGCGGTCCAGTCCCTTCGTCGGCAGGATCGCCATAATCGATGCCCAATCCGCCGCCCACGTCCACGCAATCGATCCGGTGGCCTTGGGCACGCAAGTCGGTCACCAAACCGCGAATGCGCCGAAAGGCATGGCGGAACGGTTCAAGGTCGGTCAACTGCGAGCCGATATGAACGGCGACGCCGGTCAGCGCGATACCGGGCAGTGCGGCGGCGGCGGCGAAAACCTCTGACACCCGCGCCCATTCGATGCCGAACTTGTTTTCGCGCCGGCCCGTGGTGATCTTTTCATGGGTCCGGGCATCGACGTCGGGGTTGACACGGACGGCGGACGGCGCCGTCACGCCCCTGGCCGTGGCCACCCGGGAAAGGGCCTCCATCTCGACCTCGGACTCGACATTGATCTGCATGACCCCGGCGTCGAGGGCGGCCGCCATCTCGTCATCTGTCTTGCCGACGCCGGAAAAGACGATGCGCGACGCCGGAATGCCCGACCGGAGCGCCCGCGTAAGCTCCCCCGCCGACACCACGTCGGCCCCGGCGCCAAGGCGCGCCAGGGTACTGACGACGGCAATGTTGCCGTTCGCCTTGACGGCGAAGCAGATGGTCGCGGGCAGTCCGGCCAGGGCCTCGTCCAGGGCCCGATAGCGGCTTTCCAGAATCGCCGTGGAATAGCAATAGAACGGCGTGCCGACGTCGTCGGCGATGCGCTCAAGGGATACGGATTCGACGTGCAGCCGGCCGTCGGGGCGGTGAAATGCGTTCATCTCTGGTCCTCGCCGAGCGGCCCCGTCATTGAGTCGGATACTTGCGCGGATGGTCGCTGCTCGGTGGTTGAGCCGGCGCCTTCTTGCGGCCGCAAGCGGCGAGGGGCGCCGCCATGGCCAGGACCAAAAGCAGTATCAACAGGCGTCGCGTCATGGTTCGTGTCTCCGTTCCAACCCTCGAAGATTAAAGAAAGCGCCGCCTGGCCTCGGCAACGGCGCGGACAACATTGGCCGGCGCCGTGCCGCCAAAGCTGGTGCGGCTGTTGACCGAGTTGTCAACGCCGAGGACGCCGAACACGTCGTCGGTGATAGCGGGCTCTTCGGCCTGCATGTCGGCCAGGTCCAATTCGTTGAGCGCGCAGCTCTTTTCGTCGGCACGCCGAACCAGGGCGCCGGTGACGTGGTGGGCACGGCGGAAGGGCATACCAAGCACGCGCACCAGCCAGTCGGCAAGATCGGTGGCGGTGGAATGGCCGCGCCCGGCGGCGTTCTTCATGCGCTCCGCGTCGAAGGCAATGTCGGCGATCATGCCGGTGAGGGCGGCAAAGCCAAGGGCCAGGGTTTCGGCAACCTGGAACACAGGCTCTTTGTCTTCTTGCAGATCCTTGCCGTAGGCCAGCGGTAGGCCCTTGAGCACGACGAGCAGGCCCGTCAACGCACCGATCACCCGGCCGCACTTGGCGCGCACCAGTTCCGCCGCATCGGGGTTGCGCTTCTGGGGCATGATGGAGCTGCCCGTCGAAAAGGCATCGGACAGGTGGGCGAAGGCAAACGGTTCCGAACACCAGAGCACGATTTCCTCGGCCAGGCGTGACATATGAACGGCCAGGATGGCGCCGAGACACAGAAACTCGACGACAAAATCGCGGTCCGAAACGGCGTCCAGCGAATTGGCCGCCGGGGCGTCGAAGCCAAGCGCCGAGGCCGTCGCATCGCGGTCGATGGGAAAGGCCGTGCCGGCCAGGGCGGCGGCGCCCAGCGGGCATTCGTTGAGGCGCCGGCGGCAATCCGCCATGCGGCCGCGGTCGCGTCCCAACATCTCGACGTAGGCGAGAAGATGATGACCAAGCGTAACCGGCTGCGCCGTTTGCAAGTGCGTGAAGCCGGGCATGACGGTCGCAGCGTGGCTCTCGGCCTTGTCGATGAGGGCTGATTGCAAGTCCTTTGCCGCACCGTCCAGGCCGTCAAGGGCATCGCGCACCCAAATTTTGAGGTCCGTCGCAACCTGGTCGTTGCGCGAGCGCGCCGTATGCAAACGCCCGGCCCCATCGCCGACCAGCTCGGCGAGTCTTGCCTCGACGTTCATGTGGATGTCTTCGAGCGCCCGATCAAAAGCAAAGCCGCCGCTTTCCATTTCGCCCAGAATAGTGTCCAGGCCGGCCAGGATCGCGTTGCCGTCTTCGGCGGATATGATACTTTGGGCCATCAACATGGCGCAGTGCGCCTTGGAGCCGGCGATGTCCTGGGCGAACATTTTTTTATCGAAATCGATCGACGCGTTGATCTCCTCCATGACGGCGCCCGGCGCAGCATCGAACCGTCCGCCCCACAGCGCGTTGGCGGCGGCGGACTTCTTCTTCGCCTTTTGCGACCGGCCGGTCATGACGGGGCCGGCGGAGTGAAGGGCGTGAATAAGGTCATCGTTGTCGTTGTCCTTGGCACTGTCGTCCTCGCCGCGCTGGCGATGGCGGTGATCGAGAGTATAACCGGCCCGCGATCCAGTAGGGAAGCGCTGGCCTGCACAGCCGACGAAGGCGTGTTGGGCAACTACCAAAAGGCCGAGCCGCCGGGCGCCACCGTCGATGCCGCCTTCACCGACGCCAAGGGTGCCGCCCGAACCCTTGCCGAATGGCGGGGCTCCGCCGTGGTGCTCAACTTTTGGGCCACCTGGTGCGCGCCCTGCGTGCGCGAGATGCCGGCCCTCGACCGCCTGCGCTCATTGGTGGCCGACGACGGCATTCAGGTGCTGGCGCTGTCGGAGGATCGCGGCAAACCTTCGGTGGTCGAGACTTTCTATAAGAAGCACGCCATCGGAAACCTGCCGGTGCTCATGGACAAGCGGCGCAAGCTGCTCACCGGGTTTGCCGTCCAGGGCCTGCCAACGACGGTACTCATCAATGCGAGCGGCAACGAGGTCGGCCGCGTCGTCGGTGTCGCCGAATGGGATTCGGACGGCGCCGTCGCCTTCCTGCGCCGCTGCCTCACGCCGCCGCCGGGGTCGGCGTCATAAGTGCCTAGACCATATTGCTTTTGCGCAAATTCGTCGTCGCAAACGAATTCGTTTGCTCGGGATTTGCTCTAACCGAGTCCCACCTCGGCCCGCGTCTTGGTACAGATGTCGGCGATGATGCAGGCGTAGACCTTGGCCGCGGTGACCAGGTCGTCGACCCGCCCGCGCTCATCGGGGCGGCTTAGATAGCGTCCCGCCGGGCCGTAGATCAGGCCCTTGATGCCGGCCCGGGCCATGAACGAGGCATCGGTGGCGCCGAACTTGCGGATATCGGTTTCACGCAGCTCCTCACCGGTGACATGCTGGTGGGCGGCGGCCAGCGAACGCACCACATAGGCCTCGCGGTCGCCTTGGAAGGGATAGGGAAAGAAGTCGGGCATGAATTCCAACTCATAGCGAAAGTCGGGATCGTCCGCCGCCAGCCCGTCGAGCAGGCGTTCCAGATCGGCGCGCACGCTGTCGCGGGTCATGCCGGGGATCATGCGTATATCGACGGTGATTGAGCATACATCGGGAAGAAGGCCCGGCCGCGACGCGTCATGGTCGCGCGAAATGCCGCCCCGAATGCTGCCAATGCATAGCTGGGGCAGGCCTTCGAAACCGGG
The DNA here is from genome assembly GCA_030754885.1 of Rhodospirillales bacterium. Taxonomy (GTDB): domain Bacteria; phylum Pseudomonadota; class Alphaproteobacteria; order Rhodospirillales; family JASLLZ01; genus JASLLZ01. Next base: position 7,849 of record JASLZL010000092.1, on the reverse strand, counting down.
GCAGGCCTCAAACGTCAGCCAGCCGCCTTCGTTTCTGGGTGCCATCAATGTGTGGCTCGGCGTCAGTGCCGCGATCACCGGCGCCATCTTCTCGACCGCGTTGACGCCTTTGAAACCGGGTGCCGCGAAGGTCGCGAAATGCTTCATTTGGCCGAGGGTGTGGATGCGCACCACGATCGATGCCGTGTGACTCAGCGCCAGCTCCAACTCGGACGGTTCGCCAAGGACGAAGAAGTCGGCCTCAAGCCCGTGTTCAAGCGCATGGCATGTGCCCGCACCGCCTCTAAGCTCGCCGCAGACATTGGCGATGACAACGTCCCCGGTGAGCGGAATGCCGGCCGCGATGACCGCCTCCAGGCCCGCGATGTAGGCCGCGTTGGCCGACTTCATGTGCATGAAGCCATAGATCCACCCGTCCTCGACGACGGCGCCGAAGGGGTCCTTGGTCCAGCCATCGCAGACCGGGTTGTGATCCATGTGGCCGCTGAACAGAAGGGTCGGCCCGCCGCCCGTGCCATTGAGACGGCCGATGGCGTTGACGCTGGGCTGGTTCATGTAAGGGTTGGGCGCGACCGGCTGCAGCTCCACATCCATGCCGATCTCTTCCATGCGCTGGGCCAGGTAGCGCGCGACCTCTTCCTCTTGATCGGACAGGCTGGGAATGCGAAGGACGCCCTGCGCCAATTCGACCACCCGGTCCCGGTCCACCCGGCTGGCAACCTGCTCCAGAAGCTCCGTCATAGATCCTTCTTTCCCCATGCGAAATCCGGCGCGAACTTTAACGGCGCCCCGGGCGCGTGTCTAATCGGCCGGCGACGGCTTTGCCGCGCCACCGCCGTGGGCTAGGGTAGGAGCCGCAATGAAAGCCTCTACGCGAATAATCGCCGCCGTTTTGCTCCTCGCAGCCTGCGCGGCACCCGTCCGCTGGCACCACGCCAGCCTGCCCGAGGACCAGTGGCGGCGTGACGAGGCGGCCTGTAACCGCCGGGCCATGCAAAAAGTGGACAGAGAAACGGCACTGAGCGACACCGTGGCGGGCAATCGGGGCTCGGGACAAGGCGCCGCCTATGAGAACGCCATGGCGCGCGTCGCGGCGGCGAAGCGCGTGCGGGCGCTTGTCGCCGCGTGCATGACGGCCGGCGGGTACGAGAGGTAGACTCGAGCAAATCCCGAGCAAACGGACAGTTTGCGACGACGCATTTGCGTAAAATCACTATGTTGGAGCATTCTCCGTGAGCGCGAGCGAGCGGATAATGCTCCAGGGATTAGGCAGCCTTGGATCGAAGAACGTCGGCCCGTGCCATGCCCTGGCCTTTAACGTCCAAGGGCAGGATATGGATACGCGCCGTCGCCGGTGCGATTTCTTCCGCCAAGCGTACCGCATAGGCCCTGGCCACCGCGTCGGGTATCTGATGGCGGCTGATACCGATGTCGTTCAAGGTGTGGTCGCTAAGCGCCCTCAACTGACGCACCGTCGCGGCACAGCGGTGCCAGCGTACCAGCGGCTGGATAAGGCGGTCGCGAAGAAGGCTTGTGACCCGGGTGGGTTGGAAGATGCTCGTTATGTCTCGAAGTTCCTTTTTTTGAGAAAATACCGGCACGCGAAGCCGGTGAGACCATGATATGGTCCATTCAGGACCCCGGGGAAAGCTATTATTGTGCAGTGCAGCAATGCAGAAGGCGCATGGCTCTTTGGAACCGCGGCGCGACCCCTGATAAGGGCCGGCGGGTCTCGCCCCTCAGCCTTGTTCCTCGATGTGGTCCATGTCGGCGTCGCTGAGGCCGAAATGGTGGCCGATTTCATGGATCAGGACGTGGCGGATGACGTGGCTTAGTTCTTCGCCCGTCTCGCACCAGTAATCGAGGATCGGCCGGCGGTAGAGGAAAATCATATCGAGGTCGTCGGGCGTGTTGTGGACGCTCTTGCGGTCGAGCGAAACGCCCCGGTATAGGCCCAGGATGTCGAAGGAGGTCTCCAGGTTCATCTCGCGTTCGGTTTCGGCATCGGGAAAGTCGTCGACCCGGATGATCACATCGCCGACGTGGCGGCGCAATTTGTCCGGGATCGTGGCCAAGGCGGCGCGCGCCATGGCCTCAACCTCGGCGAGCCCCGGCGCATTTGTGAAACGTCGCTTCATGGCAAGACCCTATACCATCGGTGCTTGGCTTTATTCCGCACCGCGCATCCTTTCCAGGCGTGCCTCGCGCCCGGTCGTATAGAGCGTGGCGGCGAAGATGATGCTGCCGCCGATCCAGGTCTCAAGGTCGGGCACCTCGGCAAAGAAGACGTAGCCGATCACGGCGGCAACCAACAGCTTGAAATAATCGAAGGGCAGCACCACCGAGGCATCGGCGGCCCTAAAAGCGCGCACGAACGACATCTGGGCCAAGGTGCCGACCAGCCCGAGGGCAGCCAGCCAGCCCCAGGCCGAAGGCGACGGCATGGTCCAAACAAAAAGCGCCGGCGGCAGGGAGAGAATGAACATCAGACCCGTCATGTAAAAGACCACACTGTCGGCGTCCTCGGTCCGCGACAGAGACTTCACGGCCAGCGACGAAAAAGCGATCAGCACCGCGTTGCCGAGCGCCAGAAGGGCCGGCAGGGTCAGTATGCCGGCCCCCGGCCGCAGGATGATCACGGTGCCGACGAAGCCGACAAGAATGGCCGACCAGCGCCTGAGCCCCACCCGTTCCTTGAGAAACAGCGCGGCACCCGCCGTCGCGAACAGGGGAATGGTGAAGCCGATCGCCATGACCTCGGCCAGGGGCATCATGGTAAGGACGGTGAACCACGACACCAGGGCGATAACGACGACGACGGCGCGCGTCGCGTGGAGGGCAAACCGCCGGGTGTGGAGACGGACACCGCGCAACAGCACCGGGGCCAAGAACAAAAGCCCGAACGCGGTACGGAAAAAGGTCACTTCGATGGGGTGAAGGTCAGCCGCGACGTAGCGCCCAAGGGCGCCCATGGCGGTGAAGAAGAAACTGGCCGAGATCATCCAAAGCCCGCCCCGCACAGCGGCCGGAATGGAGGATGGGGAGCGGGCTGGCCCGGTTTCTCTCGACACAAGAAACCCCTAGCTGGTATCGGTGCGGCGCGATTCGCTCCGCGCAACTGTCAGGGCGGCGCCGAAGATGACCGCCGCGCCGGTCCAGGTCCAGACGTCGGGCTGTTCGCCAAACAGCGCGAAGCCGATCAGGGCGGCGAAGATCAGGCGTGAGAAGTCGAAAGGAACCACCGCCGCGGCGTCGGCCGCCGCATAAGCGCGAACGTAAGCCAACTGGCCGAGCGTCGCCAGGAGGCCGATGAGGGCCAGCCACATCAAAGCCTCCCCGTCGGGGGTCGTCCAAACCACCGCCGCCGGCACCGCGGCAAGGGGCAGGACCAGGACACTTTGATAGAGGACGATGGTGTCGGCGCTTTCGGTGCGCGCCAGTTTCTTAACGGCAAGGACACCGCCGGCCAGCGTGGCCGCCGAGGCAAGGGCCAGAAGGGCGGACGGCGAGACAACGCCGATCCCCGGCCTGAGAATGATCATGGCGCCGGCGAAGCCGATGACGACGGCGGTCCAGCGGCGCAACCCCACCACTTCGCCAAGAACGACGGCGGCGCCAAACGTGGTGAAGAACGGCGCTGTAAAGCTGAGCGCCGTGGCCTCGGCAAGGGGCATCCATGAAACAGCGGCGAAAAAGAACATCACCGTGGCCAAGGCCAGAAGGGCGCGCCCAAAGTGCAGGCCCAAACGCCGCGTCCTGATCTTCGCCTGACCGGAATAGACAATCCACGGGATCAACGCCACGACCCTGAAGACATAGCGGAAGAAGCCGATCTTGAAAGGGTGCATGCCAAACGAGACGTGACGCACGATCCCCGTCATCAGGGCGAACAGCGCCGCCGAGGTGATCATCCAAATGGCGCCCCTGACGGGTGGCGGGATAGCGGCAAGGCGATTGGGGCGTTCTGACATCACCGGGACTATATCCTACTTGGCCGGCGGCGGCCCGGCCGCCTTGGACTCGCGCCTGGCGGTATAGAGGACGGCGCCGAAGATGACCGTCGCGCCGATCCAGGTCCAGACATCGGGAACCTCGGCGAAAAGCAGATAACCCATGGTCGCGGAAAAAAACAACTTGAGAAAATCGAAGGGCAGGATGGCGGTGGCGTCAGCCGAGGCCATGGCACGGGCAAACGGCATATGACCCAGATTGGCGACCAGGCCAAGCGCCGCCAGCCAAGCCAAGGCCTCGAGCGATGGCGTGGTCCAAACAAACAATGCCGGCACCAAGGATAGGGGCGTCAGCAAAAGGCCGACGTAGATGACGATGGTGGCCGGCGATTCGGTGCGTGACAGGGACTTGACGATCAGCATGCCGACGGCACCGAAGACAGCCGACGCCAAGGCCGCCATGGCCGGCATGGTCAGGGCCTCGACGCCCGGCCTGAGAATAATCATGGCACCGGCAAAACCGACACCGATCGCAACCGCGCGCCGCAATCCGACCTTTTCGGCCAGGAAGAGCGCGGCGCCCAGCGATGCGAACAAGGGCGTGGTGAAGGTCAGCGCGGTGACCTCGGCGATGGGCATCAAGGAAATGGCGGTAAACCAGGCCATGGCCGCCCCCAACATGAAGAGCGCGCGGCAGACGTGCATACCGACGCGGCGTGACCGCACGCTGGCCACGCCGAGGCGCAGGAACCAAGGCGCCATGAGGATAAGGCCGAAGAGGGCGCGGAAGAAGGCGATCTCAAAGGGATGTATGTCGGCCGAGACGTGGCGGATAATTCCCGCCATCGCCGTAAAGAACATATTGGCCAAGGTGATCCACAGCGCTCCCCGGATCGGCCCGCTCACAACACGGTCGTCCACGTCATATAGAGGCCGGTGGCCACCAGGATCGCCAGAACCACGAAGCGGAACGTCCGTTGGTCGAGAAACTTTGAGACCGCGTGGCCCGTGGCGGCACCGGCCAGGCAGGCGGGAATAAGGATGGCCGCCGTCGTCCAGGTGGCGCCATCGATGCCCACCTGCCAGCCCTGCAAGGCAAGTGCACCGGTATAGGAAAAGACGAAAAGCGCCAGTAACGTCCCCCGCATGGTCTCCTTCCCGGCACCGAGCGCCGAAAGGTAGATGAGAACGACCGGACCCGGCATGCCGAGACTGGTCGCCATGGCGCCCGATATAATGCCGACGGCGATGTCGGCGATGGGATGGGTCGCGGGGCTTTCCCTTGCCGGACGGTCGCCCCGGGTGAGCAAAAGCCAGACGGCGAAGCCGACGATCAGAAGGCCGACGGCAAGCTTGGCCGTTTCCAGGTCGGCATGGCGGTAAGCGAAGATGCCGGCGGGAAAGCCGATCAGCGTGCCGCCGACCAGGCGTCCGAGTAACGCCTTGGGCGCGTTGCGCCACTCCCGCAAGGCGACCGAGATGGTGAGGGCCAAGGTGACGATGATGGTCACTTGTACAGCCGACAAGGAACCCAAAATGAGCAGATAGAAGGGCAACGCCACGACGGCGAAGCCGAAGCCGGTGGCGCCTTGGACCAGGGCCGCGACGAAGCTCACCGCGGTCAGCAGTATCCAGTCGATGGGGGGCATGGAGGGCACTATACCCAACACCGGGGCATCGCGGCTACACTAGTGCCTTGTAACAAAGAAGGGTATGGGGGGAACCGAGACATGAGCGATATCGTAATCACCGGCGTCACCGTGTTCAAAGTCAGGCTGCCAGTGGTATCCGAGCGCCGCCAGGGCTCGGGCATCACCAAGGACGCGGTCACCAATATCTTCGTCAAACTCGACACCGATGCCGGCATCGTCGGCTGGGGCGAGGCGGCAACCTCGGCCACCTTTCCCGGCGGAACCGAGGCCCATATGGCGGCGCTTCACATTTATTTCCGGCCTTTGGTCATGGGTGCCGATCCGTTTCGCATCGAACAGATTATGGAGCAGGCCGAGCGCGCCGTCGTTCATGGTGCCGAGGCCAAGGCGGGACTTGAAATGGCGCTCTTCGACATCGTCGGCAAGGCGCTCGGCACGCCTGTGTGCAACCTCCTGGGCGGGGCGTACCGCGACGAAATCCCGTTGAGCTTTTCCATCGCCAACCCCGATCTTGGGGCCGACGTGGAGATGGCCAAGCGGCTTTATGACGACGGTCTAAGGATCTTCAAGGTCAAGACCGGTGCCGCCGGCCATGCCGAGGACCTACGGCGTCTTGAAACCCTGCGCGCCGAGCTGGCCCCTGATGTCGATCTCAGGGTTGATTACAACCAGGCCCTCGACGTGTTCGATGCCATCCCCAAGCTGCGCGACGTGGAAGCCTTCCGCCCGACCTTCATCGAGCAGCCGGTGAACATCGACCGCATCGACGCCATGGCCGAGATCACGCGCGCCCTCGACACGCCGATCATGGCCGACGAAAGCGCCTTCTCGCCGGCCGACGCCCTGGCCATCGCCCGCCTGCGCGCCGCCGACATCATCTCGATCAAGGTGATGAAGGGCGGCATGCTCAACGTGCGCCGCATCTCGGCCGTCGCCCAGGCGGCCGGCATCCCGTGCTACGGCGGCGACATGGCGGAAAGCGGCCTCGGCCATCTGGCCGGCACCCACGTCATCGCGGCGACGCCCAACATCTCATTGGGGTGCGAGTTCTACCAGGCCACCTACTACCTGAAAGAAGACATCCTGGCGGCCCCCTTTCCCGTCGTGAACGGCAAGGTCCAGGTGCCCACCACACCGGGCCTTGGCATCGATGTCGACGAAGACAAGCTCGCCAAATACACCATCGAGCGCCTGACCTAGGGCGGGAAGCGGAGGACGACATGGTCGATATCCGCCAAGCCGTGAGGGAAGACAGTCCCGACATCGCCAGCCATTTTGTCATCTCGTCCGAAGGTCTCGCCGAATACATCTGGAGCAAGGTCGCCGAACCGGGAGAGACGGTTATCGACGCCGGTACGCGCCACTATGCCCGCCAAGGCGTGGCTTTTTCCTATGAAAACTGCCTGATCGCGGAGCGGGACGGTGCCACCGTCGGTATGGCCCACAGCTTTGCCATGGAAGACGATGCGGGCGGCGAGCCGGAAAGCGACCCGGTGCTGAAACCCTATAGCGAGTTGGAGGATTACGGCAGCCTCTACCTGTCCGGCCTGACGGTCGTCGAGCAATGCCGCAACGCGGGCATCGGAAAGGCGTTGATGGAAGCGGTGAACCAGCGCGCCAAAGACCTGTCGCTGGCGCGTGTCAGCCTGATCTGTTTCGAACGCAATGAAGGGGCGATGAGGCTGTATCGGCGCCTCGGCTTCCAAGAGATCGATCGGCGCGCCGTGGTGGGGCACCCGGCTTTGCACTATCACGATGGGGACGCGGTGCTGCTCGCCCGGGCGACCTGATTTTCCCGACGATCCGTCCTTCAACCACAGGCGACGGCCTTGGTGACGTGCTGGCTCAACAAAGGCGCGGGCGACGACATCCACACCATCAACACGCATTTATTTCCTGTTCACATGCCTTTCACCAACGAGCAACACACGGACCGTATGTAAGTCGTGTTAGGATACGCCGCGCCCGTGGGGAAATGTCGTCAAGTTGAGATTGACGAGGGTTTATCATGGCAAAAAAATCACTCCTCGGCCGGCTTGCCGCGGCGTTGCGCTCGGACGAAGGGCCGACCTCCAGAGACGTCGACAACGAAGTGGAATCGGCGGCCAAGGCAATCAATGGGGCAAAAATTGATACCGTCGCCGCCAAGGACATTTTGTCGGGCGGCTGGGGCGAAGCGGGCGCCATGGTCTACATCATGGATCTGGAGCCGCTTTACGAATTGATCGGCAGCCGCAAGGGTCGCCT
>JASLZL010000091.1 GCA_030754885.1 Rhodospirillales bacterium | reverse complement strand
TCCGGATAAACCATTCCGAACTCTTTGCAGACGATCAAACTCACATCAATGGGATCGAAAACTTCTGGAACCAGGCGAAGCGTCACATGCGCAAATTCAACGGTGTTCCAAAGGCCCATTTCGGGCTATTTTTGAAGGAGTGCGAGTGGCGTTTTAATAACAGTGACCCATCAATCCAATTAGCGCAATTGAGGCAATGGGTTAGGAAGCATTTGGGCTAGTTATCTGGGACAGCCCCTTAAAATATTACCGGTGAACAGCTCGGCGCCGCCGACGACGACCAAAATCAGACCCAGGCAGAAAGAGACTCCACCGAGCAACCGGCCCGTTCCCAGGCCAAGCCCGCTGTCGGTCATGACCAAGGTATAGAACGTCGCGCCAAACGATATGAAAGCGCCGGCCAGGAGAGAGAGGGCAAGAAGCGGGATGATGGGCATTGTCGCCTTGGCGACGCCAACGGTCTCAAAGCGCTTGGTGATTTGGGCCGGCGTATAGGCGTCATAGAGCGTCGGATCGACACGGCGATCAGTCATCGATTCCTTGTCTTGTGGCATCGACGTGTCCTCCGGAACTCATATCTTGGAGCGGGAATTAAGGACCTATTGGGCTTCCTCGGCTTCCTCGGCTTCCTCTTTCTCTTCGCCGCGCGGTGCTTCCATGGCCTGGGCGCGGTCTTCCATGGCGGCTGCCTCCTTGATCCGATCCATGGACCTGAGCAACGACGCATAGTTGCGAAAGCCGTTGATGAGGCCTGGGTCGCCAGGCCCCAAGGTCTTCTCTTTGATCGCCAAGGCGCGCTTGAACAAGGGCTCGGCATCCTTGAACCGCTCTTGTTTCTTGTACAGCAATCCGAGGTTGTTGAGATCCGTGGTGACGCTGGCGTGCTCTTTGCCGAGCGCTTTCTCGTCGATGGCCAGGGCACGGCGGTAGAGCGGCTCGTCGTCGTCGTATCGGCCTTGGGCGTAGTGGACAAAGGCCAGGTTATTGAGGGCCAAGGCGAGATCGGCATGGTTCGGGCCCAGGGTTTTTTCCATGGCCGTCAGAACCTTGGTGAAGGCCGCTTCCGCCGCCGCGTGGTCGCCGGCCCGAAAGGCGGCGCCGCCCAGCTTCTCGGTATACTCGGCGATGAACCCGGGCTCTGCATCTTCGCAGGTGTCGAGGGCGCTGCGGTAACACTCGGCGGCGGTGGCGAACTCAAACTGCGCCGCTTCCAAGTCACCGGTCAGGGCCAAGGCCAGGGCCGCCGTGCCGTGGTACTTATTGGCCTCCTCCATCTTCTCCGCGGCGACGGCAACGTCGCGCTCGCCGGCCCCGTATAGAAGGTTGACGGCACGCCGCAGTTCGCCGTGATCGAGGGCGGTGCGGGCATCCGCCACCATCCCCGCCGCCATCGTATCGGTGCATTTCAGGGTCAACACCTTGTCCTTAAAGTCGGTAATCCGCCCAAGGAATTCCCGCGATAGATCATCGTGGGCTTCGGCGGGCTGACCCTTGTCCGCCAGGACCAGGGCGAAGGCTTCCAGGACCGCGGTTTCGGGTCCACCAATGGCTTCTTATCCGCCGGTTTCGGTGTCGTCGCGGTTTCCGCCCGCGACTTTGCGGGACCGCTCGTCAGGACGCCGGCAAAGACACCCAGTCCCAGTGCCACGCCGACAATGGCGGTCAGGCTCATGCCGTCGTCGGTGGCTAGGAACGCCACGGCCGCCTCCGCCCAAGGTTCGATGAGGAGTTCGCGCGAAATTTCGTCGACGAATGCCGCAACGCGATTGATCACATCTTCCATGGCGCCGCCTCAAACTTGACTCGCAGACAATAATTCCGCGCCATAATCGCACGACCCGCCCCACCCGGGCAACAGAACCGTCAATGAAACCCGATCCGTCCATTGACGGCGCCGCGAACGGGTCCCATGCTCGCGCCATGTTCACCATGGGCCTTGCCGGCGGGAAGCCGGGTTTCGACCCGCTGGCGTTGTTGTTGATCGCCCTCGCCATTGAAGCGGTCATCGGCGAGGCCAGGATCTTGTTGCGCGCCTTTCCTCACCCGGTTAAGGCCCTTGAAGGTCTGGTCGCGACCGTGGAGCGCAAGCTCAATCGCCAACACCGTTCGTCGGCGGATCGCGCCCTCAGGGGGGCCCTGGTGAGCGTAGTCCTGATCGCTGTCGGCGGGGCCCTGGGCTGGGGCGTGGCCGGGTTGAGCCGGGTCCACGCCTGGGGGTCGATTCCCGAATTATTGGTGCTTGTCGTTCTGGTGTCTCAGCGCGGGCCTTACGATGCGGCGCGCGCCATCGGCGGACATTTGCGACGCGACCAACTGTCACCGGCGCGCCATCGCGTCGCTTCCATCGTGACCGGGATGGTGGGCGCGACCGAGCTTGACACCCACGGCGTCGCCCGCGCCGCCATCGAACATACGGCGCACAGCTTTTGCGCCGGCGTCGTAGCACCGGTCTTTTGGTATGTGTTGTTGGGACTGCCCGGCATCATTGCCTATTCCGTCGTTGGCGCCTTGGACCGCGTCATCGGCGGCGATGCGCCGGCACTTCGGGCCTTTGGCTTTACGGCGGCGCGGCTGGCCCGGGTTTTGGACCTGATTCCGGCCCGCCTCGCCGGCTTATTCGTGGTGCTGGCGGCGGTCTTCGTTCCCACCGCTTCGCCGGCAAAGGCCTTCAAGGCGATGGTGCGCGACGGGTCCAAGCACCGCCAGGCCAAGGCGGGATGGCCCCTGGCCGCGACCGCCGGGGCGCTCGGTCTCGCCCTCGCCGGTCCGGGGACAGGGGCCCAAGCGCCGTGGTTGGGCGACGGTCGGGCGACGGCGACGGAACGCGACGTCAGCCGGGCGCTTTACCTCTACGCCGTCGCCTGTCTGATCAACGCCATGTGGCTCGCCGCCCTGGTCATGGTCCGCCTCGAATTTGGGGGCTGATTATACTCGGCGCGGGGATCTCTCAGAGTTCTCTCTATGACGATAGTCGCTCAGAATCGAAAGGCGACCCCCCCTGTCTGAGTTTTCGAGTTCCTGCTCTAGAGATCGGCGAGGGCGGCCCTTAGCGGATCGGCGCCGGGATTTTTCAGTGTTCTCTCGATGACGATGGCCTGGGGCGTGGCACCGGCGCCGTAATAGGCGGTGTTGAGGTCCTTGCGCCGGGCCAGGACGGCGCCTTCGAACGAGGCGCCGCCATAGGCGCCGATGATAGAGTTGCTGATCGCCACGATATCGACGCCGAGATTGGTCGTTGTCGAGGCCTCCATGCCGGCGCCGACGAGACCGACGCTTAGTCCCAAGTCGGCACCCAGCTTGCCCTGGTGCTCGATGATCGAGCTTACCGCCCGGTCGTTCTTCAAGATGAAGACCATCTCGGTGTCCTGGATGCCGATCTGCAAGCCGACGCTGGCCGCGCCCAAGGTATAAAAGGCGGGGTCGCTCCACGTCCCGTCGGCGCCGCGCGCCAATAACACCCCGTTGCCCACTTCGGCGGCGCCGATGAAGCCGGCCTTGACCACCGATGGCAGGACGACGATGCCGCGCGCTCCCCGCATGTAGCCGGTGAAGCGGGCCAGGTCGGGGTCGGTGCGGAAGCGCTCGACGGTGTTGACGGCGCGGTCCACCAATTGGCGTGCCTGGCCGAGTCGGTCATCGCCGAACTCGGCACACGACGCAAGACCCAACGACAGGGCAATGATGGCGAAGGTGAGGCGCATAGTTCGTGTCTCCGTGATGTATCCTAGCCGGCGGCCATCCGTTCGGACAAGTCCGCGACCAGCGGCTGGTTGACCGTGACTACCCGCCAGGCGCTGGCGTGGCCCATATCCAGGCGCTCGGGCACGTGTTCGACGCGGGTCAGGGACAGATTGTCGATCTGCACCGCCAGCCCTTTCCACGGATCGAGGTCAAGAGCCAGGGCGAGGGCGGCGCGGATGCTGCCGGCATGGGCGACGCAGACCATGTCGCGCCCGCTGTTGGCGGTGGTCAAGCGCTTGATCACGGCGCCGGCACGGGCCACGACATGGGCGAAGCTTTCGCCGCCGGGCGGTGCGTTGCCGGTGGGGTCCTTCCAGAATTCTTGACTGGCCTCTTCGTGGGCCGCGCGGATCTCGTCCCAGGTCATGCCCTGCCAGGCGCCGAAGTGCTGCTCGGCCAAGTCCGGCTCGACGATAGGCGGTGAAGCATCAATGCCGTTGGTGGCGATTGCCCGGGCCGTGTCCCCGGTGCGTCGGAGGTGACTGGTTACCCAGAGCGCGCCCTTGGGCAGAATCGCCGCCAGGGCCTTCAGGGCCGCCGTATCGGAGGTGTCGCAGGCAAGATCGGTCTGGCCGTAGAGTCGCCCCACCTGTTCGACGACCGGCGCATGGCGGATCCACCACCATCGGGTCGTGGTGCTCATAGACTGGCCGCGACCGCGATCAGCACGGACAGCTCCGTCACCTGCTGGATGGCGCCCAGTACATCACCCGTGTAGCCGCCGAGGCGGCGCCGGGCCAGGGTCGCCAGGGCCGCCGCCGCACCCACGGCGGCACCTACCGCGGCAATGCCGGCCAGGGGGCTGAGGAAAAGGAGTGTGAGGGCGATGCCCAGCAGGCCGCCGATGGTAACGCCGCCATCGTCGGGCTGGCCAATGGCGGCCATGCCGTCACGGCGTACCGCTTTAAGGCGCACCATGGCGATGGGGAGGACGGCGCGCGACGCGGCGCCGGCCGAGATAAGCACCAGGGCCGCGGTGCCGGGGCCGGGAAGGCCGGCAAGGACGGCGGCGCGTAATCCGATACCGAGGACCAAGGCAAGGACCCCGTGAGGGCCAAGGCGCCCACCGCCCATTATCTTGAGCCGGCTCTCGGCGCTCTGCCCGCCGAAGCCGTCAGCGAATTTGGCCAGGCCGGTCTCGCCCGCAGCACCGCTCAACACCGCCGCCACGGTCACGCCGACAAAGGCCGAGGCCAAGGGATGGAGCCCCAGCCATGAAGCCGTCATGAGGCTGGCGCCGGCGATCAGCCCGAACGCGGCGCCGGCGATGGGAAAGGCGCGAACCGCGTCGGCCCGCGCTCGAGCTGCACCGTCGCCGGGAGGCGGCGCCAAGGGGCTGAGAATGGACGCCGAAAGGCGCGTATCGCGCCACCAAGCGGCCAGGGTCTCGCCCGCCACCGTCATGAATTCGTCGAATGAGGACAAGGTCATCTCCCCCGCCAGCCGACATGGTTTCCCCATCTTGGTCCCGACCGGGCGCCGGGACAACGGAAATCACCATATTCGCCCAACAGCGCCGGGCAGGCTGCGATCAATTGTTCTGAATACGGGCCTTGAGGCGTCTTAGATCGCGCTTGCGGTTCTCTTTGGCGATAAGGTGTTCGATGTGACGTCCTTGGAACAGGCCGATCCCGATGGCGCGGCCGAAATCAACAGCTTCGCGATCGTCGCACCGGCACAGCACCACCCTGTTTTCACCCGCGCGCCGGACCAGGGTGCGCAAATCGCTCTCGATGTCTTTTCCCCCGTCCACCATGTCGGAATGCCAGATCAGTTTGATCAGGTCGGCACCCAGGCGTTTGCGGTCAACCAATGTAATTGTCTGGTGGGTCAGACCGTCGACGCAGATGCGATAGCCGCGTTCTTGGACGAATTCTCGGGCGAAGGTATAGGCCTCCAGATCGGAGAAGATGTCCAGATTTTCCAGTTCAACCACCATGTGGCCGCGCCGGCTGGCCGGGACGGCGTCGTCGAAGGCTAAAAATTCCTGCGACAAGAGGGTGGAGACATTGAGGTTGAAGCTGATGTCACCCGAGATGGTGATGTGGTCGGTCTTGGCGAGCATGGCTAACATGCGCCGGTCAAGGGAATAGGTCAGGTGCTGGAACAGCCAGCGGTTGGATGTCAGGTTGACCCCGGGCAGCATGGTCTCGCGCATGTCCTTGATCGAAATAAAAAGCTCCGAGAAGGTGGGTTCCGGCGCTCCCTTGGGCCCCAGAATGCAGGCAAACTGGCGGCGCACGAGGTTGGACAGATCGGCCCGCGTCAGGGCCGCCTCGACGCGGTTCAAAATCTCGGGCGTCAGGGGTTCGCCCAGTTCCTGGCGCGCCTTGAGCGCCGCGCGGGTATCCATCTTGGCGCGCACTTCGGATTGGCGCTTCTTTTCCTTATCGACCAGGCCTTGGGCCAGGTTAAGGATTTCGTCGAACTGGTTTTCGGCGTCGAACCAGGTCGAAAAGCGGTCGCCGGCGAGGGCTTCCTCGGCAAGCAGCGGGTCGTCGCTGAACAAGAAGCGGACCCTTTGCACCGCCGTCTCCACGTCCGGCGCTGCCTCGCGCTTGTAGATGAAAATAAGATCGCAACTCTTGAGTATGAAGAGTTGTCCCTGCAACGCCTTGACCAGGGCCTCGAAGCTGTTGGCGGCGACGCGGACATGATGCTCACGCCGATTGAAAGGTTTGAGCCTGGATAAGTGAACCTGTACCACCTTGCGCCCGCCCTTGTGCTTCTCCAGTCGGTAGACGTAATCGAGCAGCAGGTTTTCCTGGCTCGATTGACGTGACGCGGTATCTGGGGCGTGGGCCATGTTCATTTACATCAGTGGCGGTTTGGTGGCGTCTAGGATCAGATAATACCCTTGGTGATCATGGCGTCCACCACACGATCAATAAAATGGCCCTGAAAGCGCTGAATGCCAAGGCCGAGCGCCCACTCTACGGCGGCTTCGGAATCGGCGCGCGACAGGATCATGCCGTGGCTGCCGACGCTTTCCACCGCCTGGCGCATATCGGTTACCCGTTCGTCGGGGATGCCGGCAAGGAATTCCGGGTTCCAGGCGACCTTGACGAAATCGGCGCTCAAGATACCGGGGTCGAAGAATTGTAGGGCCAGGGGATTAAGGCCGTCGATCAGGACCCGATAGCCGTGGCCCTGGAGCCAATCGCGGGCCGACGTAAAGGCGGGAAAATCAGCGAAGATATCGATGATCTGAATCTCGATCACCACGCGCGAGGCGTGTTTGCGCGCCTTTTCGTGAAAACTTTGGAATCCCGGCGACAGGACAGTGGCGATGTTAAGATTGACGCTGAAGTCGTCGCGCATGGCGACGAAGTCCGATTGAGCAAGGACCGAGAGGATACGTCGATCAACGGTCTCGGTCAGGTACTGGAATAACCAGGCGTCGGAGAAAATGTTGATCTCCGGCGCGATGCGCTGGCGCAGATTGAACATGGAGACGAAGTGTTCTTGAAACACGACATCCCCTTTGCCGCCGGAAAATACCTCGACGGCCGATTGTTGGTGGATCAGATCCTCGATGCGCACGCCTTGTAGCCGCCCGTTGACTTCCGTCAGGTTGCCAGGCGTTAACGCCTCGCCGCGCATGGCGCCATGCGGGCTATCGCCTTCTTCGCGGGCCTTTTTTGCCCGATCCTCGGCCGCCGCCACCAAGCCCTCGGCGGCGGCCAGGAAGCTCCCGAAATCAGCCGCCTGGGCAAGGTCGTACCAAGTGGTGAAGCGGTCGTCGAGGGAGCCCTCGGCGCCGAAGGTCAGGGGGTCCTCGCTGAACAGCGAGCGCAGCTTGACAACCGGCGGGTCCAGGTCGTTGATCGGGACGTCGCGGCAGATCAACACCATATCCGCGTTGCCCAGAATGTAGAGCGTTGCCTCGTGGGCGCTGGTCAGGCTGTCGAACGAACGCGCCGCGATGCGGATGTAATGGGGTTGGCGGTATTGGGGGCGCAGTTCCGAGAGGTGGACGTGAACGGCGAAATAGCCCTTCGGCGCATCCGCGATGCGGTTCGCCTGATCGAGAAGCAGGCTTTCTTCGCTCTGCTTCTCGTTGTTGGGCAAGCTCGATGCGGTGCGGAAATCGGCCATGGACACCCCGTTGCGCGTCTCATTCGGGTCCCTTTATAAGGGGATACCCTTATTAAACCTTTACGTCCTCGGCGGTCGCGCATCATATTCCGAGACATGGCTTCGACACAACAAGGCGGCGTCGACGGTCGCCCACCCCTTAGCCCCGCCGTTCCCGAGGGAACGCGGGTTTACGCCGTTGGCGATATCCATGGCCGGGCCGACCTGCTGCATCAAATTCAAGACCTGATCAAAGCCGACGCCGCCTCGGCGCCTGAGGCGCGCAAGTTGGTTGTCTATCTTGGCGATTACGTGGATCGCGGACCCCATTCGAACCAGGTGGTGGAGCATCTGATCGCTCGCCCTATGGCCGGCTTCGAGGCGGTGCACCTGAAGGGCAACCACGAGGATTTCCTTATCCGCTTCGTCGCCGATGGTGCCATGAGCGCCGCTTGGATGATGAACGGTGGCCGCGCCACCTTGGTCAGCTATGACGTCAGCGCCCTTAACCTTTACTTCGGCGAACGGGGCCACAAGTGGGCGCAAAAGCGGCTCGCCCGGGCCATTCCCCAAACCCATCTTGACTTCTATCGGGGCCTGGCACCGACCCACGTCGAAGGCGATTATCTGTTCGTCCATGCCGGCCTGCGCCCCGGCGTCGCACTCGATGAACAGACAGAAGGCGACATGATTTGGATTCGCGACGCGTTCCTCAACGACCAGACGGGATTCGAGAAAGTGGTGGTGCACGGCCACTCAATCCAAAACGAGCCCGATGTCCACGCCCACCGCATTGGCATCGACACCGGCGCCTACCGCTCAGGCCGCCTCACCTGCCTGGTCCTGGAAGGCCTGACGCGGCGCTTCTTGCATACCTGACGAGAAAACGGCCGGTCCGTCCCGTTGATGGAACTAGGCCCCTACTTCGCGATGATTGGATACACATTGGGTGTGATCGTTAAGAACCTCGATCACGTAGCAATCAGCGATCCGCCCACCCTTGCACTGCCTGATCATTCTTCGCAACTCGGTCTTCAGGGACCGCAGGCGCTCGATACGCCTCTCAACTTCAACCAGTTGTTCGCGGGCAATGGCATCGGCGGCTTCGCAAGATTGATCGAGCTCATCGGCGAGGCTCAACAAATCCCTGATGGCATTCAGGGGGAACCCCAGTTCCCGGGCATGGCGGACGAATATCAACCGGTCGATATGGGCCGGTTCATAAATGCGTTGATTCCCCGCCGAGCAATCAGGCGATGGTAGCATCCCGATTTGCTCATAGTACCGGATCGTCTGGACCTTGCATCCGGTCGCCTTGGCGACCCGACCGATGGTCAGCGGGTTTGGCATTGGATATTCCTCTTGAACCTACAGCGACTATAGCTATTAAACTCTCACGCCAATCCGTTATCGGCAAGGGAAGATACGTCGCATGAGCGCCCAGTGTTGTGGTGATGCACCAAAGTTCGACGGCGTGTCCGCTGGCTTCAAACGCGCCCTTTGGGCCGTCATCTTCATCAACGGCTTCATGTTTTTGGTTGAAATGACGGCGGGTGCCTTCGCCGAGTCCAAGGCATTGCAAGCCGACGCACTCGATTTTTTAGGCGACACCGCGACCTATGCCCTGAGCCTCTACGTCATCGGCATGTCCCTTAAAATCCGGTCGACGGCCGCCTTGTTCAAGGGTCTTAGCCTCGGGGCCATGGGCGCTTGGGTGCTGGGCACGACGATATACCAAGTCCTGGTTCTCGGGACGCCCCAAGCAGAGGTCATGGGCGTAGTTGGGTTTCTAGCCCTGATTGCCAATCTAAGCAGCGTGGCGATCCTCATGCGTTACAAGGACGGCGATGCCAACGTGAGGTCCGTGTGGTTGTGCAGCCGCAATGACGCCATCGGCAACGTCGCCGTTATGCTGGCGGCGGGCGGTGTCTGGCTGACCGGCACCGCTTGGCCGGACTTGTTCGTTGCGGCACTTATGGCTGGGCTTTTCTTCTGGTCAGCGATCCAAATCATCCGTCAGGCGCTGTACGAGCGTACCCAAGACGAGGTACAGGCTGGTATTGCCTAAACGCTGTTGACGGCTTCAGGCGAATTCCCAATGTCCACCCATCGCTGAGTTCGGAAGTGATGGAATCTCCGCCGGACGGCGGTGTTGAATTGCGTCTTCATCGTAATGGTGGTCAACGAAGCGGTGGATATGATCTATTCCGCGCTCGGCCCGCGCGTGAAACCCCGAAGGAGGGACGGTGATGACGCCGAGGGAAGAAGAGGTGCTGGCGAGCATTTCGACCGAGGAGCCATGGGCGCTGATCGAGCGCTTCTCGGAGATGCATCGCTGGATGCCCGATGATGTGAACAGGGGCGCCGACGAGATCATAGCTCGCCTGCGCCGGCTGGGTCTGCCGTTGACGGTGCATGAGCCGGAAATCTACCTCTCCGTGCCCCTTTCCGCCTCGGTTGAGGCGGGGGGGATTGAGATGCGCGCCAAACCTCCTTCGATGAGCCTTCCGGTGCCCGATGGCGTGACGGGCGAGCTTGTCTACCTCAGCGCCAATGTCAAGAATCTGCGCACCTACACGAAGAACGCCGCCGAAATTTTTAGCGGAGGGGCCGAAAACCTGGCCCAGCGCCTCGGCGGGCGCATTCTCGTGACCGAAGGCTTCGGTAGCCCGGCCCTCACGTCGATTGCCGAGGAATGCGGTGCACTGGGCCTCATCGTCATTAATCCCGGTCAGAACATCCACTGGGGTACCTGCACCACGATCTGGGGGACACCGGGTCTTGACGATTTTTCGCGCAAACCCGCAATCCCGGTGGTCGCTGTCAACAATCCTGATGGTCAGACGTTGATCGAGCAGGCGCGGGCGGGCGCAAATGCGACAATCCGAAGCGAACTGCTGGAAGGCTGGTTTCCCCAGAAAATTCCTGTCGTGCACATCGACGGGACCGAGGAGCCCGACGACTTCGTCCTCGTTCATGGGCATTACGACAGCTGGGACGTGGGTGTGGGCGACAACGCCACCGGCGATGCCACCATGCTGGAGCTCGCCCGGGTCCTGCATACCCATCGCGGGCAGTTGCGCCGCTCGGTCCGCATTGCTTGGTGGCCGGGCCATTCGACGGGCTGCTACGCCGGGTCGGCCTGGTACGCCGATGCCTTCGCAATGGATATCGAAGCCCATTGCGTGGCCTCTATCAACTGCGACAGCCCGGGCTGCCGTTGGGCCACGAGCTATCATAAAACCACCTGCATGGCCGAGATGAAGGCCCACGTGAGGGCGGTGATTGAGGAAGTTGCGGGCCAATCCCCGGACTGGATCCGCCCCAAGCGGGCCGGAGATCATTCCTTCTACAACATTGGCCTTTCGACCTATTTCAGCTTGACCTCGACCATGCCCACCGCGCTGCGGGACGAGAAGGGCTATTACGAGGTTTCAGGCTGCGGCGGCAACATTACATGGCATACCGAGGACGACACCTTGGAGATCGCCGATCGAGACGTGCTTCTCACCGATCTCAGGATTTATACCTTGGCCGTGCTGCGCCACGCCGCCGAGGCGATCTTGCCGATGGACTGGCGCGCGACAGCGGCTGAATTCGCCGAAGCCGTGGACAGATATCAGGCGGCAACGGGCACCGCTTTCGATCTAACCCCGGCGCGCGATGCGACCCGGAGTTTGGCCGAAATTATTAACGAGCTTTATACAGCGATTGAGGCAGGGCGCCTTGCGCCGAGGGCCGCGAATTCGGTGTTGATGCGGATCGGGCGCGTGCTGATCCCAATAAATTACGCCCGCGAGCCGCGATTCGCCCAAGATCCCGCCTATGTCTGCCCGCCCCTGCCGAGCCTGGCGCTTGCCACGGAATTTGCTGATTTGCCGGCCGACCGCATCGGTTTTGCCAAGACCGAGCTTGTCCGGGGGCAAAACCGGTATCTGGCGGCCCTCATTGAAGGTGGAGACATCATAAGGCAGGCTCTGGCATGACTTGTCCGCATCCGCTAACCAGGCGCCCACCCCTTGGCCGATGGCTGGGGAACGAGCAAAATTTGGTGCACAGGTCGATTTCTCCACCGCCTTGAGCTATACGTCATTTTTTTAGTGCTTACCCTAATTTAACCAAAAATAATTTATGGTTTTCTGATAAACCCCCTTGGTTTTCTGGAGCTATTCCTATATTTCTATCGGGCATATCTCTGGATTCGGGGGTTCCATGGATATTGATTTCGCTACCAGTGGTAGAATACCTACGCCGCATTGCTAATATTAAGGGTGTGACGAGGGCCGATTATGGCAAAAAAATCACTCCTCGGCCGGCTTGCCGCGGCGTTGCGCTCGGACGAAGGGCCGACCTCCAGAGACATCGACAACGAAGTGGAATCGGCGGTCAAGGCAATCAATGGGGCAAAAATTGATACCGTCGCCGCCAAGGACATTTTGTCGGGCGGCTGGGGCGAAGCGGGCGCCATGGTCTACATCATGGATCTGGAGCCGCTTTACGAATTGATCGGCAGCCGCAAGGGTCGCCT
>JASLZL010000090.1 GCA_030754885.1 Rhodospirillales bacterium | reverse complement strand
TGAAGGAGTGCGAGTGGCGTTTTAACAACAGTGACCCATCAATCCAATTAGCGCAATTGAGGCAATGGGTTAGGAAAAATATGGGCTAGTTATCTGGGACAGCCCCAAAAAGAATAAGGAAAATCGGGCCCAGGTGGCCATTCAGGAGAAAGAGAGAGGGAAAGAACGAGCGGCGGCATCAAAAACCGTAAAGGTCATTCAGTGGGGCGAACAATTTGTCGTCGATGGCGGCGTTATTGATCGGGACCACAAGACCTTGTTCGGCTTGATCAACGAATTCAACCAGAACATTCCTCGCTACCAATCGTTCGATCAGATGGTGGCCGTTCTGGCGGCCTTGAAAACATACACGCAGACGCATTTTCAACGGGAAGAAAAGCCGCAAGAGATATCAGGGTATCCGTTTCAGGAAGATCACAAGAAAGAACACGCTGAAATCATCAATAATTTTGACGGCTGGGTACAAAAAGCGAAGTCAGCAAACGAAGACACGATCACCGCTGTCTCCGTTGAAATTGGATCGTTCTTGCGCGAATGGCTAACCGAGCACGTCATCGAACAGGACCTTCCCATGAAGCCCTATGTGGAACGGATGCGCGAACATGCCCGGGGCATGGGCGAACTTGTCCAAGACTCCACAAGACCGTCGCCTTGAAGGGATCGAATTGCCATCCGGGGCGACTCACCCGAATGTGAATAGGAAGCGCCGTATTTCGGCCGCGCCCTCCGGGGCCGTACAGGCTCCCAGATAGGGCGCAATACCCACGGGCGGGATATTAGATTTCCATCGCACCCTTGATTGAACTCACGACTTCTTCCACCTTTATCGGTTTGGTCAGGTACTGCCTGAACCCGGCTTCCATGCCCTTTTTGATTTCCTTGGGCATGGCATTGGCGCTAAGCGCGATGACGGGAATGTCTTTGGTCCCGTCAATGGCTTGCAGCATCTTGAGCGCTTCGAAGCCATTCATGCCCGGAAGGTTGATATCAAGGATGATCAGGTTGGGCTTCTTGCTCTTGGCCAGTTCGATCCCCAGTTCGGCATTGTACGCCGAGATCAGGGAGAGCCCATCGATGCATTCGACGATCAACTGCATCAGTTCCAAATTAGCCGGGTTGTCCTCTACGTAAAGAACGGTGCCGGCCATATCCGGTAGTGATTTGGCCCCGTCCTCAGCCGTCTCCTGATCGGCCGCGTTCTGGGCAACGATCTTATTTTCGACCCCGGGCAGTTCGATCCAGAAAGTGGAGCCCTTGCCGAGCTTGGAATCGACGCCGATATGTCCGCCCATCTTTTCGATAAGTTGCTTTGTGATGGTGAGGCCGATGCCGGTGCCCTCGATTTCCGTATCCTCCTTCTCTAGCCGGCTGAACGGTTCGAACAGTTTCCCCAGCATGCTGTCGGGAATGCCCTTGCCGGTGTCAGTGACGGAGATCAAGAGCATGCCGCCCGGTTTCTCATGACAATCGACCGATATCGTGCCTTTCTCGCGGTTATACTTGACCGCATTGGACATCAGGTTAAGCAGCGCTTGCCTGAAGCGGGTGTAGTCGGCGCGTATTGCCGGCTTTGTCGCAAAGCCTTCTCCGACGACGACTTCGATGCCGCGTTCGCCCGCAGTCGTATGGACAAGCGAAAGACATTCATCAAGGACGGACGTGGCGCATACATCCTCAATCGACAGCTTCAACTTGCCGGCTTCGATGGTGGCAAGGTCCAGAATTTCGTTGATCAACTCAAGCAAGTGGCGCCCGCCCGCGTTGATATGATCGACACAACTTATTTGGGTCTTGGTCAGGGGTTCCTTTGGGTTGAGCTCCAGCATCTGCCCGAAGCCCAAGATGGCATTCAAGGGTGTTCTCAGCTCATGGCTCATTGAGGACAGGAACTCGGACTTCGCCTGGTTTGCCTTGTCGGCCTCCTTCTTGGATGCACGGAGGGCCGCTTCATTGTCCCGAATCGCATCGCGCATGGTCTTGAAGCTGCTTGCCAGGCCACCGATTTCGTCGCCGGTGGGATCGGGAAGGGAGACGCCGTAGTTACCTCTCGCCAGGTGTTCGGCGGCGCGGGAGAGGCGCTTGGCGGGCCGGCGGACAAATCGGTCCAAAAGGATCACAATGGCCGCGAGACCGAAGAACAGTCCGCCGACAAACAGCTCGAAAAGCTCTAGGTTCTGATCTCGGAGTGCGGTGAGCGGCCCGCCGAGGTCGGATGTCAGGACGAGCGTTGCCAGGCGCTCTCCACGAATGTTGAGGCCATGGGTCAATGTCAAGTATTCTTCGCCGGGCGGGACCACGGGGGCGCTTAACGGATAGATAAGGTTGCCGGCTTCGTCGCGCAACTCGATCGCCACCCATTCCGGATTGGTCTCCAGCAGAACATCCAGGCCTTCATGAATATCAGCGTACTGGTTCTGTATCAGAAGCGGGATCAGGACCTCGGCGGTGATGGCGAGCTTACCCTGCGTGTGACGTTCCAGGATGCGCCGCGAGCTCTCGTCCGCACGCGGAATAAAAACGGAAAAAAACAAGATACTGAGCACCAGGCCGATTCCGGCAACAACTAAAAATACCTTTGTTCTTAAGAACATTTGGAACCGGCGCCCTTCACCATGACCTCATCCGAACAGGGGGGATTTCTTGAACACGTTTGACGTCATTGGCCTTCGTAGAAGCGCTCCAGGCCCCAATCCTTGAGCACCCGATAGTCCTTCGGGTTTGCCGCAATCGCTTCCAACATGGGGATTTTTTTGAGAAGCGTCCGCCCTTCCTCGCTTGCGGTCATCTCCAGCAGCGCTTGCCTGACGGCCTCTCTGTGCTCCCGTGGCACCCGGGGATGGGCGGTCAGCGGGTGGGGCGCCATGGCCCGCGTCTGATAGAAGACGCGGAGCCTGTCTTGAATTTCTTTCTTTTGGCCTTTGAGCGTGCTTAAGACACCACCGCCGGCCGCGGCCTTGTTTAAGATGACGTTCAGGTAGACCGAGGAGTGGGTCTGGACATAGAGCGGCTTTACCTTGACACCGTGGACCGTCTCAAGCTCCGCCCTCATCAGAAGCGAGGCGCCCAGCGCGTTGGGCGCGGGAAAGGCTACACTCTTGCCGTCGAGTTCCCTGATGTCCTGGATCGGGCTGTCCTTGGGCACAACCAGGATGCCGAAGAGTTCTCGGCCGCCGTCGCGGATCAGGGGGACGTACCCTTTTTTTCTCCGGCCAGCATGGCGTGGTAGGGGTTCATATAAGCAAAATCGAAATCACCGGCCAGGAACGAGACCTCGAAATCGGGAATCTTCGGCGAACCGACCATCGTGAATTCAAGCCCGGTGCGTTTCTCCAGTTCCTTGATGATGGGAACCCAGATATTTGCCAGCTTACGTGGCTCGAACTGCGGTACGACACCGAATCGGTAGACGGTTTCCGCCGCCGATAAGGGATTGATGAAGAGCGGCGTTATGACCGCTAAAATTGAAAGCAGACGGGCAGGCATGATGTTTTCTCCGACTTCCACAATAATTGTCCCTCCATTGAGATGATCGCGCAACACGGAATATCAAGCGATCTTAATACAAACTGAAGCCGGTCCTTCGACAGGGACCGAATATCGCGCGTTCGTAATCGGATGCCCCACCGTTCACCCGAATGTGAAGCGCCGTGTCTCGACCAGGCTCGGCGGGGTCGAATAGACTCCATTGCATGAGCGCAACGCCGAGGAAAAGATTTCGGGATATGGGTCGGGCGCTGACCATTGCCGCCGTCATTTTTCTTGTCGCGCCGGTGTGTTTCGCCGACGGCCTAAGTGACGGCCTGGCGGCTTATGACCGGGGCGATTATCGGGTCGCGTTGGAAGAGTGGCAAGGGGCGGCGGCGGAGGGAAACGCAGCCGCGATGAATGCGATTGCCGGCCTTTATGACCAAGGCCACGGCGTCGGGCGCGATCCCGCGATGGCCGCCAAGTGGTATCGGCGTTCGGCGGAACGGGGAAACACCGTCGGCCAGCTTAATTTAGGCGACATGTACAGCCTTGGGGCCGGTGTTCCCCTTGACCGGAGTGAGGCCTATGTTTGGCTGAGCCTTGCCGCCGCCCAGGGCAATGCCTGGTCCGCCGACAAGAAATTGAAAATTGCCGCCGCCATGACAGCCGGCAATATCGCCGCTGCAAATTTGCGATACGAAGCCCTAAAGAACCGGCTGCCGATCAGCCCGTGAGCCTTTCGATCACGGCGCCGCAGGCAGCCAACTTCTCTTCCAGCCGTTCATAGCCGCGATCCAGATGATAGACCCGATTGACCATGGTTTCGCCCGTGGCCGCGAGGCCGGCCAGAACCAGCGAGACCGAAGCCCGCAAGTCGGTCGCCATAACTTGCGCCCCGGTCAGCCCTTCGACTCCCCTGACGATGGCCGATGCGCCGTGGACGTTGATATCGGCGCCCATCCGGCTCAGTTCGGGCACATGCATGAAGCGGTTTTCAAAGATCGTCTCGGTGATCATCGACGCCCCCGTCGCTACCGCCATCAAGACCATGAGTTGGGCCTGCATGTCGGTCGGAAAGCCGGGAAACGGTTCGGTCATCACGTCGACCCCGGTCAGGGGCCCGCCATTTCTGGAAACCCTTATTCCCGCCTCGGTTTCGCTCACCGATACCCCGGCCTTTTCCAAGGTGCCGGCGAGGGCCACCATGAGGTCGAGGCGCGCGCCGATAAGCTCGACATCGCCGCCCGTGACAGCGGCCGCCACCGCATAGGTGCCGGTCTCGATGCGGTCGGGTACGACGCGATAGGCGGCCCCGCCCAGCGCCGAAACCCCTTGGATGCGGAGCGTGTCGGTCCCTATGCCCTCGATCTCGGCCCCCATGGCGACCAGGCAATGGGCCAGGTCCGCGACCTCGGGCTCGCGCGCGGCATTGGTTAGAACCGTTTCTCCCTGGGCCAGGACCGCCGCCATCAACAGATTTTCCGTGCCGCCGACGGTGACGACGGGAAAGACGATATGGGCGCCCTTCAATCCGTCGGGCGCCTTGGCCTCGATATACCCCTTGTCGAGTTCGATGTCGGCGCCCAGTTCGGCCAACGCCCTGAGATGCAGATCTACGGGCCGGGTGCCGATGGCGCAGCCGCCCGGCAAAGAGACCTTGGCCCTGCCGTAACGCGCCAACAAGGGCCCGAGAACCAGCACCGAGGCCCGCATCTTGCGCACCAGATCATAGGGCGCCGTGGTGCCATTGGCCGAACCGGCGGTCAATCCCAGGACCCGTTCGGCATCGCCGTTGGTTGTGATCTCAACGCCGAAATCGGCGAGCAGGCGCGCCATGGTGGAAACGTCGGCCAGGCGCGGAAGATTGGACAGCGTCAGGGTATCGGCGGTCAAAAGGCATGCCGCCATCAACGGCAGGGCGGCGTTCTTGGCGCCTCCGATGGGAATGGAACCCTTAAGCGGATTGCCGCCGATTATGCGAATTTTATCCATGGGTCGTTTTCTAATCCAATCCCCGGCGCCTCACAAGCGAGCCCGCCGGCAGGTTGGTTCGTAACGCACAAATGTGGCCAAATTGGGTCGGTTCCGTCGCGCCGCACAATGCGTTAGGATTACCCGGTGACGAGGAGGGGGGCGGGCGTGAAGATCGAGGATCACCTGGAAAAGGCGGAACGTCTCGGCGGACTGCGCTCGCGCCTCAACCCGGCCGACGATTACGAGCTTTGGTACTGGGCTTCGCTCAGCGCCTCGATGAACCTGTTCAACGCCGCCCTTCATCACCTCGGCGCCACCGTGGCGGAGGATTGTTTCCCCCACAACCTGCCGGTCTATATCCGCCCCGGCGACAAGCCCGGTAATTTTGAGGCGGTCATTCGCCCGTTCGGCGATCTGGAGCACGTCGAGGACGAAGAGGTGGAAAGCCTGATTCCGCCCCGCCTGGCGCTTGCCGCCGCGGCGCTGCGCGAGTTGGAGGCGGTGCGCGAACCGGGCGTTCGCGGCGACATGGAGATCACGCCGGCCCTGACCGGCGGGGTCGATGCCGCCTATCTGAGGGTGCTTGGGATTACCCGCTTCATCTTGGATGGTGAAGCGGAGGCCGGCCCATGAACGCGGAAGGCCATCGGGCCAAGGCGGAACGCATCGAACGCTCTTTGGCCAAGTGCCGGACGGACGATTACGAGATGATCATCGACGGCGCCATGCTGGCGGTCACCCATTGGATCAACGCCGCGTTCCATTTCGTGGAGTTGACCGACGACGACAGCGACGTGATACACGCCTATTTCGAAACCGCCTTCGACCGCCAGCACTTTGGCCTGGTGGCGGGGGCGGCGTTCCTCGACGGCCTGGAAGAGATTGAGACCCTGCGCCCTCTCCACGCGCGGGGCAACGTGGCCGGCGGCGAGGCGGCGGCGAAACGGTGTCTCGAAATCCTGCAAGGCATCCGCGAAAAGGCCCTGGCCCTGGGAACGGACGCTCCGGCGGCGGACTAAACTTGTTGACATTCTAATGAGCGAATGCTCGATTGTCCCGATTCAGGGAGGCTCCCATAGAGAGCCAATGACGTGAGTGCGTTGCTTTTCGCGACGCATGAACCCAATCGGTGTTCGATGGGCAGCAAATGCTAACAGGAGAGGACCATGTTGAAAACGATACTGAAATCCGCGGCGGTCGCCGCTGCGGCGATCATGCTTTTCGTCCCGACGGGGAGCGACGCCCGCACCCTCGACGAGATCATCAAATCCGGCACCGTCAAGGTCGGAACCACCCCCAATCTTCCGCCCCTCAGCTCACGCAATACCAAGGGCGAATGGGAAGGTTTCGACATCGACATCGCCAAGCTGTTGGCGGCCAAGATGGGCGTCAAGATCGAGTTCGTGCCGACCGACGTTCCGGCGCGCGTTCCCGCCGTGGTCGGCGGCCTGACCGATTTCGGCATGGGCGCGATCACGCGTAATTCGCGGCGCATGAAGGTGGTCGACTTTACCGTGCCTCTCCATACGGAGAACCTGGCCGTCCTTTTGACCGACAAGGTCAAGGGCGTGACCAAGTGGCAGGACCTCAACGATCCGAAATACACCTTGACCGGATGCCGGGGTTGCGGTCCGGTCCGGTTCGTGAAGGCGAATGTGCCCAAGGCCAAGCTTCTCTTGGTCGATAACCCGGCCGACATGGTGCGCTCCGTCGCGCAAGGAAGGGCCAACGGCCTGATCGCCAACCTGGACTTCTATCCGGCGCTGTTACGGGCCCACCCGAGCGTGAATTGGGTCATTCTGCCCAACATCATCAAGACGTCTTATTGCTCGATCGCGGTGGCAAAGGGCAACCACTCCTTGCTGTCGTTCCTCAATTCCGCCATGTGGGAGATTCAAGACCCCGGAACCCACAATGATCTGTGGGAGAAGCACTACGGGGTGCCCCCCATCGTAGCGGTCAAGGCGCAGCCTTACTGGTAAGCCGTCCGCGTTTCAAAAGGGTCGTCGCCAGGGCTGTGATCAAGCCTTGGCGGCGGCCTTTTTCTTTTCACGATTCGTCCAGTCGATAGACCGGCCGCATAGATGAATTATACCTTTCAATGGGGCGAAGCGTTCATCGAGGTGCCCTACCTCTTGGGCGGCGCGTGGATCACCCTTCACTTGTCGTTTATCGGCTTTTGGTCGGGGGCGACCATCGGGTTGTTCGGCGCGCTGGGCAAGACCTATGGCGGACCGGTTACGGTCAAGCTGATCAATTGGTATGTCATATTCTTCACCAATACGCCGGGCCTGGTGACGGCGTTTTTCATTTTCTTCGGCCTGCCCGAATTTGGCATTCTGCTGTCGCCCTATCATACGATTTTGTTGAACATCGCCCTTAATTCCGGCGCCTACATGACCGAAATCATGCGCGGCGGCTTCGTCTCGGTCCACAAAACCGAGTTGGAGGCGGCCGAAACCATGGGCTTCACCTTGTTGCAGCAGCTTCGCTATGTGATCGTGCCGCACATCGCCAAGGTGCTGTTTGCGCCCCTTTCCAATTGGTATATTTGGATGATTCTGGGCACCGCCATGGCCGCCATTTTCGGCGTCGAGGAACTGACGGGACGGGTCTTCAACCGCGCCGCCGAGACGTTCCGCTCCATCGAGCTCTATACCATCGCGGCCGGCATGTACGTCGCTATCACCATCTTGGCGAGTTCCATCCTGGTGGTCATTGGCCGCTGGGCCTTCCGGGTCAAGGTAAAGGTCTTCTGATGTACGAAGGCTTTCTCGATATATTCGACGTCTTTCTCGAACAGTCGGCTGAGTTCTACGTTTGGGACAATGCCGTCTATCTGTTCCGCGCCATGATGACGACGCTGACCATGACCATCATCGGATGCGGCCTGGGCTTCATCTTCGGCATGATCGTGGTCTACTTTCGCAGGACGCCGGGGTTGATGTTCTGGCCCGTCCGCATGACCGTGATTTTCTACGTCGAGACATTCCGCCGCGTGCCGTTCCTCGTGCTGTTGTTCCTGGTGATGTTCACGGTCAAGGGGTTCGGCTTGGATTTTTCGCTTTTTACCATTGCCTGTATCTCGATCGTCATCATTTCCACCGCCTTCATCGGCGAGATCATCCGCGCCGGCCTCGATTCCGTCCACCAGACCCAATGGGACACCGCCGATGCGATGAATTTCTCGCGCTTACAAACGCTCCGTCACGTCATCTTGCCCCAGGCCTGGAAGGTCGTCTTGCCGCCCGCCTTCGCTTTTTTCGTGATGTTTATCAAAGACACCGCGCTGACCTCCCAGGTCGGTGTCCTGGAACTGACTCAGGCCGGCAAGTACTATAACAACCTCGGCTATTCGGCCATTCTCTCGTTCGGCACGGTGCTTGTGCTCTACTTTATCCTATCCTATCCGATGACCCGGCTCGGATGGTGGATGGAGGCGCGCCTCCACACCCGTCGCCGCGACGAGCGGGCCGAGTTTGAGGTAGGGGCGACGGCGTACGAATTGCGGGGGACTTGACGGGAGGCCGCCCGTCAACCCTTCGACGACGCGACCATTTAAAGGAGACACGCTTTGCATCATTTGGAAGTCGATGGCCTGACCGCCACCTACGACGGCAAGATTTTGGTCCTGGACGGCGTCAGCATTCAGGTCGGCAAAGGCGAGATCGTCAGCGTGATCGGCCCTTCGGGCTCGGGCAAGAGCACCTTGTTGCGGGTCATCATGGGGCTTTTGAAGCCCAAGGCGGGCCATGTCAAGCTGGACGGGGACGAGGTCGATTATGGCAACAAGAAGAGCGTCAAGGCGCTGCGCGACCGCTTCTCCATCGTGTTCCAGCAGTTCAATTTGTTCCAGAACATGGATGCGCTTCGCAACGTCACCATCGCGCCGGTGAAGATCCGCAAGCGCGACGCCCAAAAGGTGGAGAAAGAAGCCATTGAATTGCTCGGCAAGGTGGGCCTCGGCGACAAGCTGCACTCCTACCCTGACGAGCTGTCGGGCGGCCAGCAGCAGCGCGTGGCGATTGCCCGCGCCTTGGCGCTGAGGCCGGAAATCCTACTCCTCGACGAGGTCACGTCGGCACTTGATCCGGAGCTGGTCAATGAGGTGCTGGACGCCATCCGCATCCTGGCCAAGGACGGCATGACCATGATGATCGTATCGCACGAGATGGGGTTCGTTCGTGAGATATCGACCGAGGTCATCATGATGGACGAAGGCAAAGTGATCGAAGTGGGCTCGGCGGAGCAGATCTTCGACAATCCGCAAACATCCCGTTGCCAGGATTTCGTCGGCAAGATTCTGCGCCACTGACGGGCGGTCCCGTTCGTTTCGTCGAAGGGCACGTCTTTGGAAGCGGTCGTCACCATTGTAGTGCCGGTTTTCGGTATCATCGGGGCGGGGTACCTGGCGGGTCGCCGGGGGCTCCTGGGCGAGGCCAGCAGCGAGGCGCTGAACGGTTTCGTTTATTGGATCGCCATGCCGGTCCTGCTCTTTCGCGCCATTGCCACCATCGATCCGGCGATCAGCTTCAATGGACCCTATATCGCCGCCTACCTGCTCGCCGCCCTGGCAACGGCGGGCCTTGCCGTCTTCGTCGCCCGCTTCGGATTTCGCCGCGATCCGGCCCAGGCGACACTGTTTGGAATGGCGTCGATCTTCGCCAACACCGGCTATATGGGCATTGCGCTCTTTGTCGTTGCTTTCGGGCCGGAAGGGACGCTGCCGGCCGTGGTGACGACGGTGGTGATGGCGGCCATTGTCATCGGTGGCGTGGACGCGGCGCTGACGGCTCTCGTCGATACCGGGCAAAAGGACGGCAAAGTGTCGGGCGTCGTCCGTGCCCTGGCCGGCAACCCGTTCCTCATCTCGGCCGTTCTGGGGTTCGCCTGGGCTTTCAGTGGATGGGCGCTTCCGGCACCGGTTGATACGTTCTGTCTTCTGCTCGGTCAGGCCGCCGGCCCCGGCGCGCTGTTCGCCATCGGATTGTTTTTGGTCGGCCGCTCGGTGCGCCGCGACGTCGGCGAGGTGGTTACACTTTGCGCCCTCAAGCTGATCGTCCATCCCCTGATCGCCTGGGTGATGCTTGTCCACGTCTTCGCCGTGGAGCCGGCCTGGGCCATTGGCGGGGTCGTGCTGGCGGCCTTGCCGACCGGCATCAATCCCTTTGTCCTGGCACAAAGGCACGGTGTGTATGTGGAGCGGTCGTCGGTCGCGGTCGTCGTTTCCACCCTGGCCTCGGTGGTCACGCTGTCGATATTATTGTCGGCGTTTGGGGTTGGCGGCTAGCGTGACAACTCTTCACTGGTCTTTTTGCGCGTCAAATTTATGAAGGTTTTCATCATGAACGAGATCAACCAAAACGAGATGGCGGAACCGAAGATCGAGACTGCGCCAACCTTAAAGTAATTATAGCCCCCACCGATAAACGAGCCATAGCCCTTGAATGATTGATCTGCCTCTGCGTCGGACGCGATGGAGGACAACTCGTACTGATGTACGCTAGCGAACACGATGATCGTGCACACCAGCCATAAAACACCCGTGATCCACTTATACTTTTTACTCATGTCCAGTTCCCTGCATTTTATCCGGCGCGAATTTCAGTCGTGCTATCGGTCGGGGCTCAATGTCGCCGGCAACACCTGTCCTCCTGACCCGACGCCGTAAATGGTAACACACCCTTTTCCCGTTGTCATGCGGTGGCGGGTGAGTTTCATCGCGTAAAAAATTAACCTAATCTAGCCCCGCATAGGGGGGAAATATGAAACACCAAACAGATAATTTGGTGATTGGCGGCGGCATTATCGGCTGTTCGCTTCTCTACCACTTGACGCGGCTCGGCGTCGGCGATTGCATGTTGATAGAGAAGAACGAACTGACGGCTGGCACGACATGGCATTCGGCCGCCTGCTGCACTCATTTCAGCTCCAGCCCCTTCCTTAGCGCGCTGCACCTCAGGACGACCAGAATGTACGAGGGCCTGGAGGCCCAAACCGGCCAGCCTTCGGGCTTCCACAAGGTCGGCAGCATCCGCCTGGCGCTCGACGCCGAGCAAATGAAGGAATGCCGACGCTTTGCCGGTATGGCCAAGGTGCTTGGCATCGCCCACGAAATACTCACCCCCGATGAGGTCAAGCGGCTTTATCCCCCGATCTCGCTGGAGGGTGCCGTCGGCGCCCTTTACACCCCCGACGACGGCCATGTGGACCCCAACATGGCAACCCAATCGTTTGCCATCGGGGCGCGCCAGGGCGGTGCCGAGATCAACCGCCACACGAAAGTCATCGGCCTTGAGCAACGGCCGGGCGGCGACTGGGACGTGGAGACCGACAAGGGCACGATCACCGCCGGCGTCGTTGTCAACGCCGCCGGCCTGTGGGGGGCCGAAATCGCCGCCCTGGCCGGGGCCTCCCTGCCGCTTGTTGCCATTGAGCTTCAGTATCTGGTGACCGAAGCGATTCCCGAGATCACGGAGCTGGAGGGCGAGCTTCCCGTTCTGCGCGGCCTCGACGGACCCTTCTATTTGCGCCAGGAACGTGACGGGATCCTTATCGGCGTCTATGAGGAGGCGCCCGTGTTCTGGGCCACGGGCGGCATCCCCCCCGACTTCGGCCAGGACACCTTGGCCGAAGACGTGGAGCGGGTCGAGAAAAGCGTCGGCGCCGCCCTGGCCCGTGTCCCGGTCCTCGCCCGGGCCGGGATCAAGAACGTGCTGTGCGGTCCCACCGGACGCAGCCCCGACACCGACGGCTTGATGGGCCCGGTGCCGGGACTGACCAATTTCTTTTCCCATACCGGCATCACGGGCGGCTTTACCCACGGCCCGGCGGCCAGCCAGTTGATGGCGCAATGGATCGTCAACGGACAGCCCGACATGGACCTGTGGATGTTCGATCTGCGTCGCTTCGGTGTTTACGCCGACCCGCCCTATACCTACGCCAGGGTGAAGGAATCATATATGTTCGGCTACGCCATCCATGGCCCGGACCGCGAACACAAGGCCGGCCGGCCGGCGAAAACCAGTCCCGTTTACGAGCGGCTCGTGGCCCGGGGCGCCGTCTTCGCCGCGCGCAACGGCTGGGAGTGTCCCCTCATGGCGGCCGCCGGCGCCGCGGCCGAAGACGGTGCGTCCCCCTACGCGCGGCCGCCATGGTTCGACCAGGTAGGCGCCGAGTGCCGCGCCGTCCACCAAGGCGCCGGCGTCCTCGACCTGACCGCCATGGCCAAGTTCGACGTCTCGGGCGCGGGTGCCCGGGCCTTCCTCGACCCCCTTCTTGCCACGGCCCTGCCCGTGACCGAAGGCGCCGTGGCCGAAGGCCTCATGCTCAACCCCGAAGGCGGTATCGAGGGCCGCCTCACCGTGACGGGCCTCGGCCGAGACCGCTTCGCTTTGTGCGCCCCGGCGGTGGCCGAGAACCATCACCTGGATTGGCTCAGCCGTCATTGTCCGCCCGAAGGGGTCGCCATCGATGTCGTTAGCGAAGATTTTGGCGTGCTGCTGATCGCCGGTCCACGGGCACCAGAGGTGCTCGCCGGGCTAACCGGCACCGAGGCGCCCGGCGAGGCCTTCCCCTTGATGACGGCACGTCCGGCCGATCTGGGGTTTGCGACGATCCGTCTGACCGGCGTCGACGCCTGGGGCGAGACGGGCTGGGAGTTGCACCATCCCATCGAGCACCAAGGGGCGCTTTACGACGCCCTCATGGCGGGCGCCGAGCCGGTCGCCGATTTTGGTCTCAGGGCCGCCGATTCCCTGCGCCTCGAGGTCGGCCGGGCGAGCTGGAAAAGCGAACTTGTCCTGACCACGACGCCCGCCGAAGCCGGTCTTGACGGCTTGGTTGACCTTGAGAAGGGCGATTTCATCGGCCGCCAGGCGCTGATCAAGCGCGCCGCCTCGGGCGCGCAGCGCCGCCTGGTGGGGCTTGTTGTCGAGATCGGGGAAAGCGGTGCCTGGATATGGGGTCATGAGGCAATCTTCGCCGACGGCCGCGCCGTCGCCCTGACGCTGAGTACGGGGTACGGCCACCGGGTCGGGAAAAGCATCGCCCTGGCTTTCCTCCCGGTCGAACTGGCCGAACCCGGCACGGCGCTCGAGGTCGAGGTCCTGGGCGAGCGTCTAACGGCGACCGTGGTCCGGATGCCGCTTTACGTTCGCGCCTAGAGCAAATCCCGAGCAAACGGAATCGTTTGCGACGACGAATTTGCGTAAAATCAATATGTTAGAGCATTCTCCGTGAGCGCGAGCGATTGGAAAATGCTCTAACGACGCCGCGTCACTGGCGGAACGACGGATCCAACCGGTCCATCTGGCGGACCAATGCCGGCCAGGCCGAATCGCCGTGGTTGCCTCTCCAAGACTGCCCGGCCGATTTTTCGCACACCTCGGGCGGCGGTATGACGATGTCGCCGGGTCCGGCCAGGGCGGCGAGCTGCGACGCGCAGGCCTTCTCCAAATTGTACATGAGGAGGAAGGCCTCGCCGATGGAACGCCCGCAGGTCAATAATCCGTGATTGCGCAGGATCATGGCCATGTGCGTGCCCAAGTCGGCGACGATGCGATCGCGCTCCTCCACGTCCAGGGTGACGCCCTCATAGTCGTGATAGCCGATGCGCTCATAAAAGCGGAGCGCGCTCATGGAGATGGGCAGCAGGCCGGCGGCCTGGGCCGAGACGCCCATGCCCGCCTCGGTATGGGTATGAAGGACGCATTGGACATCGTGGCGCGCCGCGTGGACGGCGCTGTGGATGACATAACCGGCCTGATTGATGGTGTATTCGGTGTCGTTGAGGATGGTGCCTTCCAGGTCCACCCTGACCAGGCTCGAGGCGGTGATCTCCTCGTACATCAGGCCATAGGGGTTGATCAGGAATTGGTCGTTGGTGCCCGGCACCCGGGCCGAAATGTGATTGCCGGTAAGATGGGTCCAGCCGTAATGGGCGACCAGCCGGTACGAGGCGGCCAGGTCGACGCGGGTCTCCCATTCCTCGGCCCCGACTTGGTCGTGGAGCGGCGGAAATTCAAGCTTTTCTGCGATTGCTGTCACGTTGGTTCCTCCCTTCTTATGTCCAAAGTGGAATTATTATATTTACTAAGTGGGATTAAACACCGACATGGCGTGCTCGCCAAGGGGGCATGGAAAAACCTCCGGAACCAATCCGCGCCTATTCACCGATCAGATGCAGCACCAGCTGGCGCCGATGGGGCCGGGTCCGGTGTTCGAACAGATAGATGCCTTGCCAAGTGCCCAGCACCGGGCGGCCGCCGGCGACCGGGATGGCAAGGCTGGTGGCGGTGAGCGCCCCCTTGATATGGGCCGGCATGTCGTCGGGTCCCTCGGTGGTGTGACGGTAGAGGGCCGGATCTTCTGGCACCAGCTTGGCAAAGAACGTTTCCAGGTCGCGCCGCACGTCCCCATCGGCGTTCTCTTGGATGATCAGGGACGCCGAAGTATGGCAGCAATAGACGCTAAGCAGCCCAACGGCGATGCCTTGGGCTTGGGTCCAGTCGCAAATCGTCGTGGTGATCTCATGCAATCCCGGCCCCCGGCCGGGGACGGTGATGGTCTCTTGAGCCTGCTTCACATCCGTCCCTTCCTGAACCTGTCGACGAGGCAATTAAACACCGCCCGGTCACACCCGCCAAGGGGACAGGGCGGGAACCGGCTTTCCCCAAGCGGCCTTTGCGTGTATGAAAAAGGCATGCCGGAACAATACGCGAACATACTGCCGCTTGCCGACGCCGGTTCGGCCACCGCCATGGCGCGTGGCGTGGGCCGGCTGCTCGCCGACATGGGATACGACAGCCTCACCGAGTTCAAGCTCAAATCGCGGCGTCGCGCCGACGTCATCGGCCTCGACGGCGCGGCGCACTTCGTCATCGTCGAGATCAAGTCGTCCCTCGCCGACTATCGGGCCGACGCCAAGTGGCCCGAATACCGTCCCTTCTGCGACGCCTTCTACTTCGCCGTGGCGGAGGGGTTTCCCGTCGAGGTCCTGGATGCGGACTGCGGCATCTTGATCGCCGACGCCTACGACGCCGCCGTCCTGCGCCCAGCACCCGCCATTCCCATGAACGGCAACCGGCGGCGCCATCAGGTTCTCAGCTTCGCCCGCACCGCGGCGCGCCGTCTCGGTGCCCTTGTCGATCCCGTTCCCTCAACCACCGCCACGCGCGGGTGGTGAAGGCGAAATAAGGGGACCTATTTCCGATCACCCCGCCAATTCCTTTTCCCGTTCCAACAATGCCTTCTTTCGCCCGACGCCCCAGCGGTAGCCGGTCACTGCGCCGTCGGCGCCGACCGCCCGGTGGCAGGGCACGACAAGGGATACCGGGTTGGTGGCGCAGGCCCGTCCGACGGCACGCGCCGCTTTGGGACGGCCAAGATCGGCGGCGATCTCGCCATAGGTCCGGGTCTCGCCCATCGGGATGGCGCAGAGGCGCTGCCAGACTTGCCATTGAAAGGCCGTGGCGCGTACGTCGAGCGGTAATTGGACGTGGGGTTGGCGGCCTTCCAAGTGGGCCAGAATGGCACCCAGACGTTGGCCCAGCGCGCCGTCGTCGCGGCGGATGGCGGCGGCCGGATAGTCGTTGGCCAGCTCCTTTTCCAGCGCGGCATCGTCGTCGCCCAGGCTGACCATGCAAACGCCGCGCTCGGTCGCCGCGACCAAAAGCCGGCCCAGCGGACTGGCGGCAATGGCGTAGGCGATGGCGGCGCCCTTGCCGCCCTTGGCGTAGGACACCGGCGTCATACCCAGGTGGTCGGGCGCTTTTTCGTAAAGCCGGCTCGATGATCCATAGCCGGCGCCGTAAAGGGCGGCACTCACCGGCTCGCCGTCCTTGAGGACTTCCTTGACCCGGCCCAGACGCAGGGCGGCACCGTACTGGCGCGGCGAGATCCCCATGACGCGGGCGAACAGGCGTTGCAGGTGATGGGGACTGAGCCCGACTTGCGCGCCGAGGGTGGCCAGGGTCGGAATGCCCTCGTCCGCCTCTTCGATGATGCGGCACAGTCGGCGCACGGTGGCGAGTGTTTTATCGGCGCCCGGCGCGTCTTCGGGCCGGCACCGCTTGCAGGGCCGAAAACCGGCCCGCGCCGCCGCCTCGGGTACGGCGAAAAAGGCGACCCGATGCCGTCCGGGCCGGCGCGAAGGGCACGACGGGCGACAAAAGATGCCGGTCGTTTCGACGGCATAGACAAAGGCGCCGTCAAAGCCGGCATCGCGCGCCATCACCGCTTGCCAGCGCGCGTCGTCTTCTTTGGGGAGTGTCGTAATATTTTCCATGCCCCCATGGTACCCACCCGGACAGGGAAATCTATCCGAAGGTTGCGCCCTAATTTGGTGCCCGGTTCCAGCCCGCGCCCCCACCCGGCCACCCCAAGCCTACCATGCCGTGGGTGGCCGGGTGGGGGTGCGGGCTGGTGCCGCAACTATACACTTCAACCGTAGCGATGCAGCCGCGCTCCGAAGGCGTTGAGCCAGGCGCGGGCGGTCTCGACGTCGCCGGTCATTTGTGCGGCCAAATCCCAGAATCTCGGCCCGTGATTTCGTTCCACCAGGTGCGCCACCTCGTGGGCGACGACGTAATCCAAAATATGTTCGGGCGCCATCACCAGGCGCCACGAGAACGAGAGCTTGCCGTCCGCCGAGCACGAGCCCCAGCGCGAGCGTGTATCGCGCAGCGTGATGGCCCCGGGCGACCGGCCCAGGGATTGGGCCTTGGCGTGGGCCAGGGGCGCGATGAGGCTTCTTGCCTCGCCCTTCAGCCAGTCGGTCAGGCGCCGCGCCAAGTGTTCGGGGCGCCCGGTGACCACGATCTCACCCGTGCCCCGGCTTACCGGCCGGCGCCCGGTGGGATCAAAGCGGATGCGATGATCGTCCCCGAGGATGGGAACCACGGCGCCGTCAGCGAAGGGAACGCGGGGCGCCAGCCGGTCCAATTGACGGACGATCCACGCCGCCTTGCCGCGTGCCAGATCCAGGCCCTCTTCGACGGGTACGCGCCCGGGCAGGGTGACGACGACGCCGTCCCTTTCACCGTCGATGCGCAAGATAAGGCGCCGCGCCCGCGCATTGCGGCGTATCCTGAGAGGAACGGCGCGGCCCTCGATGTCGAGGACCAGATTGTCCTTAGAGCATTTTCCGTTCACATGCGTTCACCGAAAAGTCTCTACCTCCTTGTTTTAACCGCAAATACGTCGTCGCAGACGATTCCATCTGCTCGGGATTTGCTCTAGGTGCGCGCTTCACGGCACCGGCGACACGACGAGCCCGGTTGCCGCCAGCTTGTCGGCCGATTCGCGCGCATCGGCGTCGGTCAGCGCCATCACCGGTGCGCGCATGGCCCGCCATCCGTCGTCGCCGGTGTGGCGCGCCATGGTTTCCTTCAACACCGGAACTAAGGGGTAGGACGCGCATATCTTGCGCACATTGGTGGCCTGTTCGTGGAGGGCCTGGGCGCCGGGCTCGCGCCAGGTGGCGTAAAGCTTGCCCAACAACGCGCTGGCGATATTGCAGCACGCGGTGATGCAGCCGACCCCGCCGGCCTTGAGCAGGGGATGGAAAAGATCGTCGGCGCCGCTGAACACCTCGAAGCCGGGAAAGGCCTTGGCGGCCCCCGCCATGTTGTCGAAGTCGCCCGACGAGTCCTTCATGCCGGCGACCGTGTTGGGATAGCGTTTCAACAACTCTTCGATGACCCCATGGGGGATCGGCACCCCGGCCATCTGGGGGAAATGATAAATATAAAGGCGCAGGCGATCGTCAGCGACGCGCTCGATAACATCGGAAAAGGCGGCGACCAGGCCGTCGTCGCTGACCCCTTTGTAATAGAACGGCGGTAGGGCAAGGACGCCGGCGGCGCCCAGCTCGACGGCGCGCTTGGTCAAGGTCACGGTGTCGGGGATGGCGCAGCAGCCGGTCCCCGGCATCATGACCGAGGCGGGAATGCCCGCCTCGACCAGAGATTCCATGATGGCGATGCGCTCGGCGACGGAGAACGAGTTGGCCTCGCCGGTGGTGCCCAGAATGGCCAGGCCGTCACAGCCGTTCGCCAGGAGCCAGCGGCAATGGCGCGCCATGCCGTCAAGGTCGGGAGAACCGTCGGCATTCTGCCGGGTCAGGGCGGCGGCGAAGACACCGCTCAAGTTAGGCTTCGTTTCGTTAATCACAAGATGGCTCCTTGTTACGACGGGACGGGGGGCGGCTTTTTATTCGGGCCACTTTACCACGTGGTCCCACAGGTCGCCGGCCTGCTCTTCAAAGACCACGCGGCCCTTCACCGAGCGCCCGGCCTGATGTACGGCTTCGGGGTCGCCCGAGACCAGATGGTGCCACTGGGGCAGGTCCTTGCCTTCGGCGATCAAGCGATAGGCACAGGTCGACGGCATCCACGTCAGCTCGCGCACGTTTCCCGCATGAAGGCGGACACAGTCGTCGACGAGTTTGGAACGCCCGCCATAGTTGGTGCAGCGGCAGGTTTCGGTATCAAGCAGTCGGCAGGCGACGTTGGTGCAGCTTATTTCACCCGACTGGGCGTCCTCCAACTTGTGCAGACAACACTTGGCGCAGCCGTCGCAAAGCGATTCCCATTCTTCGGGCGTCATCTCGGCCAGGCTCTTGCGCCGCCAGAAGGGAGCGTCGCCTCCACTTCGGTCTTGCTTATTGCCAGGCGGCGAGGGGATGGCCCGCTCAAAGGACATCCAAGATCCCCTTCGCCAAGTCTTCCGGGCTGGTGGCGTGACCGGAAAAATGGACGCGGAACTTACCGTCCGGTCCCATCAAATAGATGATGGAGGTGTGATCCATGGTGTAATCGCCTTCGTCCGATCCTTCTTCCTTAGCCTTGGCGTAATAGACCCGAAAAGCCTTGGCCGCGGCCGCCACCTGATCGGCGCTGCCGGTCAGCCCGACTAGGGAAGGATGGAAATGGCGGACGTACATGGCCAACTGTTCGGGCGTGTCGCGCTCGGGATCGATGGAGATCAGCACCGGCACGATCCGATCCGCCGCCGGTCCGATGATATCAAGGGCCTCGGCCATGGCGGTCAAGGCCGTCGGGCAGGCGTCGGGGCAATAGGTAAATCCGAAATAGATGAACATGAAGCGGCCGCGAAAATCAGCCTCGGTCACCGCTTTGCCGGTGTGATCGACCAGGGTGAAAGGCCCACCGATGAGGGCGGCGCCCTGGGTCCGGCTCGACGGGACATCAACCTGCCAGCCCTTCGGTGCCATCAGGTCGCGCCCGGCCATGACGCCGGCGACGACAAGGAGGGCCACTCCCAGATAAAAGACGACGCGTTTGACGGGGCGTTTCATGAAATGCGGGGTTCCTGATTTATCGGTCGGCCGGATATCAAGCGAGGCATGATAGTACGCCAGCATTAATCATCAAGGGCCCAGATACGACGGCTCAATCCTTGCCGTGCAGATAGATCACGTAATAGGTGAGAGCGACAAAAACCCCACCGCCAAGCACGTTGCCGATGGTCACCGGCACCAGATTGGCGACCAATCCACCGACGTTCAAGGTGTCGGCCGCGACCCCGGCCGCGGCCTGGGCAAAGGCCGGGTCCTGGGCGACGACGATGCCCAAGGGAATGAAAAACATGTTGGCGATGGAGTGCTCGAAACCCAACGCCACGAAGGCGGTGATGGGGAAGATAACGGCAAAAATCTTGTCAATCACACTGCGCCCGGCGAAACACAGCCACATGGCCAGACAGACCAAAATGTTACACAACACGCCGCGCAGCAGGGCCACCCAGAAGGGCAGGGACGTCTTGGCGGCGGCGATCTTGATGGCGGTGACGGCGAACGCGTCTTGGCCCAGATGCGCGACGCCTGAGAGATAGATCATGACGACCATGCCCAAAGCGCCGACCAGGTTGCCGGCATAGACCAAGGCCCAATTGCGCAGGAGCGATGATGTGCTTACCCGCCGGTTGGCCCAGCCGATGATGATTAAAATAGGGACTGTCCCAGATAACTAGCCCATATTTTTCCTAACCCATTGCCTCAATTGCGCTAATTGGATTGATGGGTCACTGTTGTTAAAACGCCACTCGCATTCCTTCAAAAATAGCCTGAAATGGGCCTTTGGAACACCGTTGAATTTGCGCATGTGACGCTTCGCCTGGTTC
>JASLZL010000089.1 GCA_030754885.1 Rhodospirillales bacterium | reverse complement strand
TGGTGGAGAAAGGCCGCCGATCAGGACCACCAGATTGCGCAGCATAATTTGGCGCTGCTTTTTATCGAACGCGGTAGCGAGGAAGATTTCCGCAAGGCGGCAGATTGGCTAAAGCGCGCCGCATCAGGTGGTTTCATCCGTTCGCAATACAGCCTCGCCAAGCTCTATGTCATCGGGCTCGGCGTAGAAAAGGACAATGCGCGCGCCCTCACCCTTTTCCTGAAGGCTGGCAATGCGGGCTTCGTGAAGGCGCAGTACAACCTTGGAAAACTATACCGCGACGGTATTGGGGTCGAGGCTGACCCGCGTGTATCAGTCAAATGGTTCAGGAAAGCGGCCAACCAGGGTTATGCCAAGGCGCAGGAAAAGCTTGCGGTGCGCTTCGCCAGCGGTAGCGGGGTGAAAACGGATGTCACCGAGGCGCTTAAATGGGCCATTCTCGCCACCCGGCAAGGGCGCACATCGGCGCAAAAAATTCTCAACGATCTGCGCCAATCAATGGATCATCGACAAATCACCAAGGCGGAAAGTCGTGCCGAGGCTTTCCGGCCGGTCCCGGCAACCCGCGAATGAGATGTAAAGACTTGTAACGAGTCCGCAAAGGAAGAACTCGGCAAAAAAAGGAAACGTAGCAATGGCAGAATCAAATACAGCCCTGACAGTCGCCGTCACGGAGGCGGTGCCGGTCGGCGCTGTCGAACAGTTACTTCGTATTATGGAAGATGGCGGGCCGGTCCTCTATCTGCTGCTTGTCATCTCCGTATTGGCGCTGACGCTCATCATCGCAAAGCTCATCCAGTTCTGGATGCTCAGGGTCCACGCGCACGGGTTTGTCGAACCGGCACTTCGCAACTGGCATGACGGCGACAAACGAAAAGCCTTGAGCATCCTTCGTGGTCAACGCAACCCCGTCGCACGTGTTCTCGAGGTCGCGCTGCGGGGGTCCGTGGGGGGGGCACGCAGTGAAAATCTGGTCAAAGAAGAAATCACCCGCGTGGCGGGGCTGCAGCTCGACAACCTTCGGAGCGGACTCAGGCCACTTGCTCTGATCGCCAATATTAGCCCACTCATTGGCCTATTGGGCACCGTCCTTGGCATGATTAACGCCTTTCAGGCTCTTCAGAACGCCGGCAACAAGGTCGATCCCACGATTCTGTCGGGCGGAATATGGGTCGCTCTGCTGACCACGGCGGCGGGGCTGATTATCGCAATACCGGCGGCGGCCGCCCACAATTGGATGGAAGGCGTTATCTATCGTGCGCAACGGGCGATGGAGGACGCCGTGACACGGGTCTTCACGGCGCAAATCTTTGCTACCACTAGCGACAGCCAATCGGTCGGCTCCCGCGCGGAAGCCACTCAGCCAGCAGAGTAGCCGACGATGCAATTTGGCCAGCAACGACCGACGGGGCGTTTGATCTCCCTGACGCCACTCATAGACGTGGTCTTCATTCTGCTCGTCTTTTTTATGCTGGCATCCAGCTTTCTCGATTGGCGCTCAATCGATCTCACCGTTTCGAGCGGGGTGGGCGAGGCAACGTCTGACAAACGCGCCATCCTGATAAGCCTGAGATCCGATGGATCTATTGTCGTTGGATCCGAGCCAGTCTCAAAACAAGGACTTCAATCCGTCATGACGGCAAAATTGGCGGGAGACCGTGAGCAGAGCGTCGTTATTCGCTCCGATACCGGTGTCCCGCTGCAGCGTGCCGTCAACACGCTGGATCTCCTTCGCACAATCGGTGCCACCAACGTTTCACTGTCACGGAACCGTTAATCCATG
Organism: Rhodospirillales bacterium; assembly: GCA_030754885.1. Lineage (GTDB taxonomy): Bacteria > Pseudomonadota > Alphaproteobacteria > Rhodospirillales > JASLLZ01 > JASLLZ01. Next base: position 75,192 of record JASLZL010000089.1, on the reverse strand, counting down.
CAGTTGAAAATCCGAGAACAGGAAGAAGAGCCCGATAGGATTCTGCCGCTCATCAACGTCGTCTTCTTGCTGTTGATTTTCTTCATCATGACCGGTGCTCTGCACGCGGTGGATTACTTCAACGTCAATCCGCCAAGCTCTACGAGCGAATTCCAAACTTCGTTGGATGACACGGTCATCTTGGTTGGCGCCGACGGCCGCGTCGCGATCGATAACATAGAAGTGGACGTGGTCGATCTACAGCTCGCCGTCTCGGACAAACTGGCCAAAAATTCCGGCGCTGTCTTTCGTATCAAAGCGGACGGCCGCGTCGATGCCGCCCGCGTGGTCGAGGTAATGGAGTTGATCGAGGCGGTCGGCGTGCGTCGCGTCATGCTGCTTACACTGGAGCCCGACGGGTGATCCGCCTGCGCCAACAGCATTGGATGATCGCCTTCAGCCTGGCGTTCGCGACCCATTTCGTTGCCTTCCTATATTCGATCAGCCTACCGGGCAGCGAGCCCGTCTATCGTGGCGGCGGAATATTCGACTTGGACGACAAGCCGTCGCCGGGCGCCAACGGCATTTTCGTCCTGCTTGGAAATTCAGGGAATAGTTCGGGCGAGGAGCCCGGTAGAGCTGCGCTGAAGGAACAAGCCCCGGCTCAGAGGACACGCGAAACCCTGGCTCAGAGTTTTGTCGCTGGCGAGGGTAAGCCGGGATCGGACGCTGAGAAAACTGAACAACCAGAACCCCCGAAGCCGACCGACAAGCCTGTCTCGGAACAGACTATGAGCACGCCTACGAAGGAAGTCGAGCCAGCGACCAAGAAGGTTGAGCAAGCTAAGAAGCCGGAGACGATAATTGCTGCGGCACCGACCTCGAAACGCAAGCCGAAGCCCCCCGCCCTTATGCCGGAACTTGAAACGCTGGGTCGGCGGCTTTCGGTGCAGGGACCGCCCGAGATGACCCAGCCGGCGGCGCAAGCTAAAACGCCCCGTGCTGACGCCGAGCGGCAGGGCGCAAAGACCGACGGCGGCAAGCCAAAGAAACAAGAAAATACCGCAAGCGGACTGGCCTTCGTTAGCCAGGGAAGTCGAGTCGGCACGGCATCGGGCAGCAGAACGGGCGAAGTGCGTGAACTAAACTACGAGGATCAGGTGATGCTCTGGCTTCGGCGGCATGGGGCCTACCCACGCGAAGCCGCAATGTACAATCTGGTAGGCACGGTGACGGTCAAGTTCGCCATAAACCGGCAGGGTAAAATTCTCTATCACTTTCTGGTCAAGAAATCAGAATGGTACTTGCTGAACAGGGCGGTCAAAAGAATGATGGAGCGCTCCTCGCCGGTTCCGCCGATCCCGCCGGAGATCGCCAGCGACGAATTAACCTTCACTTTCCCGGTAGAGTTCGATCCGCGACATTTGCGATAATAGCAGGCACACTGGCCGTGCAGTCGGCCTGTTCACGGCCAAAGAAACGGAGTTCGCAGCATGACGGCATCAGCAACCTACACACCGCCCAAGGTCTGGAAATGGGAAGGACAGGACGGCGGGGCCTATACGAGCACCAACCGCCCCATCGCCGGCCCCACGCACGAGAAGGAATTACCCGTGGGTAAGCACCCGTTGCAGCTTTACTCGCTCGGGACGCCCAACGGCGTGAAAGTGACGGTCCTGCTGGAGGAGCTCCTGGCGCTGGGCCATGAGGGGGCCGAATACGATGCCTGGCTGATCAGGATCAATGACGGCGATCAGTTCGGCAGTGGCTTCGTCGAAATAAACCCGAACTCCAAGATTCCCGCGCTGATGGATCACAGCACCGAGCCGCCGACCCGCGTGTTCGAGTCGGGCTCGATCCTGCTCTATCTCGCGGAAAAATTCGGCGCCTTCCTGCCGAGCGATTCGGCCCTACGCCCCGAGTGCCTGTCGTGGCTGTTCTGGCAGATGGGCAGCACGCCCTATCTCGGCGGCGGGTTCGGCCATTTCTACACATACGCGCCCGAGATGTTCGAATACCCCATCGACCGGTTCACGATGGAAGTGAAGCGCCAACTTGACGTGCTCGACCGCCATTTGGCTGAGAACCGCTATATGTGCGGCGACGAGTATACGATCGCCGACATCGCGATCTGGCCCTGGTACGGCGGGCTGGCAATATTCCAGCAGTATGGCGCGGCTGAGTTTTTGGACGTCGAATCCTACACGCATGTGATGAGGTGGGCGAAGGAAATCCACAGCCGGGATTCGGCCAAGCGGGGCCGCATGGTGAACCGGGTCCGCGGCGAGTTACACGAGCAACTCCGCGAACGCCATGACGCCAGCGACTTCGAGACCAAGACCCAGGACAAGATTGAAGCGGCTGAGTGAAGCCGGGGAGCGGCGAAGGACGGAGCCTTACCTCGTGATAGGATTGGGTGTGGTGGTTGAGTCCGCTTTTGGCTATGAGCAGGCATCCTGCCGCCTAGTGATTTACGTCTGCTTTGCATCCAAAATCGGTCATTGGCCTGCGGACTGATCAAAGAACGCTTGGAAGTCCGCCCCTTGTAAGCTTGGGGTAGTTGGCCCAGGTCTCGGCAACCCTGAAGCCGCCTTCGGCGGCATCAAATGAAATTGCGGCGGCCATGAAACCGAGAGCGATAACAGTGCAAACCACGTTCGTCAGGAGGCGATTTTTCTTCATCATGAATTCTCCTTGTGGAACGGAATTGCCGGGTTCATGGAAGCGGGTCGTTGGCGGCCCCTGTTGCAGTGCGGACGTACCCGCCGGGCACCCTATCGACGCCCCACAGGCGGCGCAAGCGGCTGTCAAGGACAGGTCGACTTGGCGGGGCGCCGCCGGCATCGAGCCGTTGCCGGCCTGTCGACCTCCACGGCGACGGGGTCGACAACCACCCCGTAAGCGGCTTCGGCATGGGCAATGCCGATCTTCTCCTGGCGGACGTCGTCCAGAACCGCCCCCGGGTCGCGCTCGAAGGGATTTCCATAGCCGCCTCCACCCGCCATCTCGACGCGCAGGACCTGGTCTTCGGAGAACGGTTGCACGAACTTGGATGGCAACTCCCGGCCCGCGGCACCGGGGTTGAGGAGCAACCGGGGCCGGGTGCTGGAAGAGCCTCCGAATAGGCCCCACGGTTGGACATGCTGGCGGTCGGAGCGCACGGTGAGCACAGAGTCAGCCAAGAAACGGTATTGACGGACGATTCCCAGCGCCCCGCGGAAGCAGCCCGGCCCCTCACTGCCGGGAAGAAACCCGTATTCCTCGACGATCAACGGAAACTCGGACTCCAGAACCTCTACCGGCACGTTGGCCGCATTGGCCAGGCAATAGGGACCGGCATCCTGGCCGTCGCGGTCCGGCCCGCCGCCGTGCCCGGTGACGACGTGGGTTTCGACACAAAGGAAAGGACGGCCGTCTTGGCGCCTTCCCGACATGGCGAAGCAATAATCCGAGCCCCCGATACAGGCGGGCACCCGCCCCTTCAAATGAAGGGCCAGGGCTCCGAGAACGGCGGAGCGGACGCGGTAGCCTACTTGGCCGCGCGACCCCACCGGCGCCGGGTGTTCGGTGTGCACGAAAGAGCGCTGCGGCGCCGATATCCGAACCGGCCGGTAGAACCCCGCGTTGGTCGGTATTGAGGGGTCCAGCGCCGTTCTGATCGCCGCGTAGGTACAAGAAGCGGTCCATTCGATATTAGCGTTGATGGAGCCGCTGGTCTGGGCGTCCGTGCCGGCGTAATCGACCGCGATGGTGTCGCCGGCGACGGTAATCGTTACTCGAATCTTCACCGGCTCGCTGGGCAAGCCGCAGTCGTCGTTCCATTCCGTGAACTCGGCCTCTCCATCGGGCAGCGCGGAGATCGAAGCGCGCGTCATGCGCTCGGCATGGTCGATGAGTTCCATCATGCCGTGACGCACAGTTGCCGGCCCCAAATCCTCCACCACTTGACGAAAGTGCCGCTCGCCGGTCTCCAGCGCCGCCACTTGGGCCCTGACATCGGCCATCACCTGATCAGGCACCCGGACATTGGCTTCGATGAGACGGTAGAGGGTGACGTTGGGCCGGCCGCCGCAGTGAAACTTGGAGGGCGGAATTCGGAGCCCCTCCTGGTAGATCTCGGTACTATCCGTCGCCTGGCCGCCGGGCGCCCGCCCTCCCATGTCGGTATGGTGGACGACTAGGCTGAGAAATCCTAACCGTTCGCCGGCCGCGTCATAAACTGGCTTGAACATGAACAGGTCGTTGAGGTGTTGCGCCCCGGCGTAGGGATCGTTACTGAGTAAAATATCGCCCGGGGCGATGTCGTCTCCGAAATGGTCGAGACATCCCTTCAGGGCCGGCATGGTGGAACCCAGGTGCCCGGGCAGGGCCAGCCCTTGGGCAACCAGGTTGCCATCCGCGTCGCAGATGCATGCTGAGAAATCGAGACTGTTCTTGACGATCGTCGAGCGCGACGTTCGGATCACCGTGACCATCATGTCTTCGGCAACGCCGACCAGCCCCTTATAGAGAAGCTCGCGGGTTAACGGGTCCATGGCTTCTACACTGCGGTTCATGGTACGCGGTCCAGGATTAGGTTCGACCATGTGTCCCGACGCATCGTCCAGCCGGGGGCGACCACCACGGTGCCGTCGAACTCCTCGATGATCCAGGGTCCGGCGACGGGTTCCGCTCCCACTTCGTCGCGTCCGGACACGGGTGTCGTCACCCACCCACCGGGTGGGCCGAAATAGGTTTGGCGGGCCGGTGGCGAAGGTGCCGATTTGTCGGCGCGCCGAATTGCCTCAGGTACGCGGTCTCCCTCCGTGATCCCGCGTCCGACAACCTTAACCATGACAAATTGTCGGTCTTCGGCCGGCGAGGCGTAGCCAAAGGTTTCCTGGTGCAGCGCATCGAAGCGTTTCGAGACGTCCAGCAAGTCGGCCCGGCTCAATCGGCCCGCCGGCAGGGGTACGGGAAGCGATTCGCTCTGGCCGAAGTATTTCATTTCTGCCACCGCGTCGAGATGGCGGACAGAGAGATCGCTGAACCCCTGACGCCTCAGAAGGTCTTCGGCTTCGCCACGCAAGGTCGCGAGCACACCGTTAAAGTCCTCGGGGTTGGTCTCGTTGAATGGCCTGTAGAAGGTTCGGACCAGGTGGTATTCGGGATCGGCGAAGAGGAGCCCAAGTGCGCTGAAAACCCCGGCGGCCGGGGGCACGACGATGCGCGTAATACGGAGCATCTCGGCAAGGTCGCAAGCGTGCACGCTCCCGTTGCCACCGATGGAGAAGAGTGTGAAGCGGGCGGGGTCGGTTCCCCTTTCGACGGAGACGCTACGCAGCGCCCGAACCATATCGGCGTTGACCAGGCGGTGGATGGCGTACGCGGTTTGTACCGAGTCGCGGCCAATTTGTTCCCCGAGGCCCGCTAGGGCCGTCTCGGCCTTGTCCCTTTCGATGGGCAAGGCACCGCCGAGCAAGGCGCTCGGATTGAGATAGCCCAGTATCAGGTTGGCGTCCGTGACGGTGGGCTCGGTTCCGCCTCGTCCGTAACACGCGGGGCCAGGCGACGCGCTGGCGCTTTCCGGGCCGACCCGCAGGCTGTCGGACCCGGCCGGCCAAGCGATGCTACCCCCACCGACGCCAACCTCGGCAATATCGATGGTCGGCGCCTGGATGGGAAAGCCGCCACCCTGGATCAATCGCGTGCCGATGACGCTGCCGCCACAGACCTCGGCCCCGGCTACGACTGCGTACTGCCCCTTCTCCACAAGGGTAGCCTTGGCGGTCGTGCCGCCCATGTCGAATACGATGAGGTCCGCGATACCCAACCGGGCGGCCAGACGTTGCGCTCCGACCACGCCGCCGGCCGGTCCCGACTCGATGGCAAAGACTGGATTCGGCGCCGTTTGCGCCGCTGGCAACAGGCCACCGCTCGATTGCATGACTAACGGCGAGGGGGTCAGGCCAAGCCCGTTCAACCGGCGTTCGAGGTCACCCAAGTAAGCCTCCATCACGGGCCGCAGGTAAGCGTTGACAACCGTGGTACTGGTGCGCTCGTACTCTTGGATCTGAGGCGCCAGCTGGCTAGATATTGTGATCGCCATACCGGGGCACCGGGTGGAGAGTCTCTCCGCGGCCCGTATCTCGTGCTCGGGATTAACATGGGCGTTCAAAAAACAGACGGCGACCGAGGAGATCGACAACTCGTCGAGCCGCCCGGCGATCCTATCCAGGTCACCTTCCTCTAAGGGCTGCAGGACGCGTCCGTCGCCAGCGATGCGCTCGCCCACCTGGAAGCGCAGGCGGCGCTCGACCAAGGGCGGTGGTTTTTGGAAGGTCAGGTCATAGAGCCTCGGCGAACGAAACCGACCCAATTCCAGGACGTCGCGAAAGCCCCGCGTGGTAAGCAGGGCCACAGAGGCGCCGCGGCGCTCGAACAAGGCATTCGAAGCGACCGTCGTGCCATGGGCAATCCGAGTTACGTCGGCAGGAGCGACGCCGGAAGAGCACAGCACGTGCCCAACGCTGTCTTCAACGGCGTGGCCATAGTTATCGACGGTGGACAGCACCTTGCCAGTATGGAGCCGGCCGTCGGGCGCCAGCAAGGCGACGTCCGTGAAGGTCCCACCGATGTCGACGGCCAAACGGTATCCCTCGGCAAGCATTCGATGACCTCCCGAAAACCCACGACCGATCGACCCGATGGGAAGTAAAGATTGGAGGGCGCACGGGGACCCAAACCCCGGACCCGTTGATTAAGAGTGTGCGGCCCAGTCGCAATAAGTCAAGCATCCTCCAACTCACAGGCCCACCTTATCCCCTGGTGTCCCACAAAATATAGAAAGACGAATTTGTGGCTAAACGCGGGGACAGGAGCGCGGGCTGATGCCGTACGGAAAAATATCCCTACTTCGTGCCGTGGATGGCGATGCGGCCAAGGACGTAATCACCGCCCTGGTTGACCATGGTAAAGCCGTCGAAGAACTCGCGGAAGCCGCGGTCCGTGGCGCGTATCCGTTCCTTGCCGTCGATGGTGACGATCATGGCGCCGAAGGCGTCGCGGGTCCATTCGATGATGTGGGTGCGCTGATCTTCGAGGACCAGCGGCCCGGTGATCGAGCCGACGACACTGACACCACGTCCCGAAACCCGCAGCAGTTCCAGCACCGGGCTTGTCCCCGGCCGATAGGCCAGGCGGTAGCCGTCGCCCGAGGCATTCCCTTGGTAGGGCCCGATCTCAAGGTGGCCCTTGCCCTGCCACGACGTTAATTCGACGCGGATGGAAAACGCGTTGGTGATGGCTTGGGCGACGTGAATGGCGGCGCGGTCGGGCGCCGCCGCCTGTTGGGGGCTAGTTTGCTGGCCCTTCTTGCGGAGCGCCTGATTGAGGATGGAGCCGATGATGGCCGTCGCCAGATCTTCCTTTTGCCCTGCGCCGCCGCTGCTGCTCGGCGCCGTCTCAGCCTGGGTGATGGCGCTGCGCAGGCCGTAGCCCGGTTCTATCCAGTAGCGACCCTGGGTTACGGTCCACTTCGGATTGGCGGTGAAATCGCCGTCGGCGAAGTCGTCGCTGAGCACCGACACCCGCCACGGCCGCTCGAAGCGCCGTGCCAGGTCGCGCAGATCGCGCAGCAGGCGGGGATCGGCGGCGCGGGCGCGCTCGGCCTCATCGACCAGGGCGCCAAGCGCGTCGATCAGTTCCTGGAGGCGGTTGTCGCCGGGGGCATCCCGAGAAGGATCGGGCCAGGCGGAGTACCTCTGCTCGGCCGCCCAGGCCGACCCCGGGCCTCCATCGATCAGGACGCCCATAACGACTAGAACGGCAAGCCCCATCCCCCTGATCGCCGAGGAAGTAAAAAAGTTGTTCATCATGGCCATAATTAAAATCCTTGCGTCTTAGATTTATCTGCCAAGCGCTCAGGAGGGAGCCGCCAGAGCCGCTTCGTGAGCCTTCACCGAGGCCTCGCCAAAACAGCAGAATACGACTTGACCCAAGCGGTCGTCACCAACCAAGAATGCGGCGACGGTTTCGACGGCGATGGCCGCCGCGCGCTCGGGTGGAAACCGGTAGACTCCGGTCGAGATGGCGGGAAAGGCAATGGAGCCGAGCCCGGCCGCCGCCGCGATCGCGAGACAACGATGGTAGCAATCGGCGAGCAGGGTTTCCTCGTCGGTGCTGCCGCCCTGCCACACCGGCCCCACGGTATGGATGACGTGGCGTGCCTTAAGTCCATAGCCCTTGGTCATTTTGGCCTCGCCGGTCGGGCATCCGCCGAGGGTGCGGCACTCGGCCAAAAGCTCGGGTCCGGCGGCGCGGTGAATGGCGCCATCGACGCCACCGCCGCCGAGCAGGGTTTCGTTGGCGGCATTGACGATGGCGTCGACGTCGAGCCCGGTGATGTCGCCTTCGACGATAATCATGCGCGGGTCCATGGCCGCTCTCCCTCAGTCTTGATTATAGACCGCCCAGGGCTCAAGAAAATCGCCTTCGGGGCCTTGACCGATCCGCCACACATGCTAACCGATACGCGACTGCAACCGTTGGTTCCGTTTCATGGCCGAAAATACGCCATCGACCGTCTTAGTCTACGTCGGCCTTGACCGGGTCGGCGACGGGCTTTTGAAGCTTCCCTTCGTGCGCGGGTTGCGTCATGCCTTCCCAGATGCGCGCATCACCTGGTTGGCGGGCAAGGAGACCAGCGTCTATGCCTCGGTCTTGGCGCCGGTGGTCGAAGGCCTTCTTGACGAAGTGATTGAGAACGCCGCCATCGGCCTTCATCCGTCCGAGTTCCTGCACCGCCCGCTGGCCGGCCGGCGCTTCGATTTGGTCATCGATACCCAGCGTATCCTATGGGCCAGCCTGTCGTTGTGGCGCATCCCTCATCGGACTTTTGTTTCGCCGGCGGCGCGGTTTCTTCTGTCGGCCCGCCGGCCGCTCCGGGGCTATCGGATGCCGAGGAGTATGCAGCGCCAGTTGCTCGACCTCTTAGAACTGGCTAGCGGGAAGAACTATCCGACGCCCGTGACCCTGGAGCTCGATCTGGCGCCGACGCTTTTCGCCGATGCCGAGCGTTTGTTGCCGACGGGCCCGGTCTATGTCGGTATCGCGCCGGGCTCGGGCGGCCTGCCTAAGTGTTGGCCGTTGGAGAACTTCATAGCCGTTGCCAAGGCCCAGGCGGCGAACGGGCGGGTGCCGGTGTTCCTTCTGGGTCCCAAAGAGGTCGACTGGAAGGCGGATCTTAGCGTCGCTGTCCCCGAGGCCAGGTTCCCGCTACAAGAAGCCCATATCGAGGCCAGCCACCAATATTCACCCTTGTTTACAATTGCGCTTGCGAAACAATTTACGGTGGCGCTTTCGAACGATTCCGGCGCCGGGCACATGCTGGCTGTCGGCGGCGCTCCCCTGGTCTCGCTTTTCGGCACCACGGTGGCAGAAAAGTTCATGCCCATGACCCGGCACCTTGTCATTCTTCGGGCGGCTGATTTTGGCGGGCGCGAGATGGCCGCCATTCCCGTCTCGCCCGTGCTCGACGCCGTTGAGACGGCCCTTGGGACGAGATTTAAATAATTCTATAGATGTAATAGCATTGATGTGAAAATTTGCTTCCTTGATCTGATGGTGCGACGAACCGATTATCCGGCCAGGGCCTGTTTTGAAGTACAGTTTTGTTCCCATCGCGATGGGCCGTGGCGTCGATTTCGGGGAATTCTATAATTCCGACGAGAACCGAGGGCCATTGACTTTATTGAGGTTTGATCCACATAATAATCCATACGTGTTGCATTCGTTTGGTGTTACCTGAATGAACGGTACGCCGATTAGTTTAGCTATCCCCTGACAATGTGAACGTTAAACCAACCGCGCATTCACATGGTGTGAGTCGCGATCGCAAGACACCTGTTAGAGGAAATAACTATGCCTACTGGTACCGTAAAGTGGTTTAACCCCGCCAAGGGTTTTGGATTCATCGAGCCGGAAGACGGCTCAAAAGACGCTTTCGTCCACATTTCGGCGGTCGAGCGCGCCGGCCTGACTTCGCTTAACGAAGGGCAGAAGGTCTCTTATGAGCTTCAGCCCGGACAGAACGGCAAATCATCGGCCGAGAACCTGTCCATAGTCGATTAGCTACATAAGGCGCCGTCCCCAACTTTCGTTGGGGGCGGCCGCCGCTAATCATCGGCAACACGATCTTCACCGGTCGCTCGCCCGACGGACCGAAGGAGGCGGATGAAGCTGTCCGCCGTCATTCCTTAGACGAACGAATATACGACGCATAATGGTATAGACGGCGCATCTTATTCAGCCGCCGCCGTTTTTGCGCACCAGCCTGCGGGCGGACGCGCCTACGCCGCGGATAATCGTTCCTTCCCGCGACGCCTCGAACCGAAACAGAGGATCCATGCAATGTTAAAAACAGTGAAATCGAGGGCTGAGGAACAGTTCACCGCAACCCAGAAAAAGGATAGGAAGGCCCTAAAAGATAAAGAAAAAGCGCGCCAAGAGAGAGCAGACTCCGTGGCGCGCTTGCGGGGCTTGCGTTTGGCCAAAGAGGCAGCCGACAAGGAAGCCGCCGAGGCAGAGGCAAAGAAAAAGCCGTCGGCCAAAAAGAAAAAACCAAAGCGTTAATCCTCGTGTCCTGGATCAGACGTTCGTGGCGTATACCGACATCGACGATCCAAAAATGCACCGCGAACCCTTGATTTCCGCTTCCGTGGGGAATGACCAACCCGCAATTACGACATATCCCCATATACCGTCAAAACCGCGACGTTCTTAAGGTTCCCGGGTCGCTTTCCGGCCTGTGTGTTCCGCCCCTTGAAGTCACTTTTCGGAACCGTTGCTCCATGATCGAGGACTTGCCCGCCGGCCGGCTATTTTGCTTCGGACTGGGATACACGGCCGGGCGGTTGGCGCGCATCCTTGCCGAGCGGGGATGGATAGTCGGCGGCACATGCCAGGGCCTAGAGGCGCGGGCCGAACTGGCCGCCAAGGGAATTGAGGCATTGCTCTTCGACGGCGCCAAGCCATTGGCCAAGCCGGCGGCGGGGCTGGACGGCGTTACCCATATCCTGAGCTCCGTGCCGCCCGGTATCCATGGCGATCCCGTGCTCGCCCACCACGCCGGCGATATCGCCGCCTGCCGGGAGCTGCGCTGGGTTGGCTATCTTTCGACTACCGGGGTCTATGGCGATACCGGTGGCGCGGAGGTGGACGAGGCGGCGCCCTTGGACCCGACCTCGGAACGCGGTCGGCGGAGAGTCGATGCAGAGGCGGCCTGGCTTAGACTGCACAATGAACACGGCGTTCCCGTGCACGTCTTTCGTCTTGCCGGCATTTACGGTCCCGGGCGCAGCGCCCTCGATCAGGTGCGGGGCGGGAGGGCGCGGAGGATTGACAAGCCCGGCCAGGCTTTTTCACGCATCCACGTGGACGACATCGCGGCTGTGCTCAGGTCTTCGATGGGGCGGCCCCGACCCGGCGCCGTCTATAACGTCTGCGACGACGAGGCGGCGCCGCCGGCCGACGTGATCGCTTTCGCTTGCGATCTTCTCGGCGTCGAAGCGCCGCCCGTGATCCCCTTTACCGAGGCCGAGGGTGAGATGTCGGAAATGGCGCGCACTTTCTGGCGTGACAACCGGCGGGTAAAAAACCGTCTTCTCAAGGACGAACTGGGGGTGTGCCTGGCCCATCCCGATTACCGGGCCGGGCTCAAGGCGATCATGGACGATCCCTAGGGGTCTTTATCACCGCTCCTTGGTATGATTCCGTCCAAAAGGCCGCCAAGGACAGCACACAGGCGCTCAAGGTCCTCAGGCCCGGAAAGCCGATGGTCGCCGTCCTTGACCAAGGTGATTTCAACGTCGGTCGAGTTCAACACCCGGCTCAAGCGCAGGCTGGTTTCCCACGGCACGTCGGCGTCTTTCATGCCGTGCAATAAACGCACCGGAAAATCAAGGGCCAGCGGTTGGCGCAAGACCAGGTGGCGTCTCCCATCCTCGATCAATGCCCGGGTCACGGGCGTCGGCTCGTCGCCATGGTCGCTGGCCAGATGGACGATGCCGTCGTGCTCAAGGGCTTCCTTCTGATCGGCCGTGAGCCGGTTCGGTATTAAGTCCTCGGTGAAGTCCGGCGCCGCGGCGACGCCCAGAAGTCCAGCCACCCGGCCGGGCCGTGCCAAGGCCGCCAGCACCATGATCCAACCACCCATTGACGAGCCGATCAAAACCTGCGGTCCCGCCGTCGCGGCGTCGAGCACGGCCACCGCGTCCTCACTCCAACGCCCAATAGTGCCGTCGGTGAAATCGCCCGACGAAGCCCCGTGACCGAAGTAGTCAAAGCGCAGGAACGCCTGGCCACGTCTCCGGCACCAGGCCTCCAGAGCCATGGCCTTGGAGCCGCTCATGTCGGATCGGAATCCGCCCAGAAACACCACTCCCGGCGACTTGCCAGGACTGGCGTGGTAGGCGATAGTCGCGCGCCCGTCTCTTGATAGTTTTTCGGGTGCGGGTTCGGCGAGGGTAGTCTCGTCGGTCATAGTGGTCTCGGCTCATGGACGCGGACACGGACGATAGCACGGCCGGCATGGTGGCCCAACCGATCGCCGACGGCGAGAGCGGGCCCGATGCACGCCGCGCAACGGTGCTTCAGGTACTGCCGGCGCTGGGCGCCGGTGGCGGGGTCGAGCGCGGCACTGTGGAGATTGCCGCCGCCGTTGCCGACGCCGGCGGCCGCGCCCTGGTCGCCTCGGCCGGCGGCGACTTGGTCCACGAGCTCAACCGTGCCGGGGCCGAACACTTCATCCTGCCGCTGGCCAGCAAGAATCCGCTCGTCATGCGCGCCAACGTCGGGCGCTTGGTTCAACTCATCGAAAGCGAAGGCGTCGACATCGTCCACGCCCGCTCACGCGCCCCGGCGTGGAGCGCCCATTATGCCGCCCGGCGCACGGGCCAGCATTTCCTGACTACCTTCCACGGCACCTATTCGGCCGGCAACTGGCTCAAGCGGCGCTATAATGCGGTAATGACCCGTGGCGAACGCGTGATTGCCATTTCCGGCTTCATCGCCGGCCACATCCATCGGGTTTATGGTGTGCCCGCCCGGGTTATTCGAGTGATCCATCGCGGCGTCGACTTGGCACGCTTCGATCCCGACAAGGTGGGCGCCGAGCGGGTGGTGAGCTTGGCCAGGAAGTGGCGCCTGCCCGACGGCGTGCTGGTGGTCATGCTGCCGGGGCGCCTGACCCGGTGGAAGGGTCAGGCTTCCGTTATCGAGGCCCTAGCGCAAATGCGCCGGCGCGATATTCGATGCCTGCTCGTCGGGTCCGACCAAGGGCGCACCGGTTATCGGCACGAGCTTGAGGCCCTGGTCAGCCGCCACGGCCTCGAAGAGGTGGTGCGCATCGTCGATCACTGCGACGACATGCCGGCGGCCTACATGCTGACCGATGTGGTGATCTCGGCCTCGACCGACCCCGAGGCCTTCGGCCGCGTTATCGCCGAGGCCCAGGCCCTGGGCCGCCCGGTTATCGCCAGCGACCACGGCGGCGCCCGTGAAACGGTGATCGCCGGCGAAACCGGTTGGCTGACGCCGCCCGGCGATACAGCCGCACTGGCCGACACTATCGAGCGCGTGCTCGATCTTGGCGGGACGGCGCGCCGCGCGCTCGCCGAAAAGGCCATTGCCCACGTGCGGCGGGACTTCTCTAAAGATAACATGTGCGCCAAGACCCTGGACGTTTACAACGAGGTCCTGGCCTTGACCCACGCCGAGCGATGACCGCGCCCGGTCCATCCCGGGTGCTGGTGATCAAGCTTGCTGCGCTTGGCGACTTCGTCCAGGCCCTTGGGCCCTTCGCCGCCATCCGCCGCCATCACGCGGCAGCAAAGGTGACGCTCTTGACCACCCAGCCCTTCGTCGAATTGGCGGATGCCGGCGATTGGTTCGACGACATCTGGATCGACGCCCGCCCCAAGGCTCTTGACGTCAGGGGCTGGTGGGCCTTGCGCCGGCGCTTGCGCGGCGGTGGGTTCGGACGCGTCTACGACTTGCAGACTTCGGACCGCAGTTCCCTCTATTTCCGCCTTTTTTGGCCCGGACCGACGCCAGAGTGGTCTGGCATCGCAAAGGGCTGTAGCCATCCCCACGACAATCCACGGCGCGACTTCATGCACACCATCGAGCGTCAGGCCGAGCAATTGGCCCATGGCGGGATTGCCGACGTGCCGGCGGGCGACCTGTCATCCATCAAGGCCCACGCCGCCCGGTTCGGGCTTTCCAAGCCCTATGCGCTCGTGGTGCCAGGAGGTGCCGCGCACCGCCCCGCCAAACGGTGGTCGGCGGAATGCTTCGCCAAACTGGCGGCATGGCTGGCCGAACGGAAGATCAAGCCGGTGTTGGTGGGTGGTTCCGACGAGGCGGCCTTGCTGGGCGCCGTCGCCGGCGCGTGCCCCGACGCCCTCGACCTGGCCGGGCGGACGTCGCTCTTGGATATCGTGGCCCTGGCCCGGGGCGCTCTTTGTGCGATCGGCAACGATACCGGTCCCATGCACCTGATCGCCGCCGCCGGGTGCCCCTCGGTGGTTCTTTACTCCGAGGCCTCGGATCCGGCGCTCTGCGCCCAGCGCGGACCTGCCGTTACCATCGTCAGCCGGCCCAAACTGGGCGACCTGCCCGTCGAGGCGGTAACGGCGGCGCTGGCCGGCGCGGGTGTCTCGGCTTGACAGGTCCGGGAATCGCTCTACATTTCGCCCCCGCTTTGCCACAAAGAGAGAGACAATAGGCCGCCATGCCCGCCATTACGCTCCCCGACGGCAGTGTCCGGTCATACGAAAAGGTGCTTACGGGCGCTGATTTTGCGGCCGATATTGGCCCTGGCCTGGCCAAGGCGGCGCTGGCTATACGCATTGACGGCACCATGTGCGACTTGGCCCACGTCATCGACGCGGACGCTGAGGTCTCGATCGTCACCAATAAGGACGAAGACGCCTTGGAGCTGATACGCCACGACGCCGCCCATGTCATGGCCGAGGCGGTCAAGGAGCTTTATCCCGACACCCAGGTGACCATCGGCCCGGCCATCGAGAACGGCTTTTATTACGACTTCGCGCGCAACGAGCCGTTCACGCCCGACGATCTGGAGATCATCGAGGCGCGCATGAGGGAAATCGTTCAGCGTGACGAGGTGATCAGCCGCGAGGTCTGGGAGCGCGACGCCGCCATCGCGTTTTTCGAGGAACAGGGCGAACTTTACAAGGCCGAGATCATCCGTGACATTCCCGAGGGCGAGGATGTGACGCTTTATCGTCAGGGAGAATTCATCGATCTGTGCCGTGGTCCGCACCTGCCGTCGACCGGGCGACTGGGCACGGCCTTCAAATTGATGAAGGTGGCCGGCGCCTATTGGCGTGGCGATTCGCGCAACCAGATGCTACAGCGCATTTACGGCACTGCCTGGCCCGACGAAAAACAGCTCGGCGCCTATCTCACAATGCTCGAAGAGGCCGAAAAGCGCGACCACCGGCGCGTCGGGCGCGAAATGGGGCTGTTCCATTTCCAAGACGCCGCCGTCGGCTCGGTGTTCTGGCATCCCAAGGGATGGACCCTTTATCGCACCTTGGTCGATTACGTGCGCCGGCGGCTTGATGCGGCGGGCTATGTCGAGGTCAACACGCCGCAGATGGTCGACCGCAGCCTGTGGGAAGATTCGGGCCACTGGGAAAAGTTCCGCGAACACATGTTCACCGCCGAGTCGGAAGACCGGGTGCTGGCGCTCAAGCCCATGAACTGCCCCTGTCACGTGCAGATCTTCAAACAGGGCATCAAGAGCTACCGTGATTTGCCGATCCGCATGGCCGAGTTCGGATCGTGTCACCGCAACGAGCCGTCGGGCGCCTTGCACGGCCTGATGCGGGTGCGCGCCTTTACCCAGGACGACGCCCACATCTTCTGCACCGAAGACCAGATCACCGCCGAGACAAAGGACTTCTGCGACTTGCTCATGAGCATGTACAGAGACCTGGGCTTCGACGACGTAACCGTGATGTTCGCCGACCGGCCGGCGACGCGGGCCGGTGACGACGCGGTGTGGGACAAGGCGGAAAAGGCGCTCAAGGACGCCACCGACGCGGCCGGCATGGACATCGAGTTCAATCCGGGCGAGGGCGCCTTTTATGGACCGAAGCTGGAATTCAACCTGCGCGACGCTATCGGCCGCGACTGGCAGTTGGGGACATTGCAAGTGGATTTCGTCCTACCTGAGAGACTTGATGCCACCTATGTCGGCGAGGATGGCAAAAAGCATCGGCCGGTCATGCTGCACCGGGCCATCCTGGGCTCCATGGAACGTTTTATAGGCGTTCTCATAGAACAGCATGCCGGACGGCTGCCCTTGTGGCTGGCGCCCACTCAGGCGGTGGTGGCGACGATCACCCAGGACGCCGATGATTACGCCGCAGACGTGGTGGCGGCCTTGGCTAAGGCCGGCATCCGGGCCGAGGCCGACCTGCGCAACGAAAAGATCAATTACAAGATCCGCGAACACAGCCTTGCCAAGGTCCCGGCCATCTTGGTCGTCGGCGCGCGCGAGGCCGATGCCGGCACGGTGGCGCTGCGCCGTCTTGGCGGAAAGGCACAAGAAATTCTTGCGCTGGCGGACGCAACCGCTAGACTGATGGAAGAGGCGGCCGGACCACTCGGAGACCACTAACGCCGATAGGATCGGTCCCGCTTAAACCTGTTGATGAAGGAGGCCCTAAATACGACGGCCACGTTTTAACGAACCGCCGGTCCGCAAGGGACCGCGTGTCAACTCGGACATTGAAATAGCAAGCGTCCGACTCGTCAATGAAACCGGAGAAATGGTAGGCGTCCTCGCGACCGAGGAAGCCCAGGAGATGGCTGACGAGGTCGGCCTGGACCTGGTCGAGGTGTCGCCCAATGCCGACCCGCCGGTGTGCAAGATCCTCGATTACGGGAAGTTCAAGTACGAGGAGCAGAAAAAAGCCGCCGAAGCGCGCAAGAAGCAAAAGACCATCGACGTCAAGGAAATCAAGATGCGTCCAGGCATCGACGTCCATGACTACGAGGTCAAGCTGCGCAGCGCCCGGCGATTTCTTGGTGACGGCGACAAGGTCAAGGTCACCATTCGCTTCCGCGGCCGCGAGATGGCTCACCAGGAACTGGGCATGAAAGTGCTCGACCGGGTGCGCGAGGATCTCGACGAGTTGGCCAAGGTGGAGCAGCACCCGATCAAGGAAGGGCGCTTGATGACCATGGTCATCGCCCCCAGGTAAATTTCAGAATTTAGCGGTCGTCGGCGCGCCAGGCGCCGGTCAGGTGGCGCGGCAGGCGCCAGGGCCGGACCAGCATGACGTCAAAGCGCAGGTCCAAACCGGCGTAACCGGGGCGTGCCTTAACGAAGGCCTCGGTGGCGCGGGCAATGCGGCGGCGCTGGCGACGGCCCACGGATTCAGCTGCCGCCGCCAAATCCCCCCGGCCCTTGACCTCGACCACCGCCAAGACACTGCCGCGCCGCGCCACGATGTCGATTTCACCCACTGCCGAGCGAAAGCTGCGTGCCACGACGCGATAGCCGCGCAGTCGGAGATGCCAGGCGCAAAGGCTCTCCGCGAAGCGGCCAAAGCGCCAGGCCCGGTGCCGCCGCTGGCGCCCAGTGTTCACGGCGCATCGCGTTTAAGTTTGAGGGCGCGGTCGTAGATTTTGCGCCTGGGCAGTCCGGTGGCGGCGGCGACCTGGGCGACGGCATCGCGCACCGAAAGCCGATCGAGAGCGGCGCCGAGCAGCCGCTCCACTTCCTCGGCGCCGATCTCGGGCGGCGGGCCACCGGCTGCCACCACCACCGTCACTTCGCCCTTGGGCGCACCTTCGGTCCGGTAGTGCAGGGCCAGTTGGGTCAGGGTGCCGCGGCGCACTTCTTCAAATACCTTGGTCAGCTCGCGCGCCACAACGGCCGGGCGGTCGCCCAGGACGTCGGCCATGTCGGAGAGGGACGGGCCCAGGCGACGCGGCGATTCTAAGAACACCTGGGTCGCCGGTACCGCCGCCAACTCGGCCAGCGCCCGGCGCCTGGCGGCGGCGCGCGACGGCAAGAAGCCGGCGTACAAAAAGCGGTCCATGGGCAGGCCCGAGACGACGACGGCGGCGAGCACCGATGACGGGCCGGGCACAGGCGTTACCGGCACGTTGGCCTCGATACAGGCCTGCACCAGCCTATAACCGGGGTCCGAAACAAGGGGCGTCCCGGCGTCTGAGACCAGCGCCACGGTTTCGCCATCATTCAGTCGTTTGATAAGCCGTGTCCGCACGCGCTCGGCGGTATGATCGTGGTAGGCAAGAAGGGGCGTGGCGATACCGTGAAGCGCCATCAGCTTGCCGGTCACCCGGGTGTCCTCGCAGGCGATGACGTCGACTTGGGCTAGTATATCCAGGGCGCGGAGCGTCACGTCGCGCGCGTTGCCGATGGGGGTGGCGACCAGGTAAAGGCCGGCGAAGGGCCGCCCCGCACGCGCTCGGCGTTGATGAGGTTTACTCGCGTCCGTGCTATCGCTAGGTTCTCGGACGGGTTTGGAGGGCAACCGCGAAGATGTTTTTGCGCCGCTGGTTTCAAGATATGAGTCTTTTCGTGCCACGAGTCGCTCTCGCCTCTTGCCTGGCCGTCCTGGTCGTGGCGCTATCGGCTTGCCAGTCTTCACGAGTTCCGCCCTGGATGCAAGACGACACGCCGACCCCCGGTCTCGTAACGCCACCGCAGCCGGCCAAGCCGTCCCCTGTGGCGCCGGCCCCATCAACACCGGCGACTTCGGCAACCTCAACGCCGGCGACTCCGGCGGCTGCCGAGAAGCGTCCCATGCCGGCTCGTGGCGTCGAGGCAGGTCCCACCGTGCCATCGCTGGTGCCCTTCCTGACGGCGCGTCCATCCCAACCGGCGGAAGAGACGCCGGCTGTCCGTGAGTTCTCGGCACCGTCGTTGGCGCCCTCTGTGGTGCGCATCGGCCTCTTGCTGCCGTTGACAGGGAATCGGGCTCGCATCGGTGCTGATCGGCTGCGGGCGGCCCAGGACATGCTCAACGCCGTGCAATTGGCATTGTTTGATTTCGCCAACGAACATTTCGAGGTCGTCATTCACGACACCGAGGGAACCGCCGACGGCGCCGCCGATGCCGTCGGCTTGGCCATCGCCGATGGCGCGTCGCTAATACTGGGGCCGCTCTTGTCGACCTCGGTGCGCGCAGTTGCGCCCGCGGCTCGGGCCGCCGGTGCCAACGTGATCGCATTTTCCAGCGACCGCTCGGTGGCCGGGAACGGCGTCTATACCATGGGCTTTTTCCCCGAAGACGAGGTCGAGCGGGTGGTCGCCTACGCGCTCGGGCGCGGCCTTCGCCGCTTCGCCGCCCTGGCCCCCGATGCCGCCTACGGCCGTACCGTTGCGGCGGCCTTGCAGGCTGCGGTCGAAGCCGGCGGCGGCATTATTGGCCGGGTTCAGTTTTATAATCCCGATTCCCGCGACTTCTCGGGCACAGTTAAGCAACTGGCCAGCTACAACGCCCGGCGCGGCGCCTTGGTCGCCCAGCGCCGGGACCTGGAAGGGCGTACCGACGAGATAGCCAAACGCGCCCTGCAACGTTTGGAGCGCCTGCAAACCATCGGGGAACTGCCTTTCGACGCCTTGTTCCTCGGCGACGGTGGAAAGCGGCTTCAGGCGATTGCCGCTTTCCTGCCCTTCTACGATGTTGATCCGGCCAAGATCCGCATGCTGGGTACCCGCCAATGGGATGTTCCGGGGATCGGCGCCGAGCCGGCCCTATCCGGCGGCTGGTACGCGGCGCCGACACCCGCCGGGCGCACTGAATTTGAGGCTCGCTATAACGTCACGTACGGCGCCAAGCCGCACCGGTTGGCGACCATCGCCTACGACGCCGCGGCCCTGGCGGCGACCTTGGCCCGGACCGAGGGCGGCGCCGATTTCAGCGCCGCCGCGCTGACCCAGCCCAGCGGATTCGCCGGCCACGATGGTATTTTCCGGTTTCTGCCCGACGGGACGGCCGAGCGCGGCCTGGCAGTGCTTGAGGTCGGACCCAGGGCGGCCGCGGTCGTCAGCCCGGCGCCCGAGACCTTCGCCGCGCCCATCAATTAGTTGGTCGTGAAAATGTCCCTCGCCTTCGGCTCGGTGTACATTTTCCCGCTATCAATACGGCCAAATCGGCCCTTGAGGCGGCTCGGCGGGCAGATTTGATATTCTGTTCCCAGCCCCGCCATTCGGCGGGGCTGGAATCTTTTGCAAGGTCTTGCGCTCTTCTTGCGCAAGACCTTGCAAAAGGGGACAAGCGAAAGGCGGGCGCCGGGCCGCCCCAAGCACGCCTTTCTCGATGCCAACGTTGAAGAAAAGTACACTGAGCACTAGCGAAGGACTTTATCTTCACTCTCAACCAATTAGGCGTCTTCGAAAGCGTATTCGGCGAGGACCTCATAATGGGGGCCATCGCGGTTGAGGTGGCTTCGCATAAGGGTGAAGGCGGCGACCGAAAACGGTGCCACGGCAAAAGTGTCGTGAGTTTCCATGTAGGCACCGACGTGTCCGAGCGGGGTTTTCTTTAGACGCGCCAGGGTAATATGGGGCTTGAATTTGCGACTTTCGGGCTCAAGACCGGCGCGCACCACGGCTGATTCCACCTTGCCTTGCACGTGCGCCAAGGGCTCTGACCGGCGTACCCCGGCCCACAGCGAACGCACCCGGCGCCGAGACTGAAAACTGCCTATACCCGAAATATCCAGATCGAAGGCCGGAGCACGGATTGCCGTCAGCGCGGCATCGATGTCCTCGGCTTGATCGGCGTCTAACTCGCCCAGGAAGCGTAGCGTCAGGTGCATGGCCTCGGGTTCTACCCAACGCGCGCCGGGCAGTCCCGAACGCAGTTCCGACAGCGCATCGCGCACCGGCTCGGGAAGAGAAATGGCGATGAAAAGGCGCATGGCGATCTCAAAGCAACCCGGTTGGGGATTGTGGTATCAGCCCCGGAGTGACGCCATTTGGGCGCCATAGCCCGCCGGGTCGACGGCGACGTCGATGACGGCCGGGCCGGTGCCGGCGAAGGCCTCGGCCAATATCGGTTCCAGGGGCGTGCCCTCGTCAACCTGCCAGGCGCGGCAGCCCAGGCCGCGGGCGGCGGCGGCCAGATCGACAGCGGGATATCGCACGCCCAGGCTTTGGCGTTGCTGGCGCTGTTGCTTGATATCGATCAGCGATAGCGCCGCGTCGTTGAAAACAACGACGACGATGCCAAGGTTGAGACGCACCGCCGTCACCAGCTCTGATAAGCACATCATCAGGCCGCCGTCGCCGGTCATGGCAACGACCGGGCGAACAGGCTCTTGAAGGGCCGAGGCGATGGCCGCGGGGAGCGCATAGCCCATGGTGGAAAGTCCGTTGGATTTAAGCATGTCATAGGGCGCCAGGGCCTTCGAAAAGGCCATGGCGGAGAACATATGCGCCCCGGAATCGACGCACAGGCGAACCCCCGGCGGCGCCGCACGGTCGACCGCTTCGACCAGCGCCTGGGCATTGCGTCCGGCGCTCGGTTCCATGGCCAGGCGGTGGCGCAGCCCGTCGCGTAGCGCCGCCATTTCCTTGTCCGTCCAGTCGGATTTCTCAGCCCCGTCGGCCAATTGCCCAACCGACAGCGCCAAGGGACCGGCGACGGCCGCCGTGGGTTCCACCGGGTGGGGTTGGCCGGCAACCGGCGAGAGATCGAGAACCGGTGCTGGGAGGCGCCACGCCTGAGGGATCAGCTCTATCGGGTCGAGGCCGAAAAAAATGATGAGGTCAGCGCCGGAAATACAGTCGGCCTCGGCGGTGGCACCGGTGAACAGCCCGATACAACGCCGGTCATTTTCGGGAAAGACGCCCTTTGCCTTGTAGGTGGCGAGCACGGGACACTCAAGAGCTGTTACCAGTGTGGCCAAGGCCGCCGCCGCCGGGGCCTCGCGCGCTTGCAGGCCGGCCACGATCACGGGCCGGTTGGCATTCGCCAAAAGGGTCCGCGCCGCCGTCAGGTCCGCCTCGGCGGGCGGTGGCGCATCGTTGGGGCCAGGGCCGCCGTCGGCCAAGGGTGCCGCCGCCTGCTGGGTGCTGAGGTCAATGTGCACCGGTCCCTGGGGCTGATCCAGCGCCGTTTGCAATAGCTCCTTGATGGCCGAGGCACCGCCGTCGGCGGAAAGCCGTCGGTAACCCTTGACCAGAGGGGCATAGAGAGATTCCTGGTCGAAGCGCTGGTGCAGGGGGCTGAGCCCGGGCGTGTCCTCGAAGCAGTCGGTGATCAAGAGAACGGGCGCGCGTTCCAACGCCGCATAGGCGATGCCGTTGACGGCACTTGCCGCCCCTGGGCCGACGCCGGTCAATATGACGCCGGGGGCACCCGAAAGTTCCGCCGTCACCGCCGCCATGATGGCCGCCGAGGTCTCGCCTTTGGCAAGGATGAATTCCATGCCCCGGTCGCTGGCGGCCTCGATGACGTCGAGGCTCGAACCGCCGCCGGGAACCCCGAACAGGCGGCGCACGCCGTGCTTCTCAAGGGCCGCCACCAGGCCCTGGGCGACGGTCGGCCGGGGGTTCCTCTCGCTCATCATGTCGCTCCTTTAGCGGCCGATGGCGTAACCCTGCATGAAGCGCGGGTTGGCGCCGGCCTTGAGCATGGAGCCATCCTTGGCCGCCGCCGTCATGCGCCCAAGCGCCCAGTCTTCGTCGATCTGAACCCGGTGGCCGCGTCCTTCCAGTTCTTTGCGGGTGGCGTCGGGAAAGCGGCCCTCAAGGGCCAGGTGGCCGAGGTCGCATTCGCGGGGATAGAAGGAGCCCGGAAAATGCTCGGTCTGGAAACCTGGTGCGTCAATGGATTCCTGCAAATTCATGCCGAAGTGGACGTGGCGCAAAAAGAGGTGCAGGCACCATTGGTCCTGCTGATCGCCGCCCGGCGTGCCGAAAACCATGTAGGGCGTGCCGTCGCGCAGTGCCAGGCTTGGCGTGAGGGTGGTGCGCGGCCGCTTGCACGGTTCCAGGCTGGCCGGCAGGCCTTCTTCGAGCCAGAACATCTGGGCCCGGCTGGTAAGACAAAAACCGAGGCCCTCGACCACCGGGCTCGACTGCAGCCAACCGCCAGACGGCGTCGCCGAAACCATGTTGCCGTGGCGGTCGATGATGTCGAAGTGGACGGTGTCTCCGCGCACCTCTGATTCATCAAAGCGCTTGACCGTCGGCTCCCCGGCGCCAAGGGCGCCGAGGCTCTCGGTGGTGCCCTTCTCGCGTACCACTACCTTGCCGCCGTGGCCGGCGATCTCGCCCGGACGAATTTCCAAAGAGGCGTCGTCGCTTACCAATTTGCGCCGGGCGTCGTTGTAGGCGTCGCCAAGCAGGGTATCGGTCGGCACTGTGACGAAATCGGGATCGCCGTAAAAAGCCTCGCGGTCGGCGAAGGCAAGCTTGGCGCATTCGGTGACGACATGGACGAAGTCGGGGTCTTGGGCACTCATGCCACCAAGATCGAAACCCTTGAGAAGGGCCAGCTGTTGCAGACACACCGGCCCTTGGCCCCAGGGGCCCGTCTTGCACACGGTATACCCGTGATAGTCGTAGGTAAGGGGATCTTCGTAGGTCGCTTGCCAATCCGCCATGTCGGTGCCGCTCAACAGTCCCCGGTGGCGCTCGCCCGAGACGTCCATGGCCTCGGTCTCGCGGCAGAAGCGGTCGATGGTCTCGGCAATGAAGCCCTGGGACCAGACGCGGCGCGCGGCCTCGATTTCGGCCACCCGGTCGCCGCCCTTGGCCTCATCGATGATGCGCCGGTAGGTGGCCGCCAGGTCGGGATTGGAGAAGATACTGCCGGGCGCCGGAACGTCGCCGCCCTTGAGGTAGATCGCGGCAGAGGTCGGCCATTCGTCGCGGAACAGCGCACTCACCTCGGCGATGGTATTGGAGACATTGGGGACCACGGGATAGCCCGCTTGGGCGAAGGCAATGGCGGGTTCCAGAACGTCAGCCAAGCGCATGGTGCCGTAATCGCGTAACAGCAGCATCCAGGCATCGAAGGCTCCCGGCACCACGGCGGACAACAATCCCGAGCCCGGCACCAGATCGAGACCCTGGTCGCGGTAGGCGGCGATGGTTGCCGCCGCCGGCGCCGTGCCCTGGCCGCAGATCACCTTGACCGCGTCCGAACCGGCCGCCGAAAGCAAGATCGGTGTCTCGCCTGCCGGGCCGCACAAATGGGGCTCGACAACTTGTAGGGCAAAGCCGGTGGCAACGGCGGCGTCAAAGGCGTTGCCGCCCTTTTCCAAGATAGCCATGCCGGTGGCCGAGGCCAGCCAGTGAGTCGAGGTGACGACGCCGAAGGTTCCCAGAATCTCGGGGCGTGTGGTGAATCCGGACATGAATTGGTTCCTGGCCTATGTGGACAATCGGTGGGATAGCGGGCTGACTATAGCGTTGCCCGGGCGTGCCCGGCAACTGACGGCGCTGTGACTGCGGCAATAAATTAGAGGCGCTGTTACTTATGCTTTTGCCATTGACGCCAGCTGGCTTTGGTTTCGTTAACCTCAAGCTCATCCGTCAGCTCGACGATCCGCTTCCCGAGATTCAACACCAAGGCCTTCACGACGGGGTTCGCATCCTCCAGAATCCTTAGAAAATCGTCTTGGGAAACGGCGATAACTTCGGTGTTTTTGGTGGCGATCGCCGACGCCGTGCGCGGGCTGTCCAGGCATAATGCCAACTCGCCAAAGGTTCCGCCCCTTTGAATAGTCGTTAGCGCGCGTGAGGAATACCCAATGAGACCGCGGCGTATTTCGACTTCCCCTTTGGTCACCATATATGCGGCATCTCCCACGTCTCCTTTGTGGAAGACGACATCGTTCGTCGCAAACTGAATACTTTTTAGAGGTTCCGAATCTGACATTGCCTATCCTTGATTTCAAATGTCTCTTCACAATCCATCCGTGTTCATAACTTAGTAAGGACGCAAGAACACCACCTCGGTGGTTGCCGGCAGGGTGCGGCGCGAGATCAGCGGTGGCATCTCCACCCGGGTTTTTTGTGGCGAGAACGTCATGTTGTCTGTGGTCGAGGTTCCGGCCAACGCCAAAGCGGCCACGCATAGCCACCCCGAGGAGCAGCGGGGTCTTGTTCTGGAGGGCGAAGGTGCGCGCAGCACATGACTTGGTAATGTAGGAATCGCAGGTCGATTTCCTTCGCTTTTCAACCAGTGTATTAAGATGCAGCCCCATGTCGGAACACGAACAAACAAGAATTTTGGCGACCGAGACCGATGGAGCCTATTCCTGGTGGCGTCTCTTAGTATCTTTGGTAATGAGCACGATTGGGGGCATCGGACTGTGGTCCGTTGTCGTTGTCCTGCCAACGATCGAGGTTGAATTCGGGATCGATCGCGGGGGCGCCTCGTTACCCTATATGGCGACCATGCTCGGCTTTGCCCTTGGCGGCATTTTTATGGGCCGTATCGCGGACAAATACGGTGTCTTCGTGCCACTGCTGGTGGGTTCGACGATGTTGGGCACCGGTTATATTGCCGCGGCCCACGCCGTGAGTTCATGGCAATTCACGATCATCCACGCCCTGTTTATCGGCATGCTTGGAAGTTCGGCATCCTTTGCCCCGCTTGTCGCCGATGTGACCCATTGGTTCGATAGACGTCGCGGTATCGCGATCGCCGTTGTCGCCAGTGGAAATTTTCTGTCGGGAACAATCTGGCCGCCGATATTGACCTATGGCATCGAGCACCATGGATGGCGTAGCACCCATATGGGGGTCGGCGTATTCTGCCTTGTTAGCATGATCCCGCTGGCTTTCCTTTTGCGCCGGCGGCCAAGCCTCGACGTCCGTACGGGCGATGGCAATGGAAATGGAAATCGGTTCACGCTGAATGTCTCGCGGCGAACCCTGCAGACAATATTGGTGGTCGCCGCCATAGCGTGCTGCGTCGCCATGTCCATGCCGCAGGTCCACCTGGTCGCCTATAGTAGCGATCTGGGTTACGGCGCTGCACGAGGGGCGGAGATGCTATCGCTCATGCTGGGGCTCGGCATCGTCAGTCGATTGGTATCGGGGATAATCGCGGACAAAATCGGCGGCGTCGGCACTCTCATGCTGGGGTCGACGCTGCAATGCATGGCGTTGGTGTTCTACCTTCCCTTTGACGGCTTGGCCTCGCTCTACGTCGTCTCGGCTTTTTTCGGACTTTCTCAGGGCGGTATCGTGCCGAGTTATGCGTTCATCGTCCGGGAGTACTTTCCCGCCAAGGAAGCCGGTGCGCGCGTAAGCCTCGTTCTTATGGCCAATCTTGTTGGCATGGCGTTGGGCGGCTGGATATCGGGGGAGATATACGACCTGACAGGGTCCTATCAGGCCGCCTTCCTGAACGGTATAGGCTGGAATCTCCTCAATATGTCGATCGTATTTTGGCTCTTGTTGGGGCAGCCCAAGTCGCGGCGAATTTTTACCTGACGCAAGGCCGCGCATTCCTTCGGTGGTCCGTGTCATTCCGTTTCAAATGTCTCTTCACAATCCATCCGTGTTCATACCTTAGTAAGGACGCAAGAACACCACCTCGGTGGTTGCCGGCAGGGTGCGGCGCGAGATCTCCACGGTCGGGCCGTCGATGGTCTTCACCTTATAAAGTTCCTGGGCGCGGGCGGTGAAGTTGCGAAAAAGAACGTCATTCACCCAATTCATCCTCCCGTGACACAAGGTCGATGCGTTATTAGCTATGTTTGTGCCATTGACGCCAACCGGCTTTGGTTTCGTTGACTTCGAGTTCTTCCGTCAACTCGACAATCCGTTTCTCCATATTTAACACCAATGCTTTCACAACCGGGCTGGCATCCCCCAGAATCCTTACAAAATCCTATTTTTAGACCCACCGGCTCGACATTCCTTTCGACCTAAACCATGCACTGAGACTGAAATGATCGCGGTGAATGAGCAGAATCAACGCAATGAACGCGCCCAACACGGCCAGGTCGATAACTTGATTTCGGTTGACTGGAAACCCGTTATCGTTGACGGAGAACGGATCGAAAATTCCTTCCCAACGACGGGTGACAGTGAATAAATGCATGAGCGCGAGGGCGCCATAGGAGAAGTGCCGAAAAATGCCGAGCAGCGCGAGCACGCATATGAGGATCTGTACCGCGCCAAGTCCGTGGACTTGCAACAAACTGATGTCGACGCCATCAAAATACCGCGCAAGATTTTGGTATTGTACTGGTGCAATGATCTTGTGAATTGCCCAGAGGAAGATAAACCAAATCAGCCCAATCCGTAGGATCAGAAGGGCCAATCCATCAACCACGTCTACGCCTCTCACTGTCATTCCCGATCCTTTCCGAAAATGTCGCTCTCGACGGCAATTGGTATTTTAACGACCCCGGCGCAAGCACCGATCGTAGCCGGAAACCTGACGGTGGCGTACCCAGCCGACGGCACGATACCATCAACCCTAATAGGGGCGCAGGAATACCACCTCGGTGCTTGCCGGCAGGGTACGGCGCGAGATCTCCACGGTCGGGCCGTCGATGGTCTTCACCTTATAAAATTCCTGGGCGCGGGCGGTGAAGGCTTCGGCCGAGCCCGGGAACTGGAAATGCATGGGCACGACCAGTTTGGGCGATATCTGCTCGATAACGCCGAGCGCTTCGTCGTGGCTCATGGTCATGGAGCCGTCGATGGGAACGAACAAGACGTCGATGCGGCCCAACCGCCTGAGCTGGTTGGGTCCCAAGACGTGATGAAGGTGCCCCAGGTGCCCCAGACACAGCCCGGCCGTTTGGAAGACAAAAATGGAATTGCCGTTGGTCAGTCCGCTGCCGCTCTCGAAGACGTTGGTCGGCACGTTGAAGACCCTGAGGTCTTGCCATTCGATGTCGTGCTCGGCGACGCCGCCGGCCGGGTCCCAGCCACGCAGCACGAAGCGCACCACGGGATCAACGACGTCCGTGTAGTGGCTAGAGTGGGAATTGTTCATGGTCACGATGTCGGGTGGGTTGAGCGGCACATGGACCCCGTTGTCGTCGGTCACCACCGAGGCCCCGCCGGGCGTTTCGATGAGGAATCCCGAATGCCCCCGGTAGGTCAGCCGCACATGCCCCCACGGCGCCGCCGCCTTCTTTAGCGACACCGTCCGAAAGGCCGGGGCTTGGCGCACCATGCCAAACGCGCAGGTTCTCGCATCCGTCGCCTGGGCGACAACACCCGCCCCCAATCCGGCGGCACCGCTCGGTTGTATCGTCGCCAGGGTGAGGCACAGGCTCAAGACCGTCGACCGCCACCACCCAGGGGCAGGCGGCTCCGATGCGTGTTCCATTTCCATGGCAAGCCTCTCTGATTTGTTGCTGTCCGTTGGTCTTGCCCGTCCGCCAAGGATAGCGCATGTTGCGTACATCAAGAAGAAGACCTGTTTGGTCGCGGGAAAAGTCAGGGGGAAGTCATGAAGTTCTATGATCCGATGCCGCTCAGCGACGCGACCCGGGAACTGCTGGGCCAAGTCGCCACCGCCACCCTGTCGAGCCAACTGGTCAAGCGCGGCCTGCGCAGCACCTATATGCAGACCCCGCGGCCCTTGAACCCGAAGGCGGCGCGCTTCGTCGGACCGGCCTATACGGTGCGCATGGTGCCGGCGCGCGAAGACATTACCGAGCTCGCCTTCATCACCGATCCCGAATTTCCGCATCGCAAGGTGATTGAGGCAACGCCGCCGGGCCACGTGGCGGTCTTTGACTGCCGGGGCGACACTCGGGGCGGCATCGTCGGCGACATCTTGGTCGAACGGCTCAGGGTGCGCGGCGTGGCGGGTCTGTGCACCGACGGCGCCGTGCGCGATAGCGCGGCGGTCAGCCAGCAGGACTTTCCGGTCTTCTGCGCCGACGTAACGGCGCCTTATTCGATGATCGTCCACCAAGCGCTCGACGATCAGCAGCCCATCGCCTGCGGCGGCGTTACCGTCTTGCCCGGCGATATTCTTGTCGGCGACATAGAAGGGGTCATCGTCATTCCCTCGCCCCTCGCCGACGAAATAGCCGAGGGCGCGGCCGACCAAGAGCACATGGAGACCTATATTTTCGAGAAGATCGGTGAGGGCGGCTCGATCAACGATCTTTACCCGCCTAATGAGGCCGCCCTGGCCGACTACGAACGCTGGCGGAAAGAGCGCGGCGACTGACTATCAGCGGGCGCCGCGTCGATCGGGAATTACGGGGAACATTCGGGCATGGATTGGCAGCAAACCTATGACGTCATCATTGTTGGCGGCGGCTCGGCGGGCTGCGTGCTGGCAAACAGGCTCTCGGCCCGCTCCGCCACCAAGGTTCTGTTGATTGAGGCGGGTCCCGACACACCGCCGGGGCGCGTGCCCGAGGACATCCTGGACAGCTATCCCGTTCAGGCTTTCTTCAAGCCGGCCTACCGCTGGACCGACCTATTCGTCTACTTGCAGCCCCTCTCCCACAATGCACCGGAGCGTCCGCCCAAGCGCCAGTACGAACAGGGCCGTGTCATGGGTGGTGGTTCGGCGATCAACGGACAGGTGGCCAACCGGGGTCACCCCGGCGACTATGACGAATGGCAAGAAATGGGTGCCGCCGGCTGGGGATGGGAGTCGGTACTGCCCTATTTCCGCAAGCTCGAACACGATCTGGATTTCGACGGACCGACCCACGGCCGGGGCGGGCCTCTATCCATTCGCCGCCTTTTTCCCGACCAGTGGTCGGGCTTTATCAAGGCGGTCGGCGAGGCCTATGCCCTGGCCGGCTATCCCTACCGGCCTGACATGAATGGCGAGCATTTCGAGGGCCATTTCCCAATCCCCATCACCAACGCTTACGACCGCCGCGTCACCACCGCGATCGCCTATCTGACGCCGACCGTCCGCCAGCGCGACAACCTGACCATCCTGTCGGACGCCCAAGTGGAACGGGTGCGCTTCGACGGCGCCCAGGTCACGGGCTTAAGCGTCTTTCACGGCGGTGCTTCGATGGAGGTTCGCGGTCGCGAGGTCATCCTCAGCGCCGGTGCGCTCCAATCTCCGGCGCTTCTCATGCGCTCGGGCGTCGGCCCGCCCGACCACCTGCGCGCAATGGGGATCGAGGTGGTGACGGCGGCGCCCGGCGTCGGCCAGAACTTGCACGAGCATCCCACCATCGCCGTCTCTGCCTACCTGCCGGGGTCGGCCAGGCTTGACCCGCGGACGCGGCGCCATATCCAGATCCAGTTGCGCTTCTCGTCCGGGCACGGCGACTGCCCTCCCGGCGACATGGCCATCTCGACAATCGCCAAGTCGGCCTGGCATCCCCTGGGGCGGCGCCTCGGCTCCCTGCAGCTGTGGGCCAACAAATCCTATTCGCGCGGTCAGGTGGGCCTGGCCTCGGCCGACTGGCGTGCCATGCCGGAAGTCGAGTTCAACTTTCTCGCCGACCGCCGCGATATGGACCGGCTGAAGTTCGGCCTGCGCTTTCTGGCCGGGCTTTTCGAGACGCCGCCGCTCAAGGCCCAGGCCCGCGATCCGTTCCCGTCGAGCTGGAGCCCCCGGGCCAAGGCCGTCAGCACCGTCAACCTTCGCAACTGGGTTTTAACCGGCATCCTGGCCGGAATGATGGACGGCCCCGGCGCGCTGCGCTGTTTGCTGGTCCGGGGCCTGATCACCGATGGTAAGACGCTTTCAGACCTGCTTGCCGACGACGATGCCATGGAAGCCCATATCCGCGACGTGGTGACCGGCAACTGGCATGCGTCGGGCACCTGCAAGATGGGGGCGCCGGGTGATGCGATGGCGGTCACCGACCCGGCGGGACGGGTCCGTGGTTGCGCCGGGCTCAGGGTCGTCGATGCCTCGGTCATGCCGTTCGTTCCGCGCGCCAACACCAACTTGCCCACCATCATGATTGCCGAGAAGATGGCCGACGCCATTCTCGCCGACGGGCGGTGATCTACGATCACATCATCGTCGGCGGCGGTTCGGCGGGCTGCGTGCTGGCCAATCGGCTGTCGGCGTCCTCGGCCAACAAGGTGCTTCTGGTCGAGGCCGGGCCGGACACACCGCCCGGCGCCGTGCCCGACGACATCTTAGACAGCAACCCGGCGCGCGCCTTCTTCAACCCGGCCTACGTCTGGCCCGACCTGCGTGTCTATCTACAGCCCGTACCCCATAACGACCCCGACCGTCCGCCGCCCAGGCGCTATGAGCAGGCGCGCATCATGGGCGGCGGTTCGACCATCAACGGACAGCTTGCCATCCGCGGTGCCCCCGCCGATTACGACGCCTGGCACGAGATGGGTGCAACCGGTTGGAACTGGGACGCGGTCCTGCCCTACTTCAAGAAGGCCGAGCGCGACATGGATTTCGGCGAACCCCTGCACGGCAAGGCGGGGCCGATCCCCATTCGCCGCATCTTTCCCGACGACTGGTCGGCGTTCTCCGCCGCCGCCGCCGAGGCCTATGCGCGCGCCGGCTATGAATACCGGCCCGACATGAACGGCGCGTTCGAGACCGGACACTTCCCGGTTCCCTTCTCCAACGCCTATGACCGCCGGGTGTCGACCGCCATTGGCTACCTCGACCCGGTGACCAGAAGCCGCGACAACCTGATCATCGTGGCTGAGACCCAAGCGACGGGATTGATCTTCGACGGCCGCCGCGTTACCGGCATCGAAGCCATCTCGGACGGTCAGCCTCTGACCTTCCAGGGGCACCAAGTCATCCTTTCGTGTGGGGCGGTGCATTCGCCCACCGTCCTCATGCGCGCCGGCATCGGTCCGTCCGAGGATCTGCGCGCCCTGGACATTGACGTGGTGGCGGCGTTGTCGGGCGTCGGGCGCAACCTTCAAGACCACCCGGCGGTCTCAATCTCC
Organism: Rhodospirillales bacterium; assembly: GCA_030754885.1. Lineage (GTDB taxonomy): Bacteria > Pseudomonadota > Alphaproteobacteria > Rhodospirillales > JASLLZ01 > JASLLZ01. The sequence continues at coordinate 43,307 of JASLZL010000089.1, read as the reverse complement.
GCCTACCTTGAGCCCGAAGCGCGGCTCAACCGCGCCATGCGCCGCCACCTGCACGTCAATGCCCGTTATTCGTCGGGGCACACACGTTGTCCGCCCGCCGACATGGGTATCTCGACCGTCGCCCAGTCGGCCTGGCATCCCCTTGGCTGGCGGCTCGGCACGTTGCAGGTTTTCGTCAACCGGTCTTATTCCCAGGGCCGGGTGAAGCTGACCTCCGATGATTGGCGCCGCGAGCCCGATGTTGAGTTCGACTACCTTTCCGACCGCCGCGATTTAGACCGCATCATGGCGGGCTATCGCATGGTGGCAGGGCTCATGACCGATGGGCCGCTGGCCGCCGTCGCCCGCGATGCCTTCCCGTCGAGCTATTCCGAGCGGGTGCGCGAGGTCGGCCAGGTGACGCTCCGCAACCGGCTGCTGACCGGCCTTTTGGGCCGAATGCTCGACGGCCCGGCGGCGTTACGCCGCGCCCTCATCGGCGCCTTCATCACCGGGGGCGAAACCCTGGCCGGCCTGCTCGCCGATGAAGACGCCTTGGAGGCCTTCATCCGGCGCAACGTGGTCGGCGTGTGGCATGTGTCATGCACCTGCAAGATGGGCTCGGCCGACGATGCGATGGCGGTCACCGACGCCGCCGGGCGAGTCCACGGCGTCGGCGGCCTGCGCGTCGTCGATGCCTCGGTCATGCCGGCCGTGCCGCGCGCCAACACCAACCTTCCGACCATCATGATCGCCGAAAAAATGGCCGACGCGATTTTGGCGGACTAGGGCGCCCTTGACGCCACCCAGTCGTCGTCGGCAATGGCGGCGCCGAAGCGCTTGGCGGTGAAGGTGGACAGTTCGGGGGGCACCCGGCCTTCGAGGATGGCCGGCGCCAGGTCGAGGGCGTGGGCGGCGGCGAGCGTGACGCCCGAGTGGCAGGTGGCGGAGAAGGCGCCGGGGAAATCCTCTGATTGGTCATAGATGGGAAAGGCGTCGGGCGCCATGATGCGCAAGCCCGCCCAGGCGCGCACCACGTGCAGGCCGGCGAGATAGGGTAAAAGGCGCATCGCCGTGGCGGCCATCGAGCCCAAGGCGGCGGAGGTGGTGCGGTCGTCAAGGCCGACGTCCTCGGCCGAGCGCCCGATCACGAATCCACCCTCCGCCGTCTGGCGCACCAGGCCGAGCGGCATGGGAATCGAACGCCGCGTCCGTTCGGTGACAATGACTTGGCCGCGTTCGGGCCGAAGCGGCATGGCCAGACCCAGGGGACCGGCCAGCGCGCTGCTTCCCAAGCCGGCCGCCAGGACGATCTTCGGCGCGCTGGCCCTCTGTCCTCCCACTTCGACGCTGAAGGTACCGCCGGCGGCCGCGACATGGGTGACCTTGGCGCCCGGCACATAGCGTCCGCCAAGGCCGGTGATCGCCCCGTGCAGGGCCCTTAGGGCATAGAGCGGCGAGCACTCGCAGTCGTAGGGGGTGAAGGACGCGCCGACCACCTCGGGCCCCACGCCGGGCACCTTCTCGGTAACCGCATCGCGGTCCAACATGTCATAGTCGTAGCCCAGGTTGCCGGCGTCGGCGCGCAGTTCTTCCATCAGCCGGGCGCGCTCGTTCCATTCGTCCTCGGAAAGACAGAGCCGCATGGAGCCGGGCCGCCCGAAGCCGAGATCGACGCCGGTCCGTTCCGCCAATTCCTGGGCCATCACCGGCCATAGGTCGGCCGAGCGGCGGGTCAGGCGCAGGTACTCGGGCCTTCCGACGCCCTTGCCCTGGACGGCGATGTTGCCGAAGTTGGCGCGCGCGGCGCGGAACGCCACGTCGCCTTCGTCGAAGACGGTGACCCGGGCCCCGGCACGGGCCAGGCCGAAGGCGACGGCGCCGCCGACAATACCGCCGCCGACGACGATGGCATCGCAAGCCGTCATGGCATCAAACGCCCCGGTTCAGGCCTCCGTCGATGACGATGCTCTGCCCGGTGATGTAGCCCGAATCGGCCGACAGCAAAAAGGCCACGGTCTTGGCCAATTCGTCGGACGAACAGGTCCGGCCCATGGGCACTTCGCGGCGCACCGCGTCCGACATCGGGTGGTTGTCGACAAAACCGGGCAGCACGTTGTTCATGCGGATGCCGGCGCGCGCGTAACGGTCCGAATAGAGCTTCATGACACCGGCCAGCGCCATCCTCAGCGCCGATCCGACGGGGAACTTGGCGCTTGGCTCCTTGGCCGCGAAGCTGGAGATGTTGACGATGGCGCCGCTGCCCTGGCGTTCCATCACCGGGGTTACCAGGCGTGCCATGCGGACCACGTTGAGAACGCACATGTCGAGCCCGTGGTGCCAGTCTTCGTCGCTGATCTCGATGAAGTGGCTGTCGTCTTCGGGGCCGTAGATGGGGCCGCGCGCGGCGCCGGCGCCCTTGGCGACGTGCCCGGAATTGTTGACCACGGCGTCGATGCGCCCGTGTTTTTCCAACGCCGTGTCGACCACGGTCTTGAGGTCGGCGGCCTCGGCCAAGGAGCCGGTGACGGCGGTGCCGCCTAACTCATCAGCCAGTTTGACGGCCGAGCCCCCGGCCGACATCAAGACCAGGTCATAGCCGCGTTGGGCAAGTTCGCGGGTGCAGGCGCCCCCGACACCGCCTCCGGCGGCGATGACAATGGCTACGGGCTTATCGGACATGATTTTCGTTTCCTTCCTTGGGTTCCGTGATGATTGGCCGCAAACATATCAGGTCATCGCCTTTCGACAACCACGCTCATTGGCGGCGCAGGGTCTCGCGGTGGAAAATATAGAGACCGCAGCTCATGACCAGGATCGCGCCGAGGGTCGTCCAGCGATCAGGCAGGTGGGACCAAATCACAAAGCCGATGATGACACCCCACAACAGGTTGGTGTACTTGAACGGCGCCACCACCACCGTTTCGCCAAGGCGGAACGCCTCGATCAACAGAAACTGGCCCAGGCCCAGGAACATGGCCGCCCCGGCCAGCATTCCGACGTCCGCCGGACTGGGAAGCCGCCAACCGAGCGGCAGGGTGGCGAGGCCGCAAAAGGCCACCGCGAAAGCCGAGACACCGGCCATGGAGACCGAGGTCTCGGTGATCGTCATTCGCCGGGTCAGCAGGTCCCGGCAGGCACCCGAAAACGCCGCTCCGAGCGGCAGCAGCGCCGCCCACTGCCACGCCTCGCCGCCGGGACGGGTCATCACGAGGACGCCCGTGAAACCAATGCCGACAGCGGCCCAGCGCCGCCACCCGACCTGTTCGCCAAGGACGGGCGCCGCCAGGGCCGTGATGAATAATGGCCCCGTAAAGGTGATTGCCAAGGCGTCGGCCAAGTGCAGATAACGAAGCGACGTGATAAAAAGAAAGGTGGACAACACCGTAAGCGCCGCGCGAATGGCCTGGGTGCGGACATTGAGTACCCTGAGCTGGCTGACGCCGCCGAAGCGCCAGGCCAATAGCCCTATGGGGACGATTACGAAGAAGCCACGGATAAACAAGATCTCGCCGATCGGATAAACCGCCGTCATACTCTTCATAACGGCGTCGTTGAGGGTGATGACCAAACCGCTCACGAGCATGCAGGCGATGCCCTTGAGGGGATTCGACGTTGGTGCGGCGGCCGTCATGTCGGTTCGGCCGGGTCGCGCCGGCGCCGGGTTTCGCGGCGCAGGATGTAAAGACCGCTGGCGATGACGACCATGGCGCCGCCCATCACCCAGGGGTCGGGTTGGTTGGCCCACAACACCAGGTCGAGGATCAGGGCCCAGATCATGGCCGAATAATGGAAGGGCGACGCGACGGCGGCCTCGGCCAGGCGGAAGGCCTCGATCATCAGGAAGTGGGCGCACCCGAGCAGCAAACCCGCCAGGGCCAGAAGCGCGACGTCGCCCATGGCCGGCGCCCGCCAACCGAAGGGTGCCGTGGCCAGGGATACCACTGTCACCGAGAACATGGAAACGGCCAAGATCGAAACCGACGATTCGGTGGCGCTGATGCGGCGCGTCACGATGTTGGCGAGACCGAAGGTGAGGGCCGCCCCGAGCGGCAACAACACGACCCAGCGCATGGTCTCGCCGCCCGGCCGGATCATGATCAACACGCCGGCGAAACCGAGGAGCACCGCCAACCAGCGCCGCCACCCGACCCTCTCGCCGAGGAGCGGCGGCGCCAGGGCGGTGACGAAGAGCGGCGAGGCGAAGGTGAGGGCGATGGCTTCGGCCAGGGGCAGGAGGCGGAGGCCGGTGACGAACAAACCCATCGAGGCGATGGATAACACGGTCCGAACGGCCTGTCCCCGAATGTTGTGGACGCGGAGCGCCGTCAGGCCACCGGCGCGCCAGGCCAGGAGTGCCACCGGGATGAGGACGAACAGGCTGCGGATGAAGATGACCTCGCCGACAGGGTAGCTCGCCGTCATCCATTTCATGACGCCGTCGTTCAAGGTCAAGAAGGCGGCGCCGCCAATCATGCAGGCGATACCCTTGAGTGTGTTGGAACGTGTGGGGACGGCGGCCATGGGGATGTCTACCGTGCGTTCGGGGGTGAGCTTTGGCGGTCGCGCCGATGGCCGGCGCGGCTCTGGGCCTCGATAAAGACACGCGTGATCTCGGGATAGGTGGTCTTGATCGCCCGTTCCAGGGCCGAGATCGTCTTTTCCACTTCGGCCGAGCTCAGGCGGTCTTCAAAATCCAGGCTCAAATTCAAGAGCACGTCGCGCGGCCCAAGATGCATGGTCAGTGCCTCGTTGATGCGTGCCACGCCGTCCTGTTCACCGGCAATGCGCCGCACACCCCGTACCACCTGGCGCCCCGCCCCCTCGCCAATCAGCAGGCCCTTGCACTCATAAGCCAGAAGCGCCGCCGTCACCGCCAACACGATACCGATGACGATCGACCCAATGCCGTCCCACAGGGGTTCGTCCAGGACATCGGCAAGGCCGATGCCGATGGCGGCGATGACCAGGCCGGCGATGGCGGCGCTGTCTTCGAAGAGAACGGTGAACACCGCCGGGTCCTTGGAGAGACGCACCGCTTCCAGGGTTCCCATGTCACCCTTGCTCTTGGAGAATTCCTTGAAGGCGACCCACCAGGCCCCGGCCTCGAGGATCAAGGCGACGCCGAGGACGATATAGTTGATGTGGGCATCGACGATGGGTTGGGGGTTGCCCAGTTTGGTTACGCCCTCGTAGACCGATACACCGGCGCCACCGGCGAAGATCAAGATGGCAACGACAAACGTCCAGAAATAAAGCTCCATACCGTAGCCGAAGGGATGGTCCGCGTCGGCCGGCCGGCCGGCGCGGCGGATGCCAAAGAGCAAGAGCCCCTGGTTGCCGGTATCGACAACCGAATGGATGGCCTCGCTGAGCATGGAAGAGCTTCCCGTCACACCAGCGGCGGCGAACTTGGTGACAGCGATTGCCGAATTGCCGGCAAGGGCGGCGAGGACGACCTTTTTCGACGATGACGGATTCATGGCTCGACGCCCTCCATTGCCGGGCGCTTGCGGCGGCTTGCCACGTGAATACCGGAAATGACAAGGGCCGCGCCGATCAAATGATAGGGACGGATGACCTCACCTAAAAAGGTCACCGCCAACAGCGACGTGAGGACCGGCATCAGGTAGAGGAACAACCCCGCCGTGCTCGATCCGACCGCCGCCACCGCCTGGTTCCAGCACAAAAAAGCCACGATCGACGGAAAGACGCCGGTATAGGCGATGGCCAGGAAGCTGTGGGGACCCATGTTGATCGTGGCACCGGAGCCGAGCTCCCACAGATAAAGGGGGACCAGAAAGAAAAGTCCGACAGCGAATGTGGCGGTGAGAAGGGCAAGGGGATGAAGCCCAGGGGGAAGGCGCCGCAAAAGGATCGAATAGACGGCCCAGACGAGGACCGACAGCAAGATGATGAGATCGCCGTCGTTGAAGCGCATTTCCATCGCCGCCTGAAGATCGCCTCGCAGGATAACCACCGCGACACCGATTGCCGCGATCCCCAATCCCAGTGCCTGGCGCGACGTAAACTTCTCGCGATAGGCGATCCAGGCGACCAGGGGAATAACCGCCGGCGCCGTTGTGCCGACCACGGTGGCGTTGATCGCCGTCGTAGAGGTCAAGGCCAGGTAATAAAGCGTGTTGAACACTGTAACGCCAAGCACAGACAGGGCAATGACAACGGGCCAGGCCTTGAGAAGGGTGTGCCGCGCCACCCACAGATGGCTGAACCCAAAAGGCAGTAGGATGATTAGCGCCACCGTCCAGCGCCAGAACGCCAGCCCGACGGGCGGCACGTTTCCAACGATACCGCGCCCGATAACCGCGTTGCCGGACCAAAACAGCATGGTCAGGAACAACAGCACATAGGGCGAAGAGACGAAGGTCAGCAAGGCCACGGGGGGTCGAAAGCGCAAGACGGGCTCCCAATTCGATGACTCCCGCCGACTGTACCAGCCTGTCACGGCCCTGTCATACGCCGCCTGAACCATCATCCCCTTTTGCCATCAAGGCACGCAGCGATTATCCTCGTCGGCTTCCGAGAGGGCGAAATTGCGATGACCGAACTTTCCTCCGACGAGCGCGCCTTGGCTGACGGCCGGAATGGGCCGGCGGCCGCCATGGCGATCCGCATCGTCGCCGAGACGGCGCGCATCCTGGGCGCCGAACGGCTGGTTCCGGTCACCTCTGCGCATGTCGACGGCTGTCTTTACCATGGCGATTCAGGGGTTCATTTTGTCGAACGACTGGTCGAACTGGAAGGCCGCGTCGCCGTGCCGACAACCCTCAACGTCGGCGCCCTTGACCTGATCCATCCCGAACGGGTCCACGCCGACGCCCACGCCACCCAGATGGCGCGGCGCATGATGGTCGCTTATGAGGCCCTGGGCTGTGCCCCGACGTGGACCTGCGCTCCCTATCAGGTCGGTCACCGGCCGGGCCGGGGCGAGGACGTGGCGTGGGGAGAAAGCAACGCCGTGGCGTTTTGCAATTCCGTCCTCGGCGCGCGTACCAACCGCAATGGCGATTTTCTCGACATCTCGGCGGCCCTTACCGGGCGGGCACCCTATTACGGCCTTCATGTGGCGGAAAACCGGCTCGCGACCGTGGTCGTCGAGACCCATGCCCTGAGCGCGCGTCTCAAGGCCGAGGACGCCTTTTATCCGGTCCTTGGCGCGTGGTTGGGAGCCGAGGTGGCGGGCGCGGTGGCTGTGTTCGACGGGCTGCCGGCGGATATGCCGGAAGACCGACTCAAGGCCCTTGGCGCCGGCGCCGCTTCAACCGGTGCCGTGGGGCTGTTCCACGTCGCCGGGGTGACGCCCGAGGCGCCGACCCTTGAGGCCGCCCTGGGCGGACGCGTGGCTGAGCTCCGCATCGAACTTACTCCGGAGATGGTGCGCCGCGTCCGCGATTCCCTGTCGACGGCGCCAGACGGGCCGGTCGATGCCCTGGCCGTCGGCAGTCCCCATTATTCGGTCGCCGAATTCAATACACTGCTGGACCGCCTAGCCGGACGCCGGATGTCGCGGCCCTTTTATGCCTGCACCAACCGCCAGGTACTCAAGGATCTGGAGGACTCAGGCACCCTGGCCTCCATTGAGGCGGCGGGGATAGAAATCATCACCGATACCTGCATCGTGGTGACGCCGATCTTGCCGGCCGGCGGCGGTGTCTTGATGACCAATTCAGCCAAGTTCGCCCAGTACACGCCGTCGAACACCGACTATGAGGTCGTCTTCGGCTCCTTGGGCGACGTCGTCGAATCAGGTGTGGCGGGGCGCGTTGTCAGGGACGAGGCGGCATGGAATTAGCGTATTTTATGTCTAGCCGGTTCCGGCCCGCACCCCCACCCGACCACCCCAAGCGTACCATGCCGTGGGTGGCCGGGTGGGGGTGCGGGCTGGTGCGAGGGCAGCCATGGAATTAGCCCGTGGGCGGGTGTTGGTGGCGGGTGCCGCGGAGGGCCGGGTCCTGCGCCTGGCCGAACCTCTCAGCTTTTGGGGTGGCGTCGATCCCCGGACCTCGGCGTTGACCGATCCACGCGGCCCGTCGGCCGGCACCAACATCGCCGGGCGCGTTCTGGTGCTTGGCTCAACGCGCGGGTCAAGCTCGTCGAGCGCCATCTTGTTGGAGCTTCTGCGCGCCGGCCGGGCGCCGGCGGCGTTGATCCTGGCCGAGGTCGACGCCATTTTGGTCATCGGCGTCGTGGTGGCGCGTGAAATGGGCTGGCCGACGATCCCGGTCCTGGAACTGCCGCTGGCCGACCATGCGGCGCTTGAAGACGGAATGGCAGTGCACGTCGCCGAAGACGGCGCCATCGCGGCCGCCTAGCCCGACAGCCGGGGGCCGTGCTAACGTCGGTTGAACCCCGATTGCCGATCATCCTGGGAGATCACGTCATGCGCTGGCGCAAACGCCTATCCATCGTCGATGCCCATGCCGAGGGCGAGGTCGGCCGGGTGATCACCGGCGGCGTCCTCGACGTCCCGGGTGCCACCATGTTCGACAAGAAGCGCCACCTTGAGACCAAAGACGATTCGATCCGCCGATTTTGTCTTTTTGAGCCGCGCGGCGGCGCTGCCATGTCGGTCAATCTAGTCCTACCGCCGACAGTACCCGAGGCCGATGTCGGCATGATCATCATGGAATCCACCGATTATCCGCCGATGTCGGGCTCCAACACCATTTGCGTCGTCACCGTTGTGCTGGAGACAGGCTTGGTGCCCATGCGCGAGCCCGAGACCAAGCTCGTCCTCGATACCCCGGCGGGGCTGGTGGCGGTGACGGCCCAGTGCAAGGACGGCAAGGTGGAGACCGTCGCGTTTGACAACGTGCCCTGTTTTGTCGACCGGCTGGAAGCCAGCCTTGAAGTCGAAGGCGTGGGCACGGTGACGGCCGATATTTCCTACGGCGGTGCCTTCTTCGCCATTGTTGAGGCGTCCTCGGTGGGCTTTCGCATGACCCCCGACGAGGCCCGCGACATGGTCGATCTGGGAGAAAAGATCAAGGCGGCGGCGGTCGAACAATTGGACGTGGTGCATCCCGAAAATCCGCTTATCCGCGACGTCACCTTTGCCTATTTCACCGACCAAGTCACGGGCGAGGACAATACCTGGGTCAACGCCATCGTCGTTTCGCCGGGAAGGCTCGACCGCTGTCCCTGCGGCACCGGGTGTTCGGCGCGCCTGGCGGTGCTGGCCGAACGGGGGATGGCCAAACCGGGCGAGGTTCATACCTTCCGCTCGCTTCTCGGCACCCGCTTTGTCACCCAAGTGGCAAAGACCACCGAGGTTGGCGGGCGGGACGCCGTGGTGCCCCGCATCAAGGGCCGCGGTTGGATATTCGCCACCCACGAGCTGGGCTGGGACGCCACCGACCCCTTCCCCGAAGGCTTCCTGCTGACCGACACCTGGGGCGCCGGCATGAAGGGACTGAATTAGGGCTTAGGCTCGGTCGCGTCGTCGTAGGGCGGCGGGCATAGACTGTCGCGGGCCGCCGCCGTCCATCCGATCGCCGCGTCGGTCAAGGTCGGCAAGCTGCATACCATGATCAAGAAGCTCAGCGCTTCCGATACCTCGGCCACCGTGGCGCCGGCGGCGAAGGCCCGGCCCAAATGCAGCCGCAGACCGCGCGGACGCCGCTTGGCGGCGTGGCAGGCCACGGCCATGATTTCGCAAAGCTTGGGGTCGATCGCGCCCCGCACCCGCTCAACCCCGGCCAGATAGAGTTCCAGCACGCGCCCGCCGTCCAGTTCGTCGCGCCAGTTGTCGATTATGAAATCGTAGGTGGAAAGGGCGTCGAAGGCACCTCCGAGCGCGATGGCCGACGCGATCCGGTCGTCATCGATGCCGGCGTCGCGGGCGCGCCCAACGTGGATACGCCCATGGGCCTCGCGGGTTGTCGTCAGCAAGGACAGAAGGAGCAGTTCGCTTGATATTGCGTCGAGACTTCTGTCGCTCAGAATCAGGCGGCGATAAAACTCGTTCCAGGCCTCCAGTACCTCGGGATCCGTCGCCCCCATCATGCGGCGATAAGAGAGCTGCTGGCTTTGTTTGGACCAAGCATCGACGTTCGCTTTCGGGTCGGGATCGTGGCTCATTTCAGTGCCTCCTCCATGACCACACTATGGCCAACCAACGGGTTGTGCAATTTCACGTTATCGAAATTCATGGGACCAGTCTCATACCGCTCCGCAGGGATAGAGATGGTATACTTACGGCTCGGGCGGCTGTCTAATCGGGCCGAAGACGGAGAGGGGGTGCCGTTGCCGAAGCGGAAGGCACAACGGGTAAGTTTTGTGAACGGGAACGTCCGCTTGCCGCCTGAGAGCGGACGTATCTAGCGGCTACGGTCAATGTCCGATTCTAGACAACAACGGAAGCACGCGAAATTGGTGGTGGGGCGTCCACCGCATCAAAGGTGGCGTGGCCGCACGATATCGGATTAGCAGTATCCGGACTTTACTTAAACAATAATTAGACTATTATAGAAAGAGAACCGAATTCTGTAGGATTAGGGAAGATGTTTCGATTACTTCGCTATTTCTCTCTTGCTAGTGCAGATACCGTTATAATTGTTATTGCGGTACTTATGATTTTCTTTCACCACCTTACTGTCGAAGACTTGATCAACGTAGGTGAGCGCCAGAATGAATTCCTGACGCGCTTAATAGGCAATGATATCCGGAGCCACTTCGGTCCCTATTTATATTCGATCAATGTGGAAGATGGGAAGACGGTTCTAACCGACACGAGAACACGGGAAATATCCAAGAATCTGTCGCTCCTGATAAAAGGGCTCCCGGTCTTGAGGGTTAATATACTCAACCTCAAGGGCCTCATCATTTATTCCACCGAAAGAGGTAAAATCGGGATAGGCAAAAGGAGTGATGCTGGTTTTATTGCGGCGCGAGAGGGTCGTGCATTCTCAAGAATTGCCCTGTTGAACGATGGTGGCGACCGCGCACAATCGGCCGAGAACTTGGATATTCTTTCCAGCTATCTGCCCTTCCGTAGCGACGATGGAAACGTGGTGGGCGTCTTTGAGATAGATTCTGACATCACGTCTCTTTTGACAGATATCGATGAGCATGTCCTCCATGTATTCTTAGCGCTCTTAGTCGCTTTAGGTGTGCTCTATGTGGTGCTGTACCAGGTCGTCCGACGGGCTGACAAAACTATTAAGAGCCAGCAAATTGCATTGCAATCCAGCGAAAGTGAGTTTCGCGATAGTGAACGGAAGTACCGCAATCTCGTCGAAACGAGTCATGACCTGATTTGGTCTGTCGATAGCGAAGGCAAGTTCACTTTTGTCAATCGAAACGCCGCCATGCACATTCTGGGCTATGAGCCGGACGAAATGATCGGCAGGTCGCTGACATATTTTAAGACACCGGAACAAGCGGAAAAGGATTTAAAGACGTTCGCCAGGATCAAGGAAACGGGAGGGGCATCCCATTACGAAACAAGGTACCGCAAAAAGGATGGGTCGTTTGTCGCCATGAGTTTCAACGCCGTTGTGGTCAAGGATTCCAAAGGGAACTTGATGGGTACGATGGGCACGGCACAAGATATTTCCCAGCGCAAGCGGGCCGAGGAGCGCCTTTCCCGAAGTGAAGAGACCAAACGGGCTCTCTTTGCTGCGGCGACGGACAGCATCTTCTTGCTGGACCGCGCGGGAACCGTACTAGAAGTTAATGAAGCCGGCGCAAGGACGCTGGAGGCTAACGTCGGGGACATGGTTGGGCGAAATATCTTTGAGTTCATGCCGCCCGAGGTCGGCGATCGGCGGCGCGGCAAACTGTTGGCCATGCTCGAAAGCAAAGAGCCGGTCGTTGACGAGGACGGGCGTGACGGAAGCTGGTTCGAAACCCACGCGCAGCCGATCCTCGATGCGTGAGGTGAGGTGCAGCGGATCGCCCTGTTTTCACGCAACATCACCAAGCGCAAACGAGCCGAGGAACACCTCCGCCAGTTCCAGAAGATTGAGGCGGTAGGCCAGTTGACCGGCGGCATTGCCCACGAATTTAACAATATTCTCACCGTGGTCATCAGCAACCTCGATATTCTTGATAAAGGGGATCTCAATGAGAGTGACGCATCCACATTGATGCAGCACTCCACCGATGCCGCCCACCGTGGCGCCAAACTGACCAGGCAGCTTTTGGCGTTCTCCCGCAGGGAAATGCTGCGGCCCGAAACCCTCCAGACCAATGATCTTATTCTCGATGAGGTTGATTTCCTGAGCCCAACCCTGGGTGAGGAGATCACCATTGAGGCCTATTGCGCCGAGGACCTGGAGTTGATCGAGGTTGATCGGCAGCTTTTGGGAAACGCCATCTTGAACTTGGCCCTCAATGCCCGCACCGCCATGCCCGAAGGCGGTACCCTGACCCTTGAGACGGCCAGCATCGATCTGGAGGAGGCATTGTTTGATGGGGACGGCGGACTGCCGTCGGGGCGCTACGTGACGTTGACGGTGACCGATACGGGATACGGAATGTCGCCCGACGTCCTGGAGCATGCCTTCGAGCCGTTCTTCACCACCCAGGGGCTTGCCGAGGGATCGGGTCTGGGCCTGAGCATGGTCTATGGATTTGTTAAGCAATCAGGTGGTCATGTGACCATCGAGAGCGAGGAGAGTAAGGGCACAACGGTCAGACTGTTTTTTCCGGTCGCCCAGGGAATGGCGGAGGAGAAGGAAGCGGAAACAGTGGTATCAAGGTGATACTGATCTCCGGTTATTCGAAACTGAACCTTGCCCAGGAGGGGATGCAGGCCGGTGCCGGAAATAAGGAAAAAGCTATAAACGCTCACTGCATGACCTCAGGGCCCTTCATGTCCCTGGGGCCCCCTTCAGGCAGGATGCCAAGGCGCCGCGCCACTTCCTGGTAGGCCTCCTCAACCTTGCCCAGATCGCGGCGGAAACGGTCCTTGTCCATCTTCTCGTTGGTTTTGATGTCCCACAACCGGCAACTATCGGGGCTGATTTCGTCGGCCAGCACGATGCGCATCTGGTCGTCCTCCCACAGCCGTCCGAACTCTAGGCGGAAATCGACCAAACGGATACCGATGCCAAGGAAGAGACCGCTGAGGAAATCGTTGACGCGCAACGCCAATGACATGATTTCGTCAAGTTCCTGCGGCGTCGCCCAGCCGAAGGCGGTGATGTGTTCCTCGCTGACCATCGGGTCGTCGAGTTCGTTGGACTTGTAACAATACTCGACAATGGAGCGCGGCAACGGCGTTCCCTCGGCAACGCCGAAGCGCTTGGCCAGAGAGCCCGCAGAGATGTTGCGCACCACCACCTCGACGGGAATAATCTCGACCTCGCGCACCAGTTGCTCGCGCATGTTAAGCCGGCGCATGAAATGGGTTGGGACACCGACGTCGCCAAGCCGGGTCATGAGATATTCCGAGATCCGGTTATTGAGCACGCCCTTGCCGGTGATGGTGCCCGTCTTCATGTTCTTGAACGCGCTGGCGTCGTCCTTGAAGTATTGGACCAGCGTGCCGGGTTCAGGTCCCTCGAACAGGACCTTGGCTTTGCCTTCGAATATCTGTCTGCGTCTGGCCATGATGAATGCCCGCCAATGAGGGGAAAGGACGGCGGCGCTCTTGGAACCGTTCTATTGATATAGCAGGTACATAGGGACAAAACAACGCCGCCCCGAGCCTCGACTCACATGATCACCTGTTCATAGGGCACCTCGCCCGGCCGGCCGTCAGCGAACAGCCAACGTGGCGCCTCACTCTCCAGCGTTGCCCGCGGAACGGCGATCAGTGACGACGAAACGGTGCCAAAACCACCGTCGGTAACCACGGTCATCGCGCCCTCGGGTCCGGCATCAGCGTCGTGGAGGCGACTCGCCAGCAAGGCCTGCCAGGCGCGCCAATCGCCGCTGGTTGGTTCGGGGGGTTGAGCATCTGAAAATCGCGGCAGGTAGAGGTGGGTTCGCCGCGAACGCTCGTCGTTGAGGTCGTAGGCCGTGATCATGGAGAGACCGACCGGCAGTTCCATGACCTCAACCGCTGCCCATCGTCCCTCCCTGCCACCGGCGGAGCGCAACCAATAGGCGTCGCGTCCGTCGGCGATCACCGCGTTGAATGATCGATAACTGGCACTCTCGATAGCCGAGAGCGCCTCGGCGGCGACCGATGCCTCGGCGTGATCCAGGGCCTCCAGCGGCAATTCACCACGGCTGCGATAGCCAAACTTTGGACCCAGGGAATCACTGCGGTTTAGCACGCCGGCAACAACGCCATAGTCGTTGAGGCCAAACCATGTGCCGCCGGCCAGACGGTCCAGGCCGCCCACCACTTCGGGCCGATCCGGCCAGTGGCGCGCCGGCGCCGCCGATGGCCTGCCCGCCATCTCATCGCGGTTGGCGGCCACGATCAGCGGCCAGTCATGGCCGGGACGGCGGAGAATGACGACAGTACACATGGTTCCCTTCACATAAGCCGATTCGCAAGGCATCGCCAGAACACTTTGACATGGTGGCACGCCATTGCGCCATTCGGCGGCGGCCATTACATTTTACAGGTATACAGTCCAAGGGATCCCCGGCATGGAAGACACCTTGCGCAAACGCGAAAAGGGCCACGAAGCCAAGTATAAGCTCGACGAGGAGTTGAAGTTCAAGGCATTGGCCCGGCGCAACAAGCTCATCGGCCTGTGGGCGGCGGAACGCCTGGGAATGGATGAGCCGAAAGCCGACACCTACGCCAAGGAAGTGGTCGGAATGGGGTTCGGTGATAGCGAAGGCCAGAGCGTAGTGGAAAAGATCGTAAAGGACTTTCAGGACCGCGGCCTCGAAATCCGAGAGGACGCTATTCGCGACGAGATGATACGTCTCCTCGCCGTCGCCCGCGACCAAGTGGCGAAAGATTATCCCGAGCCCCTGGGCCCCGACCACGCCAAGGTCGGCGACTGGCCCGTCTAAGGGGCGCCGTCAGCTCCCGCCGAAGACGCGCTGAAAGATCGTATCGACGTTCTTGGTGTGGTAGCCGAGGTCGAAAAGCTCGGCCAGTGCTTCGCCGTCCAGGTATTCGGTAACCGCCGCGTCGCCCTGCAAGTTTTCGAGAAAGGCACCGCTTCCGTCCCACACCGCCATGGCGTTTCGCTGTACCGCCTCGTAGGCCGCCTCGCGGCTCATGCCTGCCTGGGTCAGGGCCAGCAGGACACGTTGCGAGAAGACCAGTCCGCCCAGTTGGTCGAGGTTGGCGCGCATGGCGTCCGGGTGGACGACGAGTTTATCGACCACGCCGGCCAGGCGGGCCAGGGCGAAATCGAGCGCGATGGTAGCGTCGGGTCCGATGACGCGTTCCACCGACGAATGCGAAATGTCGCGTTCATGCCACAGGGCCACGTTCTCAAGCGCCGGCACGACGGCCGAGCGCACGACCCGCGCCAGACCGGTAAGGTTCTCGGTCAATACCGGATTTCGTTTGTGGGGCATGGCGGATGACCCCTTCTGGCCGGGCGCGAAGTATTCCTCGGCCTCGCGCACCTCGGTGCGCTGCAAATGCCTGATCTCGGTCGCCAGACGCTCCACCGAGGCGGCGATGACGCCAAGTGTGGCGAAAAACATGGCATGGCGGTCGCGGGGTACGATCTGGCTCGAGACCGGCTCGATCTCCAGACCCATCTGGCTTGCCACATGGGCCTCGATACGGGGGTCGATATTGGCAAAGGTGCCGACAGCGCCTGAAATGGCACAGGTGGCGATTTCGTGCCGAGCCTGGACGAGACGTTGGCGGGCACGCTGGAACTCGGCATGAAAGCCCGCCAGCTTGAGGCCGAAGGTGGTGGGCTCGGCGTGGATTCCGTGGCTGCGCCCAACGCAGAGCGTATCCTTGTGTTCGATGGCGCGCTTCCTCAGCGCGGCCAGCAGGCCGTCCACGTCTTCGATCAGGATATCCGCCGCCTGGGTAAGCTGAACGCCGAGACAGGTATCAAGCACATCCGACGACGTCATGCCTTGATGAACGAAACGCGCCTCTTCTCCGACGTGCTCGGCCAGATTGGTAAGGAAGGCGATGACGTCGTGGTGGGTCTCCCTTTCGATCTCGTCAATGCGCGCCACGTCGAAGGCACCGCGCCCGCGCACCGCCTCCGCCGCCGCCTTGGGGATCACGCCCAGTTCGGCCAGGGCGTCGCAGGCGTGGCACTCGATATCCAGCCAAATGCGATAGCGGTTCTCGGGCTCCCAGATGGCGGCCATTGGTTCTCGGCTGTAACGTGGGATCACTGTTTATCTCCGTTGCGACGAGGGCCGAAGCTCGACCGACGGCCCATTCTAGGAAATCGGTCCCGGAAAGGCACGTCGAAACCCGGTCCCGTATCGTCGTCGCCGCCTCCGTGGTACCATTTTTCGGAATTGAGAGGCAGAACCTTGGACCAAAACACTCGAACGCCAACCCTCAGGCCAGTCCCTTTCGTTGAGGGCGCAGGCGCCAGTCCGCTGGCTTTGGTCGAGGGGTTTCCCGATCACCTGGCCGAGATCATGGACGAGGCCGGGCGTCATTATGGCGGTTTGGCGCTGCGCGTCGGCGATGGGCTCTCGCGGTGCTGGCTGGCGCGTTCCCAAAACCCCTACCGCGACGAAATTACCGCCATCGCCGGGCATGTCCAGCAGCCGGGCATGGCGCTCCTCAATCTTTCCTACGAATGGACCTGCACCAGCGGCGTGGCCGCGGCCCGCCATGGCAGTGGCAGCCGTTTGCTGCGCACTTTGGACTGGCAACTCGACGGTCTTGGGCGGTCCGTCGTTGTCGCCAGCCGACAGGGGCCTGCGGGCCCTTACAACGATGTGACCTGGCCAGGCTTCGTCGGCGTGGCAACGGCGATGGCGCCGGGGCGCTTCAGTGCCGCCATCAACCAACCACCGATGCGCGTCTTCTCATCTTCGTTCCACCTCGATTGGGTGCTCAACCGGGCCCGGGTGTGGCGGCACTCAGGACTGCCGCCGACGCACTTGCTAAGGCGCGTCTTCGATGATTGTCACACCTATGACGAAGCCAAGGCGGCACTTACCGAGACCCCCCTTTGCCTGCCGGCTTTCTTCACCCTAAGCGGCATCGAGGCGGACCAAGGTTGCGTCATCGAGCGCCTGGAGGATCAGGCCCATGTGCACAAGGCGCCGGCCTGCATTGCCAACCAGTGGCTCAATTTTTCTGTACGCGGGCACGGTCGCGGTGGCGACAACCAGGCCAGGCGTGACATCATGGCAAAACTGGGCGGGCAGGCCGACGACGACTTTTCATGGGTCGTGCCACCTATCTTGAATGAGACGACCCGGATCTCGGTGATCGCCAACGCAACGGATGGAACCCTTGTCGTGCAGGGCTGGGAGGCTGGTGAGCCAGCAACCCAGATTTTCACCCTGTGAAACAAGATCATATATACCGGCCGCGACCACCGAAATGGCCATTGGCCCACCCTTCGGCTAGGATAGTAATTCGCCCGCGCAACGTTGGTTAGGACCCGTCGGGCTGGGGGCCTGAAGGCACAGATGGCGGAATTGGATCACGTTCTGGCGCGCATTATCGGAAGCCGTGACGCCAGCGCCATCACCGCCGTACGCCAACACCTGCCGGCCGAGTTCGTGAACGATCTGGTAGACCTGTTCGAGAACCGCGCCGACGATCCCAACCGCTGGATGGCGCTGGCATCGGGTCTCGGCGAGGCCTCGCTCCTCGCCTCCTCTGCGGCGGCTTTCCGACACATCCCACCCCTCTTGAGCCTAGCCAAGGAGCGGGCCAAGGTTTACCTGGAGTGGGCCCGTCAACAAGAGAACCTAGGCCAGATTCAAGAAGCCGCCATCCACTACACGACGGCGGCGCGCCTCGACCCCGCTTGCACCGAAGCGCAAAGCAAAGCGGCGGCACCGTCTTCGCCCTTACCGCCGCTGGTCGTAGGCGATTGGCGGGTTTTCGGGACCCTGACCGACGCCCCGGCATTCCATCGTCTCGCACCACTTTCACTTTTCCCCTCAATCGCCAGCGACATTTGTCGTTCGGCCCTGGCCAAGCGCTACTTCCTGGAAAGGAAGAACCAAGTCTTGGGTACGACGATGGATTGCTCGTTCGTGGTCGCCAAGGGATCGCGGCCGGTGCTTTTGGTCGAATGCGACATTTTCGGCGATGCCCGCTTGGCATGCCATGAGGTGCCGATCGTTCTGGCTTCGGTCGCCGACGGCGACGAAGACGAGATGGTCGAGGCAACCGAACTGGCATTGCGCCATCTCGTCAAAATCGCCCGTCACGTCGACGCACGGACCATTTCCCTCGAAGAGCCCGACATTCCCCTTCTGACGCCGGTTTCCGTCTTCACTGCCACCCGCGTGGCCAATTTCCATCGGGTCGAGCGCGCATCCGTCGATCTTGCCAGGGACCCGGCCGCCATCTGGGCGGACGTGCGCAAAGGTCATCGCCACACCGTCAACCGGGGGCGGACCGAATTCGGTATTCATCCGTGGGAGGAAGGAGATGACCGTCCGATAGAGACTTTCTTTGCCCTATATGAAGGGGCTGATCGGGCATCAGCGTTTCACTCAGGGGCCGAAATCCGTGCCTTTCTGGAGGGTGGAGATGGCGATCTGATTGTGGCCTCGATAAAGGGTGAGCCGCTTGCCGCGGTGCTCGTTGCCTATGAAGGCGAGGCGGCCTATTACATGGCCAGTATTTCCGTCAATCACAGCGACGTTCCGGCGTCCCACTGGCCTCTCTACCGCGCCATCCTCAGGGCCCGGGACAAGGGAAAGCAGCGCTTCGATCTGGGGTATCTGCACGTCGACGAAGGCATGAACGAAAAGTTACGGGGCATTGCCCGCTTCAAGGGTGGCTTCACCCGTGATCGGCGCCCCTATCTGTGGTGGAACGTGCTTAACGATGGCGCCGCCGAATGATAGCGCGAAAGCCCAATGACTGACCGCGTCACCATCGCCGATGCGGCGGTGCGGGCCTTGAGGCAACGCGCCTTCGACGAAGCCATCGGGCTGCTGGAACCCGAGTTTGCCGCCAACGGTGGGGATTGCGTTCTGGCGCGGCTTCTCGGGATGGCCTATTTCGGTTCCGGCGACGCGGACAAGGCGCGTCCACTATTACAAAAGGCCGTCGAAAGTGGACAAAGGAACGGCGAAACGTGCCTTTGCCTTAGTCTCTCCTGTGAGAACCCCGCCGACGCCATTTCGGCGGCCTTCATGGGACTTTCCGCCGAACCGGCCAACGCCGATCTGCACGCAAGAGCGCTCCAGAGCATGGCGGTGTTTCCCTTCGAAGCACGATCAAGCCTGCTTGATCGCTGGACCGAATGCTTTGCATCCGACACGTCCCGCTCCTCCGCCATCAACCGCTTGGCGGAATTGCTTGGCGACCATACGCACCGTGTCGCGATACTCAGATTGGCCGCGCGCCAGATGGTGGAGGCAGGCTGGACGGAAGATGCGGTCCGTGCCTTCCATCACTCTTGCGAACCCCTTGGATCGGCCACTTTCGACCCTTCACTCTTGCGCGACAAATTCGCTGCCCTCTCCGACGACTACGACGAAGACTTTTGGTCGGGCGAAACGGCGCGGCAGTTCTGCGGTTTTATCGAGGAGTCAATTTCGTTTTCACCGGACTGGGCGGCGCTTGACGCTGGCTGCGGCACCGGTCTCGTCGGAGAATGGCTCGCACCGCGCGTTACACGCCTTGACGGCATCGACCTCTCAGCCGACATGCTTTCGCAGGCCCGAACCAAGGGGATATACGAAACCCTGGCTGAGGGTGACATCACGGGCGAGATGGAAAAGCCGGGGCGCCGGGCCTCCTATCATCTTGTGGTCTGCAATTGGTGTCTCTTTTACATCCCTGATCTGAGCGACTTCTTCCGCGCCGCGTCGGCTGCGTTGATGCCCGGCGGAAGATTGGTACTGAGTGTCTATCCCTGTCTTGACGACAGCGACGTCATGCGCAAGGAGGCCGAGGCCGAATTTACCCACAGCCGGCGTTATCTTCGCGCCTTGGCCAAAGAAAACGGATTGGAAGAAGAGCGGGTGGAAATCCGCCTGTTGTGCGCCCACCCGGGATTTTACGCGGTATTCGTCAAACCGGCGTCATAAACGGAACCGATCCTATGTGCCGCCACCGATGACGGCGTGCAACGGCTTGGTATCCTCGAACTTCTGTTTCTGTTCCGATGTCGCCTCGGTCTGGTGTTTTTCCTTCCAGGTTGCATAAGGCATGCCGTAGACGGTCTCTCGCGCCGCCTCGTATGACATCTCCTCGCCGCGCTCGGCGGCCGCCGCGCGAAACCACTTGGCAAGGCAGTTGCGGCAGAAACCGGCCAGGTTCATCAAGTCGATATTCTGGGCATCGGTACGTCGGCGCAGGTGCTCGATCAATCCTCGGAAGGCGGCCGCTTCTATCTCGATGCGGGTCTTGTCGTCCATGGCACTCCCCTGAACCAATTCCAGTCATGGACATGGGAATGACGGCCCGGGCTTCAAGGTCGCCTAGCCCTCAACGATCGATGGCACGCCATCCTATGTCACGGCGCCAGAAACCCTCCGGCCAGTCGATGCGCTCAACCGCCTGGTAGGCCCTCTCACGCGCCTTGGCCACCGTGGCGCCCCGCGCCGTAACGCCCAGCACCCGCCCGCCATGGGCCACGATGTGGCCGTTTTCGGCCCGCGTTCCGGCGTGAAAGACGGCAACGTCGTCCAACGTCTGAGCCTCGTCCAGACCGCCAATCTTGCTGCCGTTTTCGTACCAGCCGGGATACCCCTTGGTGGCCATGACCACGGTCAGGGTCACTACGTCATGCCATTCCAGCGCCACCTGGTCCAGAGTCCCGTCAACGCAGGCTACCAGGGCGTCGAGGATATCGGATTTGAGCCTCATCATCAGCGGCTGGCATTCGGGATCGCCGAAACGGACGTTGAACTCCAGCACCTTGGGTTGGTCATTGTCGATCATCACACCGGCGTAGAGCACCCCTCTGTAGGGACATCCCTCAGCCGCCATGGCCGCGATGACCGGCCTCATCACCCGGTCCATAATTTTCTCGGCCATCGCGTCGGTGACTACGGGCGCCGGTGAATAGGCCCCCATGCCGCCGGTATTGGGGCCGGTGTCGCCGTCGTAGGCCGCCTTGTGGTCCTGGGCCGAGACGAGAGGCAACGCTGTCTGGCCATCGACAAGGGCGAAGAAGCTGGCCTCCTCGCCCTCCAGGAACTCCTCGATAACCACTTCGGCGCCGGCGCTTCCGAAGGCTTGCTCGGTCATGATGTGATCAATGGCGGCGAAGGCTTCGTTCTTGGTGCGGCACAAGATGACGCCCTTGCCGGCCGCCAGTCCGTCGGCCTTGACGACCAGAGGAGCGCCTTTGGCGTGGATGTATTCCTTAGCGGCATCGGGTTCGTCAAAGCGGGCGAACTCAGCGGTCGGAATGCCGTATTGGGCGCACAGGTCTTTCATAAAGCCCTTGGAGCCCTCCAACCTCGCCGCCTTGGCGTTCGGTCCAAAGGCCTTGATACCCGCCGCTCCCAGGCGATCAACGAGACCCGCCGCGAGGGGGACTTCGGGGCCGACGACGACAAAATCAATCCCCTTGTCGAGAGTCAGGTTCACGATGCCGTCTAGGTCCTCGGCATCTTGGGCCAGACACTCGGCAACTTCGGCAATGCCGGCGTTGCCCGGAGCGCAATAAAGTTTATCGCAGCGTGGCGAACGGGATATCGCCCAGCAGAGCGAATGTTCGCGGCCCCCCGATCCAACCACCAGAACCTTCATCGGTCGCGATACCCCCTGCTTGTCTTGTGACGGTGAGTTGTACCATAAAGACGGATGGCGGAGACCACAAACCCGCCGCCCGAAACCACCGACCACAATTTACCGGTTGTTTCCGTCGGCGACATCTCGCGGGCTATCAAGGGCACCCTGGAGGGAGCCTTCGCCAGGATCCGCGTGCGGGGCGAGATTTCCGGTTTCAAGCGCGCCGCCTCGGGTCACCTCTACTTCACGCTCAAGGATGCCGACGCGGTCCTTGACGCCGTTTGCTGGCGCGGCGGCGCCGGGAGGCTGGGGCTGGCGCCCGAGGACGGCATGGAAGTAGTGGCCACCGGGCGCATCACGGCCTATGCCGGTCGTTCCAAATACCAGATTGTCGTCGAAACCCTGGAACTGGCCGGCGCCGGCGCGCTTCTCAAGCTGTTGGAGGATCGGCGGCGCAAACTGGCCGACGAAGGGTTGTTCGACGAGGAAAACAAGAAGCCCCTGCCCTTCCTGCCCGAGGTCATAGGCGTCGTTACCTCGCCGACCGGGGCGGTGATCCGCGACATCTTGCATCGGCTCCGGGACCGCTTTCCACGCCATGTCCTGCTGTGGCCGGTTCTGGTGCAAGGCAAGGGTGCCGCCGAACAGGTCGCCGACGCCATCGACGGTTTCAACCAGTTCGCCGACGCAGCGACGCCGCCCCGCCCCGATGTGATCATCGTGGCGCGAGGTGGCGGTAGCCTTGAGGATCTTTGGGCCTTCAACGAAGAAGTGGTGGTACGCGCCGTGGCGGCCAGCGCCATCCCGCTGATCTCGGCCGTCGGCCACGAAACCGACACCACGCTGATCGATTTCGTGGCTGACCGCCGGGCGCCGACGCCAAGCGCCGCCGCCGAAATTGCCGTCCCGGTGCGCATTGAACTGCTGGCCCAGGTTCTCGATGACGGCAGCCGTCTGGTCAGCGCCGTCAACCGCCTGCTGCGCGAGCTTAGCACGCAACTGGAGGGTGCCCGGCGCGGTCTACCCAACCTGGGCCGCTTGGTTGAGGGTTTCTTACAGCGCCTCGACGACTGGAACGAGCGTCTCGTCAAGGGACTCGGGTCGAGCCTGGAGACCCGCCGCGCAGCCCTAGGCGAACTGGTCGCGCATATCCCCCATCCGCGTGCCGAGCTGCGCCACGCGCGAAGCCAGATCGATCATGTGGCGGGCGCCCTGGAACCGGCGGTCCGATTGCGCTTGCGCGACGGCCGCAACCGACTGGACCACGCCGCCGAATTGTTACGCAGCCTGTCCTATCAGCGGGTGTTGGAGCGCGGCTTCGTCCTTGTACGCGACGCCGCCGACAGCCCGGTGATGATGCGCCAGGGCCTCAAGCCGGGTATGGATCTTACGCTCCACTTCCAAGACGGCGATACCGGGGTCACGGTTAGGAACGGCGGCACCCGCAAACCGCCCAAAGTCAAGAGAGCAAAACGCCCGACCGATGACGATCAGGGAAGCCTCCTGTGACACGGCTCGGCGCTACGGCACTCGCCGCCGTTCTCCTCATCGGGACAACAGTATTTCCCGCCGTTTCCCAGACGCTGCGGCTCGAAGGCCCCTTGATCCAGGGCGGCCTGTTAATTGGCCACACGGATCCCGGATCGGTGGTCACCGTGGACGGCACAGAGACCCAGGTCTCGCGCGGTGGCTTGTTCGCGATCGGGTTGGGCCGCGACGCCCCGTCCACGGTCAAGGTGCGGGTCGCCACGACCGACGGCTCGACAACGGCGCGCGACCTGAAGATCGAACGTCGACGCTATGACATCCAACGCATCGACGGCCTGCCTAAAAAACAGGTAGCGCCGTCGGCCGAGGACCTGAAGCGCATTGGAGACGACAGCCGGCGCATTGCCGCCGTGCGTGCCGATGCATCGGCCCTGACCGATTTTGCCGGCGGCTTCGCCTGGCCGCTCGCGGGTCGCTTATCGGGCGTATTCGGCAGCCAACGCATCCTCAACGGGGAACCCAGGCGCCCTCATGCCGGCGTCGACGTGGCCGCCCCCCAGGGAACGCCCGTGAAGGCGCCCGCCGACGGCGTCGTGGCGCTCACCCACGGCGACATGTTCTTCACCGGCAAGACGCTAATGATCGACCATGGCCATGGCCTCAACAGCGTCTATGCCCACATGAGCGCTATCGAGGTCGAACAGGGCCAACGCGTCCTCAAGGGCCAGATCATCGGCCGCGTCGGCGCCACGGGCCGCGCCACCGGACCCCACCTGCACTGGGGTGTCAGCCTTTTCGATATCGCTCTGGACCCGGCGCTTTTAGCCGGTTCCATGACACCGCCGGTACCGTAAATCGGTCGTTGATTACGGTAGTGCAACTGCGTATAGTTTCTACACTTGCGAATTATTCTTCATCTAAGGAGATTAGAAATGCGCAAGATCACGACTATCGCCTTCGCTGCTCTTCTGGTGATGGGCTTTGCCGCCACGGCTTTGGCCGACGGTATGTGTTCGGGCTATTCGGCGCATACGGCCCAAGCGCCTAGCGCCCCGCAGTCGGTGGCCCAGGTTCCCGTCACCCAGACGATCAGACCGGGAGGCTGACAGCGCCGCAAACGATCGGCGCGATGGATACAATGCCATCATCTTCGGCGGCCGGCCTGTCCGGCCGTTTTTTTTGGCCCATCGAATGGATAGTCAGTCCGGCCAGCGGTTGTGGAGCCACAGCCACTGTTCCGGGTGTTCGCGCACCCAGCCTTCAATAATGGCATTAACCTTGACCATGGCGGCGGCGACGTCGGCTGGGCGCTCGCCCGTGGCGTCAAGGTTCAAGGGCGGATCGATCGTGATGCGGAAGCGCGCGCCCTCAAGACGCTCGACTCGCACCGGAACCACCGGGCAATCAAACCTCAGGGCCAGCTCGGCCAAGGCCGGCGCTGTCATGGCATCGCGGCCGAAAAAAGGCGTAGGAATGCCGTCGTTCATCTTTTGGTCGACCACCATGCCCAGGTGCTTGCCGCCCTTGAGAGAGCGTAGCAACTGTCGCGCGCCGGCCGGTCCCTTGGGAATCAGAGCGTTCACGGCGCGGGCACGTCCGCGCCGATAGAGCCACTCCACCAGGCGGTTGTTGGCGGCCCTGTACACCTGATCGACCGGCAGTCCCCGCTGGGTCGCGACAAGTGGCGCAATCTCCCAGTTGCCGATGTGAGCGGAAAAGAAAATACCGGGAAGGCCATCGTCGCGCATTCGATCGATGTTCTCGGCGCCACGCACGGTGACGCGGCAATCGTCGCCATAAACATCAATCTCGCCAAGATGGGGGTATTCGGCTGCGACCCGTCCCAGGTTGTCCCACATGCCGCGGACGACGGCCTTGATCTCGCCCGGCGATTTTTCGGGAAATGCTAGGCCGAGATTGGTGACGGCGCGCCCAGAGATACCGAGACGCGGTCCGATCGTGCGCGCCAACCAGCCGCCGAGAGCCGACGCCACGTCAAGCGGCAGGACCTTGAATACACTGTAGGCCGCAGCCGCTACTGCCGCCTCGATGGGGTGCAGAAAGGTACGGCGCAGCACGACGGAGAATTGAATATTTTTGAACATCACCGGGACAAAACAGGATTAAGGATCGCATCAAGGGCCGTTTCGTCTTCCCATTCGAGGGTGATTGTCAAGACCCGGACCGTATCCCTGGCATCCGGCGGCAGGCGCTGGGCATCCTTGGCGGTGGTCACCAGTTGGGCATCCGCCGCCCGCGCTTCTTGTTCAAGAAGAGCCAATTCCGCCGCCTGGTAGACATGATGATCGGCAAAGGCGTGCCGTGTCACGACCTGACATCCAATGTCGCTCAAGGTATCAAAGAACTTGGATGGCCTGCCGATGCCGGCGAAGGCCACCACCGCCCGGCCGGCCAAATCCTTGGCCTCGGGTCCGGGTCTGGTTCGAGCGCGCAGCACGGGAAGCGGCGAGTGCTCCGCCAGTTGCTCACCGACGCCGGCATCGTCGGTGCCAACGAGAACTACAGCGCTGGCCCGGGCGAGACCACCGGCGATGTCCTCACGCAAGGGACCGGCGGGCATCAGGCGCCCATTGCCAAAGCCGAACCCGCCGTCGATGGCGATCAACGACACATCCTTGGCCAGGGCGGGGTTCTGAAAGCCGTCGTCCATGATGATGACGGCGGCGCCTTCGGCAATCGCGGCGCGGGCGCCGGCGCCTCGGTCTCGGGCTACCCAGGTCGGGGCCAAGCGGGCAAGAAGCAGCGCTTCGTCGCCAACTTGGGAAACGTCGTGACGTTCGCCATCGACGCGAAGCGGTCCCGCCGCGCTGCCCCCATAACCGCGGGTCAGGAAATGTACCGCAACCCCACGCCCCGCGAGGCGGGCGCCGATATCGAGGGCGAGCGGCGTCTTGCCGGCGCCGCCGGCGACCAAATTGCCGATGCAGAGCACCGGCACCCCGGCCCGCCACGGCCGCACCCAGGCCCTTCGAGCTTGTGCCGCCAGGCCCCAGCCCCAGCCGAACGGCGCCAGCAGGGTCGGCAACAGTGCGCTGCCGCTCGCGTCCCACCATTCAGGCGCTCGCACGTTCGCCCCCCGCCTTTGGCAAGGCATCAAGAAACGGAGCCAATTCCGCCATCACCGCATCAAGCACTTGGGCCTCGGCATCGACGAAGGCATGCGCGGCGGCGATACTCCGTCGCCGCCGGTCCGCGTCGTCAAGGAGTCCCCTGACGGCAACAGCCAAGTCCGTCTCGTCCGCCACTTCCGTAGCCGCGCCGATCTCCCTCATCCGCGCCGCCATATCCTCGAAGTTGGCCATATGTGGGCCGTGGATCAAGGCACAGCCTAGGCGCGCCGGCTCGATAGGATTTTGCCCGCCAAGCGGCACCAAGGACTTGCCCATGAAAACCACGTTGGCGATGCGAAAAAAGAGCCCCAATTCGCCCAGGGTATCGGCGAGATAGATATCCGTCGCCGCCGTGATTGTCTCACTGGTCGAACGCAGTGCCACCGAATGGCCGCCCCGACGCAAGGTTTGGGCAATAGCGGCACCGCGCTCCGGATGACGAGGGACGATGATGGTGAGGAGGTCCGGGTGGTCAACCCTGAGATGCCGGTGAACACCAGCCACCAATTTCTCCTCGCCCGGATGGGTGCTTGCCGCGAGCCATCGCGGCCGGTCGCCCAAATTGGCCGACAAAAGATCGAGAGCCTTCGCGTTAACCGGTAGCGGGGGCGTGGCGAATTTAAGATTGCCCACCGACTTTGCATTCCCGGCCCCCAACTGGCGCAAGCGACCAGCGTCGATTTCGGCCTGTCCCAAGCACAACGTAAAGCCAGCCAACACGCGCCCGATAAGGCCCGGTGCGCGGCGCCACCCAGCGAATGACCGAGGTGAGATGCGCCCGTTGATCAAGATTACCGACACGCTGCGTGCCGCCGATTCCGTCACTAGGTTGGGCCAAAATTCGGATTCCGCCCACAACACCAGATCGGGCCGCCAATGATCCAAAAAGCGTCGTACATAGCTCAACCGGTCGACGGGAACGTATTGATGAAAGGCGCCCTTGGGCAGGCGCTCGGCCATCATCGTAGCCGATGTCACCGTGCCCGTGGTAAAGAGAACGCCGAGCCCCGGCCGCTCGTCGAGCAGCCGTTCGACAAGCGACACCATGGACAGCGACTCGCCGATACTTGCAGCGTGAGCCCATACCAGGGGTCCGTCGGGACGGGGCAAACCAGGGCGGCCGAGGCGCTCACCGAACCGAACCCGGTCCTCCTTGCCGCGCGCCATGCGGGCCGCCAGATAAAGACGCACCAGGGGCGTCCCAAGCACAGTAGCGGCGCGGTAAAGCGACAACATCACGACGCCCGGCCGTCTTCGGCCGGGGCCGGCTCGATGGGTGCGAAGCCGCCAAGCCGGTCGGCCTTCTCGGTAACCGCGTTGATGGCGTCTTCGACCTGACGCCGCCGAGCATCAAGGCCGGCCGCATCGATATCACGCGCCACCTCAATCGGTTCGCCCCATACGAAGACACCGCGCCCAAACGGCAGTGCAACGACAAAGCGGTCCCACGACGACAGCACTCGCCGACGGTCGATACCGAAAGCGACGGGCACGATGGGCGCCCCCGACAGCCGGGCCAAGGTGACAATGCCGTCGCCGGCCCGCATGCGCGGCCCGTGCGGGCCGTCCGGGGTCAAGCCGATGGATTCGCCACCTTCGAGGATTCGCAAAAGGGCGCGCAGGGCACCACTGCCACCTCGGGTCGTCGAGCCCTGCACGGTACGAATACCCAGGTGCGCCGTGGTACGGGCAATTAGTTGGCCGTCGGGATGCTGAGACGTCAGTGTGTGAATGACCCGTCCGGACTGCCAGCAAGCATGCATCATCATTAACCGGCCATGCCAGAAACAAAGGATGAAGGGCCGCTCGGCATCCCAAAAGCGGCGGGGAATCTCACCACCAACCACGGTCCAGGTTCCGGTGGCGTGGACGAGACGAATATATTGGGCACCAAGCCAGCATATGAGGCGACGGAGCGTCTCGTTGCGCAGCACCCTTTTCAGAGGCTTCACGGCGTTCGCACTCCGCTTTCCGTCACGCTTGTTTGACCTCGGCCACCTGGGGAGCATCGGCCGCCTCGGCGAATTGCATGGCATAGAGGCGCGCGTAAGCCCCGTCGAGGGCCAAGAGATCAACATGGCTTCCCGATTCGATCACCGCTCCACCCTCGATAACGTGGATTAGATCGGCGCCGACGACGGTGGAAAAGCGATGCGCGATTACCAAGGTCGTGCGGCCCAGCATCAATTGACCAAGGGCCGCCTGCACCTGGCGTTCCGATTCCGTATCAAGGGCCGAAGTAGCCTCGTCGAGGAGCAAGATAGGCGCGTTTTTCAGCATGGCGCGGGCGATGGCAAGGCGTTGGCGCTGCCCGCCCGACAGCTTGGTGCCGTGTTCACCGACCAAGGTGTCGTATCCTTGGGGTAAATCCATGATGAAATCGTGGGCGGCAGCGTGGCGCGCCGCCTCTTCGATCTCGCTTTCATCGGCTGCTGCCCGGCCATAGGCGATATTGGCGCGCACCGTATCGTCGAACAACATGATCTCCTGGCTGACCAGGGCAATGCTGGCGTGGAGCGAGGCGAAGGTAACATCGCGAACATCGGTATTGTTGATGAAGACGGACCCTGAATCGACATCGTAGAAGCGGGGAATCAGGTTGAGGATGGTTGACTTTCCAGCCCCCGAGGGGCCGACCAGGGCAACGGTTTTGCCGGCCGGCACTGCAATCGTCACGCCGCCTAACGTCGGTTGGCCCTTGATATACGCAAAGTGCACGTCGTCGAGGACGATATCGCCGCCGCCGACCGCCAAGTCGCGGGCGTCCGGCTTTTCAAGGATACGCGGCTCTTGGTCGAGCAGATCGAAAAGTCTCTCGGCGGCGGCCAGTCCTTCTTGTACGCTCGTGTTGAGATTGGCCAGGCGCTTCATCGGCTCATAGGCAAGAAGCAGCGCCGTGATGAAGGAAAAGAAGGCGCCGGCGTCTATCTGGTCCTCTATTACCCGCCAACCCCCATAGACGATGACTACGGCAACCGCCACGCCACCCAGGGTTTCCATAATGGGGCTGGAAAGCGCGCGGATGCGTTGAGCACGGAACGTAAGACGGAAAAGGCGTTCCACCACCTCGGCCACTCGGCCGCGCTCATAGCCTTCCATGCCATACGCCTTGACCACGCGGATGCCCTGAAAGGTCTGTCCCAAATGCGTTGTCAGCAGGCCCATTTCGCGTTGAGTGTTAGCGGTGACCTTGCGCATGCGCTGGCCGATGCGCACGATGGGCAGAATGGCAAGAGGAAAGACAAAGAAAGCGATGGCGGCGAGTTGCCAGTCCTGGACGAACATCACGACGACAAGACCGATGAGTGACAAGAGGTCCTTGCCAAGGCTGGTCAGGGCGTTCGATACGGCCGTGCGCATCATGTTGATGTCGTAGGTAAAGCGCGAAATCAGCTTGCCCGACGACGTACCTTGGTAAAAACCGAGGTCCATGCGTGCCAAATGGGCGAACAAGCGATTCTGTGTGTCGGCGACAATCTTCAGGCCGACAAAGCTCATCAAAGTCGCCTGGCCGTAATTGGCCAGCCCCTTGATCAGAAAGGCGGCCAGGACGGCGCCCCCGACCAGCCATAGGATGTCACGATTTCTGTCGACGAAGACGTCGTTGACCACGGGCTTCATCAGCCAGGCGCTAAGCGCCGTGGCCGCCGCCATGATGGCCATGCACGCCACGGCCAGAAGTATCCAGCCGAAATAGCGCCGTACGCTCTCGCGCAACAGGCGGCGCATAAGGACGAACGAGGACTGGTGTCCGGGATGGTCGGTGGCGGTGACGCCGTTCAAGGTCGGTCCCCTCAATGAACGGCCAAACCATAGCACGCGCCGGCCAAAGCGGCCAACGGTTGTGGGGCCCGGGCTCGGTTGGAGTTTGCTTTTACTGCCCGGCCACGGTCATGCCGTCGATGCGCAACGTCGGGGAATCGGTACCGTAGCGGAATTCCAAGTCATCCGCCGCCGTGAGACCCAAGAACATGTCGGCCAAATTACCGGCCACCGTGACCTCGCTGACGGGGTAGGCGCGCTCGCCTTTCTCGATCCAAAATCCGCCGGCGCCGCGGCTATAGTCGCCGGTGACCCCGTTGACGCCAAATCCGATCAGTTCGGTAATGTAGAAGCCGGTTTCGATATCAGCCATAAGGGCGTTGGACGAGACGGTGCCGGGCTCCAGGTAGAGATTGGTGGCCCCCGGCGACGGCGGCGACGAGGTCCCGCGCGAGGCGTGCCCCGTAGTCTCCATCTTCAACTGCCGGGCCGAACGCAGGTCCAGGATCCAGGTTTTCAGCACACCATTTTCGACAACCGCGTGACGCCGCGTCGCTACCCCCTCGCCGTCGAAAGGCTTGGACCGCAATCCGCGGCGGCGCAACGCATCATCGACGATGGTGACCGACGGGGAGAAAATCTTCTCGCCCAGTTTGTCCTTCAGGAACGTAGTTCCGCGGGCGACGGCGGCGCCGTTGATGGCGCCGGCCAAGTGGCGCACGATACCACCGGCGACGCGTGGATCGTAGATCACTGGTACCTGGGCCGTTGCGACCTTGCGCGGGTTCAGCCGCGCCACCGCCTTTTCGCCGGCCACGCGGCCAATTTTTTCAGGCGATCTCAGGTCCTCGGCATGGACGGTGCTGGCATAGTCGTAATCCCTTTCCATGGCCGTTCCCTCGCCGGCCAGTACCGCGACGCTAAGGCTGTAGCGAGTCGTCGTGTAGGCGCGGGCAAAGCCGTTGCTCGCCGCCAGGGCAACGGAGAAACGCTGCCAGCCCGCCTCGGCGCCTTCAGAATTAGTGACGCCCGCGACGCCAAGCGCCGCATCCTCGGCCCGCGCCGTCCACTCGGTAAGGGTCTCGGGCGGCGGTTCGGCGGTGTCACAGAGGTCAAGCCCGCTATCCTCGGTGGCCAAGAGATCTGCCTCTGCCAATCCGCAAAAGGGGTCTTCGGGCACAGCGCCGGCCATGGCAACAGCACGTGCCGCCAGCTCATCCATCGCCGAGGACGACAGATCCGACGACGAGACGATCGCCTGACGTCGGCCAATCAGGACCCTGAGGCCAAGATCGGCGCCTTCGGACCGGGTGAGGCTTTCTGGTTTGCCCAGGCGCCGCGACAGCGACAACGAAGTGCCGCCGACAAGAACGGCGTCGGCGGCGTCGGCGCCGGCAGCCTTAGCCCGTTCAATAAGGGCAGCAAGCACGTCGAGAGGTTGGTCATCTTGGCTCATGGATCGGTCTGAAGCCTCGGTTGGAAAGTAAAATCGGATGTTATAGGGGATAAGACCCAGCCACCACCCCCAGAGGCCGGTAGTAAGGACCATTATCGGCCCTTGCAGGAAGGGCCGTCGCGCAATAAAGTCCGCTGCTCGCGAAGTGCATGTTGTTCGCAGTCAAGGTTTGCTTATATTGCTATAGATAGGCGTTGGCGAAGCACCCCGGACGGCGGGCACGCCATAACGCAAACGAGTGGAATTCATGCCAACCATTTCCGCTGTCGAACACGATGGTTCCAAGTCCGCGCGTCAGCCATTGGAATCGGTGGTTGTTCGCTTTGCCGGCGATTCCGGCGACGGCATTCAGCTGACCGGCAGCCAGTTCACCCAAACCACGGCCCTGGCGCGCAACGATCTGGCCACCTTCCCAGATTATCCAGCGGAAATCCGGGCGCCGGCCGGCACCACCTTTGGGGTTTCCGCCTTTCAGATCAACTTTGGATCGCGCCAGATCCTGACTCCAGGCGACGAACCCGACGTCCTGATCGCGCTCAACCCGGCGGCGCTCAAGGTCAACCTGGCGACACTCAAGCCCGCCGGCCTAGTGATCACCGATGCGACGGTGTTCACCGACCGTAACCTGCGCAAGGCGGGATACACGGCCAACCCGCTTGAGGACGGCAGCCTCAGCAAGTTCCGCGTTATCCCCGTCGACATCGCGCGTCTAACACTGGAGGCGGTGAAGGATCTGGGACTAACCCAGAAGGAAGCGCTGCGCTGCAAGAACCTTTTGACCCTGGGGCTTATCTACTGGCTCTATGACCGCGACCGCCAGCCAACCATCGATTGGCTGGAGAAAAAATTCGCCAAACGCCCTGAGATCGCCAAGGCCAACATCGCGGCACTCAACGCCGGCCACGCCTATGGCGAGACGATGGAACTCGAAGGCACGGTTGATACTTACACCGTGCCTTCGGCGGATATCGCACCGGGCCTCTATCGCAACGTCACCGGAGCCGAAGCCCTGGCCTGGGGCTTGGTCGCGGGGGCCAAGCTGGCCGGCCTGAAGCTTTTTTGCGGCTCTTATCCGATCACCCCTGCATCGACGCTTCTTCACATCCTATCGGGTCTCAAGCATTACGATGTGGTCACCTTTCAGGCCGAGGACGAAATCGCCGCCGTATGTTCGGCCATCGGTGCGTCCTATGCCGGCGCCCTTGGCGTTACTTCAAGTTCGGGACCAGGTGTGGCTTTAAAGACCGAGGCTCTGGGCCTTGCCGTCGGGGTCGAACTGCCTCTCATCGTCGTTAACGCGCAACGTGCCGGACCGTCCACTGGATTGCCCACCAAGACCGAGCAGTCGGACCTCTACCAAGCAGTATTCGGCCGCAACGCGGATACGCCTTTGGCTGTCCTTGCGGCACGAGCCCCATCGGACTGCTTCGACGTCGCCGTGGAAGCGGTCCGCATCGCCGTCACCCACATGACGCCGGTGATTGTGCTGACCGACGGCTATATCGCCAACGCGTCGGAACCATGGCTCATCCCCGACGCGGACGGCTTCGCGGTGCCTCCCGTCGAGTTTCGTACCGACGCCGAAAGTTTCCATCCCTACTTGCGCGATGAAAAAACTCTGGCCCGCGCATGGGCGGTGCCGGGAACGCCGGGCCTGGAACACCGGGTCGGCGGCATCGAAAAGGACTTCGATACCGGCAACATCTCTTACGACCCCGAAAACCACCAACGCATGACCGATGTGCGGGCCCAGAAGATCGCTTGCATCGCCGACGGCTTGCCGCCGCTGGTCCCTGAACAGGGCAACAAGAAGGGGCGCTTGGCGGTCGTCGGATGGGGCTCGACCTTCGGCTCCATCAGCCGAGCCGTGAGCAACCTGCGCGATGACGGCGTAGACGTTACCCACATCCACCTGCGCCACATCTGGCCGCTGCCCAGCGACTTGGGTGATCTGCTGCGCGGTTTCGATCAAGTCGTTGTAGCGGAGATGAACCAAGGCCAGTTGCTGACGGTTGTTCGCAGCGAAACCTTGGTTGCCGCCGAAGGCCTCAACAAGGTGACGGGCCAACCCTTTAAAATTTCCGAGATCGAGGCCGCGGTGCGCACCCGGCTGGAGAGCTGAAATGAACGTCGTCACACCTGGCGAAAAACTGACGGCCAAGGACTTTACCTCCGATCAGGAGGTGCGCTGGTGCCCAGGCTGTGGTGACTATGCGATTGTCTCGGCGGTGCAGGGTACCCTGGCTGAGCTCGGCGTGAGCCGTGAAAAGACGGTGTTCGTCTCGGGCATCGGCTGTGCGGCGCGCTTTCCTTATTACATGGCGACTTACGGCTTCCACACCATCCATGGCCGCGCGCCGGCCATTGCCACCGGCATCAAGTTGACCAATCCCGAACTGGACGTCTGGGTGGTTTCGGGTGACGGCGACGCACTTTCGATTGGCGGCAACCACCTTTTCCACCTGTTGCGCCGTAACGTCGACGTCCAGTTCCTGTTGTTCAACAACGAGATCTATGGCCTGACCAAGGGACAGTATTCGCCCACTTCACGGGTCGGCACCCGCTCTCCCTCGACGCCCATGGGCTCGCTCGACAACCCCGTCGTCGCCGCTTCGTTCGCGCTTGGATCGGGGGCGCGCTTCGTCGCCCGCTCGGTGGATACCCTGCGCAAGCCCCTTTCCCAGGTACTGAAGCGCGCTTATGAACATCGGGGCGCCTCGTTCGTCGAGATATTCCAAAACTGCATCGTCTACAACGATGCCGTCTTCAGCAGCTTCACCGCCAAGGACCTCGCCGCCGACAACCAGTTGCACGTCGAGGACGGCAAGCCCTTGTTGTTCGGACGCGAAAGCAACCGGGGTTTGAGGATGAAGCCCGATGCATTCGAGTTGGAAATCGTGACCGTCGGTGAAAACGGTATCGTTGAGGCCGACGTCTTGGTCCACGACGAGAAAAACCACTTGCTGGCATCCATGCTGGCGGCACTGCAGCCCCCCGCCTTTCCCATGGCGCTGGGTGTGATTTACTGTGATCCGGCGCCCGGATACGAAACAAATGTGACGGCGCAGATCGAAGAGGCGAAGGCCAATTCGCCCGCCGCCGACCTCAACGCCCTCATGCGTCAGGGCCACACCTGGACCGTCAAGGGATAAACCGGCGGCATCACTGTTCCATTCTTTCGGCCTTTGGGGGAGGGCACTCTTATGTCTTTGAATGTCGCTATCGTCGGCTCGGGTCCGGCAGGGTTTTACACCGCCGAGGCCTTATCAAAGGGTGAAGGCGCCGATGTGCGGATCGATATCATCGACCGCCTGGCGACCCCATTTGGATTGATTCGCGCCGGCGTCGCGCCTGACCACCAGACCACCAAGAGGGTCGCCGAGGCCTTCGGACGCACGGCACTCCGCGATGAGGTTCGTTATTTCGGCAACGTCAAAGTTGGTCGTGACGTGAGCCTGGACGAACTGCGCGAAGTCTACGACGCCGTGGTACTGGCCGTCGGCGCCCCTTTCGACCACTTGATGAAGGTCCCCGGCGAGGACAAGTTGGGCGTTTACGGCTCGGCCGCCTTTGTCGGCTGGTACAACGGCCATCCCGACTTCCTGAGCCTCGATCCCGACCTTAACACCAAGGCGGTGGCCGTGATCGGCGTCGGCAACGTCGCCATCGACGTGGCCCGGGTGCTGGTTAAGACCCCCGAAGAGATGGCGACCTCCGATTTGCCGGATCACGCCGCCCAGGCCATTCAGGCGGCGCCGATCACCGACGTCTATATGATCGGCAGGCGGGGTCCCGTCGAGGCCAAGTTCACCAACGTCGAATTGCGCGAGATGGGTAAGTTGGAAATCTGCGACCCGGTGGTCGACCCGGCGCAGCTTCCCGATACCGTGGGCGAGGGCCTGGACGACCGTGATGCTCGGCTCAAGGCGCGCAACCTGGCAACCCTCCACGAGTTCGCCGAGCGCGGCCAGGGCGAAAAGGCAAAGCGGGTACATTTCGTCTTCTACGCTTCGCCGGTCGAGGTTCTGGGCGGGGAGCACGTTGAGGGCCTGCGCCTTGAACGCACACGGATCGAAGGCGGTCGCGCCGTTGGCACGGGAGAATTCTTTGAGATCGACTGCGGGCTCGTGGTGCCGTCCATCGGCTACCGCTCGGTGCCGGTCCCGGGCGCCCCCTTCGATGAACGTGCTTGCGTTGTGCCCAACGACGACGGGCGGGTGGCGGACGGCCTCTACGCGGTGGGCTGGATCAAGCGCGGACCGACCGGCATCATCGCGTCGAACCGGCCCGACGGCGTCACCGCCGCCGACCACATCCGCGCCGATCTGGGCGCCGGTAGCAAGCCCGGCCGCGAGACCTTGGAAACACTGCTTAACGAGCGCCAAGTTCGCGTTATCTCCTACGCCGACTGGCAAAAGATCGATGCCGCCGAGGTCGCCGCCGCAACACCACCGGCACCGCGCCGCAAGCTCGTCACTCTTGACGATATGTTGGCGGTGCTGGATAGCTGAGGGATAGATTAAATTCCTCCCCGGCGTCCCCACATTGCCCTATGATTTCGGCCAAATGCCCCACCATCGGGGCCCGAGAGAGGTTGGACCATGACGGATGACGGCTACGCGGGCGACGTGACGCCCAAGAAGGCTTGGGAGATGTTGGCCAAGGAGGCGGACGCAGTGCTCATCGATGTGCGCACCAACGCCGAATGGGGCTTCGTCGGCATCCCCGATCTTTCGGAACTCGGCAAGGAACTTGTCCGCGTACCCTGGCAACAGTTTCCGACCATGGAACTCAACGACGACTTCGCCGGCCAGGTCACGGAGAATGGTGTCAAGCGATCCTCGCCACTCCTGTTCATTTGCCGTTCGGGCCAGCGCTCTCAGAGCGCCGCCCTCGCCATGACGGCCGCCGGGTACGGTCCGTGCTACAACGTATCCGACGGCTTCGAGGGTCCCCCCGACGCGGAGCGCCACCGGGGCACGGTGGCCGGCTGGAAAGTCGACGGCCTTCCCTGGCGCCAGGGATAGAGCATTTCCAAATTAATTCCGGCACCGGCCCGCTCTACATCCGCCCGCCATTGACCACCAACTCAGTGCCGGTGACGGCCCCGGCCCCATCGCCTGCTAGAAATAGAGCGGCGGCTGCCACCTCGTCCGGCTCGACCATGCGCCTCATCGCCGTCTTATCCAGATAATGGGCTTTCAGCACTTCTTCCTCCGAGCAGCCCTCGCGGCGCGCCACCTGGGCGATGCTCAAGCGTGACATCTCGGTATTCACGGTCCCCGGCGAGAGGGCATTGACGCGCACGCCGAAGGGTCCGAGCTCCTGGGCCGCCGCCTGGTTCAAACCGAAAAGGGCCGACTTGCTGGCCACGTAGTCACCGCGCCCGGGACGCACCCCGCGCGAGGTGAGGTTGACGACGGCGCCCCGCGTACGCTTGAGAAGCGGCGCTGCGTGCTTGATGCACAGCATGACGCCGCGCAGGTTTACTGCCAGGGTGCGCTGGAAATCCACCATCGCCATCTCTTCGGTGGTGCACCGGGCACCGGCCACGCCGGCGTTATTGACCAGAACGTCGAGCCCGCCATGGGTCTTTTCGCAAGTGGTCATCAGGGCCCGGACCTGCGCCTCATCGGAGATGTCGCCAACGTGGGCGAGACCATCGATCTCGACCGCGATGCGCTCCGCATCTGCACCCACGATGTCGTTGACCACCACCCGGCAGCCCTCCTGCGCGAAGGCCCGCGCGATGGCGGCACCAATGCCGGTACCAGCGCCGGTGACGATGCAGACCTTGCCGGCTAGCGTGCCCCCGGGCGTCACGATATCCGCCCACAGTCGACGACCAACAGCTCACCGGTAATCGCCGCCGCCGCATCGCTGGCCAGGAATAGGGTGGCCTGAGCCACCTCGCCCGGTTCGAGCAGGCGCTTGAGCGCCGACGGCTCTTCGTACTGGGTGCGGATAAGCGCCTCGGCCGTTGTCCCCAGGACCTTGGCGCGCAGGGCCTGGGAGGTCACGAACCGCTCGCCCGTCACGCCACCGGGACAAATGGCATTGACGCGGATGCCGTCGGAACCGACCTCGAAGGCGACAGCCTGGGTAAGGCCGTTGACGGCAAACTTGCTTGCCGAATAAGGGCTGCGGGTGGCCTTGCCTCTGAGACCCGAGACCGACGAGATGTTGATGATCGACCCGCCATGCCGCTTCAGTAGCGGCACGGCGTGCTTGATACACAACGCCACACCGGTGACGTTGATCGAAATAGCCTCGTCCCATCCGGCGACGTCCATCTGGTCTATCGCCATCACCGGGCCGCGCACGGCGGCGTTGTTGACCAAAACGTCGAGGCGTCCATAGGTCTTTTCGCAAACGGCGAAGAGAGCCCGCACCTGGTCCTCGTCGGAAACATCAGAGGTAACCGCCAAGCCACCGATTTCGGCGGCTATCTGGTCGAGGGGTTGGAGCCGCCGTCCGGATACCACGACGCGGTATCGTTGGGCGGCAAAAAGACGCGCGATCTCGGCGCCGATGCCGGTGCCGCCGCCAGTGACGACGCAGACCTTGTCCTGCGGCGCCGACCCCATTCCGTCTACGGTGTGATCAAATCGGTGAAGGCGGCCAGGAATCCCTCAATCTGTTCATCGGTGGTAACGACCGAGCAACAACCGTGCAGGTGCGGCGTCAGCAGATATCCGGCGTTGAAAAGACCCAGCGACAGCACTTCCTCCCACTGACCGTCGACGGTAACGGCGGCGCGGTAATCGGTGATGTCCTCGCTGGTGGCATTGATCTTGAAGAACGATCCGGCCCCGGTGATGGTAAGCGGCACACCGGCCGAGGCCGCTTCGAGTCCCGTGCGCATTTTGGCGCCTTTGGCGTTCATCGAATCGTATACCTCTGGCGTCAGGGCCTCCATGGTCGCCCGTCCGGCGGTCATGGTAACCGGGTTGGCGTTAAAGGTGCCGGCGTGGGTGACGCGTTCTTTTCGCGAAGCGTCGCTGGCCGCCATGACGTCTGTCTTGCCCACCACGGCACCGACCGGGAAGCCGCCGCCGATGACCTTGCCCAGGGTCGTCAGATCGGGGGTCATGCCGACGAAGCCCTGGGCACCGTGATAGCCAAGGCGGAAAGCGATGACCTCGTCGAAGATCAAGACGGCGCCGATTTCGTCGCAAAGCTCGCGCGCCGCGTTAAGAAACTCGGGACTGGGCGGAATAAGGCCCATGCGGTTGGCCAGAGGCTCGATGATGAGGGCGGCGATCTGGCCGGCCCGCGCCCGCACCTCGCGGCGCAGAATCTCAGGGTTGTTGTACGGCAGTACCAATATACGATCGCTGCTTTCGGGCAGGCCGGTACTGTCGGGGACGGCGACCGGATTGTCGGGATCGCCAAACTTGTCCTTGCCCGGTGCCACCGACCACTGCACGTCGTCATAGGCGCCGTGATAACTGCCCTCGCACTTGACCACCAAGTCGCGGCCGGTAAAACCGCGCGCCAGGCGAAGTGCGATCATCACCGCCTCGCTACCTGAATTGGCAAAACGCGCCCGCTCGGCGCAAGGCAGGCGGTCGCAGAGGATGCGCGCCAGCGCGAGTTCGCTTTCCGTCGGCGCGTAGTAGGCCGT
Source organism: Rhodospirillales bacterium (assembly GCA_030754885.1). GTDB lineage: Bacteria > Pseudomonadota > Alphaproteobacteria > Rhodospirillales > JASLLZ01 > JASLLZ01. The sequence goes on along the minus strand of JASLZL010000089.1, from coordinate 4,104 downwards.
GCCGAGGGCCAACTGCTTGTTCACCGCCGCAACCACCCGTGGGTCGGCATGACCCAGCGGAAGCGACGAGGCGTTGTACCAAAAATCTACAAGTTCGCGGCCATCGGCGTCGGTCAGCACCGGGCCCTCGCCCTTGGCGATAAATGCCGAGTAAGGTTTACGGATCACGGCGTCACGGGTAAAGCCGCCCGGGAACAACCCTTTCGCCTGCTCGAATAAGTCGGCGGAAACCGGCGTGAGGCTCCGGTATTGCGCCTCGATCTCAGCCGCCCTGGCCTTGAGTGGCGCATAGAAGTCATTTGCCAGGACAGGGGAAGTGGCAGTAGCAGTCATTGATCAATCCTCTTTCAGTTCTTTATCTTCCTCGCGCGGTCAATCACTCACATAGCGTGACATGTCGAACAGCGGCATTTCGGGCTCGCGGCCCAAGATCCGTTCGGCAAGCAGCCACCCCATGTAGGGACCGATCGTATAACCGCCGCGAATACAGCCGATCACGAAGGCACCCTCCGCCCCCGGCACCGGGCCGACGAGCGGCATGAAGTCCGGCATATTGGCATCCATGCCGAGCCAGGCCCGGATCACCCGCGCCTCGGCCAACCTCGGAATGGTATAATGCGCCAAGCGCAGGTTGCCAATCAAATTGCCCGGAATGACCTCGACACCGCCCATGTCGATATTGCCGATCCCTTTCCACCCGCCACCGATGAGCACGGATCCGTTGGCCTTCTGCTTGATGGTCAAAAGCCCGCTGGCGGCACCAATTACGGTACGCATGATCGGGGGCATGTTTTCGGTGACGGAGACCATATCGACGCCACACTCGACGGGGACGTCGTGGCCGAACCAGGCCAGCATGCGGCCCAGCCAGACACCGCCGGCCAGCACCACGCGGCGCGTACGAATGACGCTTTCACCCGTCGCGACCGCGAAGCCGTCACCATCACGCTCGATGCCGGCAACTGGGCTCGCCTCGTGTATGGCTACCCCATCGGCGGCGAGGGCGGCGCGGTAGGCATGCCCAATTACAAGGGTGTCGGAAAAGGCATCCATGGGGCAGTAGGCGATCAGTCGGGCATGACCCGAGAGACCAGGCTCTATTTCTTGGGCGCGCTCAAGGCCAATGAACTCAATTGGTGCCCCGGCGTCGCGCCGTTCCCCCATGCGGATCTCCAACATTTCGGCCTCTTCGTCGTCATAGGCCAGGGTCAGGCCGCCCTGAACGGTAAAACCCACGTCTCGGCCAAGCCATTGGGGCGCCGTCTTCCAAAGCTCCCAGCTGCGCATGGAATAAGGCACCAAAGCAGCCCGCTTGATTTGCATCGAAAGCGTGCCCGAGTTGGCGTTGGAGGCGGCGCGGCACAGGCTGCCGGCCTCCAGCACCGCCACCCGCATGCCACCACGCGCCAGGTGGAGCGCCGTCGTACACCCCGAGATGCCGCCGCCGACAACGACGGCATCGAAATCCAGGTTCACGTTTGCGCTCATGCCTGGACCATCGGGCGCAACGCCCTGGCCGGATCGAACAGCGGCAGTTCCGGCTCACGTCCCAATATGGCTTCGGCAAGCAGCTTGCCAACGATGGGACCGATGGTGTAGCCGCCACGCACCAACCCAAGGACATAGGCGCCTTCGACGCCGGGTAGAGGCCCGACCAGAGGCAGGTAGTTCTCGGAATGGCCCTCAATGCCCAGCCATGTGCGGACCACGCGGGCGTCGGCCATGGCCGGCACGGCGTATTTGGCAAGGCGGATGTTGGCTGTGAAGTTTTCGGGAACGACCTCGACGCCGCCTCGTTCCAGATCGCCAATGCCCTGCCAACCGCCACCGATAAGCACGGTGCCGTTCGCAACCTGTTTAAGCGACAAAAAGCCGTTGGCAATACCGACGATGGTTCTGAGGGTCGGCCCCATGCGCGCCGTCACGGAAACCTGATTAATGCGGCATTCGGCGGTCAATCGAAATCCGAACCAAGCCATGATATCACACAGCCACAGGCCCCCCGCCAGCACGACGCGATGTGCCTTGACGACGCCGGATTTGGTCTTGATGGCGAAATCGACGCCGTCGCGTTCGACCCCCGTAACCGGTGTATTCTCTCGCAGTTCCACTCCGTTTCGCAGAAGGGCGCCGCGGTAAGCCTTGCCGGCCCGCGTTGAATCGGAATAACCGTCAAGGGGACAATAAGACGCCAGGACAGGACGGTCCGAAAGCGCCGGCTCGATTTCGCGCGCCCGGTTGATACCAACGAATTCAATCGGTGCCCCGGCTGCCTGGCGATCCGCCATACGCTCTTTCAGCATCTCTGCCTCGGTATCGGTAAAAGCCAGGGTGAGGCCACCGAGACGGCGAAAGCCAACGTCCACACCCAACCACTCGGGCGCCGCCTCCCACAACTCAGAGCTGCGCATGGCATAGGGGATTAGCTCCGCTTCCTTAACCTGGATGGAAAGAGTGCCGGCGTTGACGCCCGAGGCCTGGCGGCACAGAGCCTTAGCCTCAAGCACCACCACGCGCATACCGCCGAACGCCAGATGAAGGGCCGCCGTACAGCCTAAGAGTCCGCCACCGACGACGGCAATATCGTAGGTGTCGGACACCGTCAAGCAGTGGCGCGGAGCGCGTCCTCCGCCGGCAACACACCGGCCGTGATCAAGACTTGGCGCACTTGGACACGCTGTTCGTCATTGAGCGGCTTGATCGGATCGCGTGTCCAGCCGCCCGGCCGGCTTAGCATGTCCAGCGCCGCCTTGTTGGCGGCCGGGAAGGTGCCAATGCCGAACATGCCTTTGTTGATCTTTGCCAACTCGGCCTGCAAGGGACGCGCCTTTTCGATATCGCCGGCACTCGCCGCGTCATAGAAATCGATCATCAGGCTGCCGACAACAGGCGCCGCCGAATCGACGAAGCCGAGCGCGCCCTCGGTAATGGCAGCCAAGCCGAGCAGGGGCGCGTAGCCGGCCAGGATCGTAATGCGGTCCTTGCAGCGCCGGATAATTTCGGAAAGCAAGAGCCAGTTCTTGGAACTTTCCTTAAGCGCGACAATCCGGGGTTCGTCGGCCAGTTGATCGACGAAGTCGGCGGTGAAGCAGATGCCGGTGCGCCGGGGAATGTTGTAGGCCATGATCGGCAAATCGGTGGCGTCGATGATCTTCTTATAATAGTCAAAGATCTCGTCAAGACCGGGCATGACGTACCACGGCGGTTGGATCATCACCGCGTCGCAACCCGCCGCCTCGGCCTGATGGACCTTGTGGATGGCATCCGCCGCCGACATCGCTCCACAGCCAGGAACCACAGGAATACGGCCCGCCGTCACCTCGACGGTCGCCTTGAAAATCTCGGCCCGTTCATCATCGCTCAGAGCCCAGGACTCGCCCGTGCAGCCATTGGGAACAATGCCGTGTACGCCGTCTTCGATGATGATATCGACAAGCTTTCGAAATCCGTCCAGGTCCAACGACCCGTCCTCGTTAAAGGGCGTGGTGATCGCCGGGATTACGCCTTTCAATTCAACCATCTTTCCTAATCTCTCCAAATCGGTTTTCTAATTTGTCACGCCGTCAGCGGGGGGCCGGCGGCGGCTTGGGAATGTCTCCATACTCGTAGTCGCCTATGAGAAATTCCATGGGCACCGGCCTGATGGGTACTCGCGCCGTCCACGAGCCCGCCTTCTCGCGCCCGCCGACCCGGTCAGCGACCAGGCGCGCCGTCGTATCGCCGCACATCCGACCCTGGCACGGGCCCATGCCGCACCGCGTCCACGACTTCAGCTGGTTGACCTCAAACGCACCCGCCTCCAAGGTCGCCTCGATCTCGCCCCGCGTCACGTCCTCGCACCGACACACAACCGTCTCTGGCGTGATGGTCTCCAAGATGCCTGGACGCGGCGTCATCATGTGGCTCATCCGGATGCCAACGCTCTCCGCCCGGCTCAGGTCCCGGCGCAGGGGTGCCGCGCGTTTGTCGTACGCGGCCCGATCCACCTTCCCAAGGTCAAGGGCCGCCGTCAGGCCGGCAATCCGTCCTTCGATCTCCGCCGCAGCCCCACCCGAGATGCCGCAGCCGTCACCCGCAACGTAAAGACCATCAACCGTCGTCCGA
>JASLZL010000088.1 GCA_030754885.1 Rhodospirillales bacterium | reverse complement strand
AGCAGCATGTCGCGGTAGTATTGCAAAAGCTCGTCCGGCGTCGCTTCATGCTTTTTGGCGGGCTTCTTTGCTGCCGTGCCCTTTTTCGTGGCTGCGGCTGGTTTGGTTTTCCGTGCTGTTGCCATCAGTCCTTCCTGGTCGCGGCACAAGGATGCGTGTGAGCCGTCAAATGGGGCTTGGAGATCCCAAATTCAAGAGAAAAATAGGATAAAACGCATTGTTTTCAAAAGATAAATTATTAATTATCTGGATTATGGTTAATTATAATAAGGCGTAGTTGCCCATCGTCATAGCCTAGACCGGGGCGCGGCGCAAGAAAAAGCGGTCGAGGCTTGGAATCTAGATGCTGGAGGATTTAGGCACCGCCCACGCCGTCGCTCTTTCGACGCGGGTTATACGCAAACGAAAGGCATTATACCAGCGTTCACGCCCCAGACGCTGCGCGTCCAGGTGGTCGGCCTGCTTCTTCCACGCCTCGATGGCCTCGTGGCTCTGCCAATAGGCAACCGTGATGCCGACACCGTCTTCGTCGCGCGTCTCCTCGACTCCAAGATAGCCGAGTTGGCGTTCGGCGAGTTCCAGCATGTGTTGGGCGGTGCGCATGTAGCCGGCGGTGTCGGCCTGGCTAGCCTGGGAAGTGAAGATGACGGCAAAATACGGTAGCTCGGGGGTGTCGGCGAGACGCGTCATGGTCATTGGGGCGGATTGGTGAAGATGACGATCTCTTCCTCGCGGCCGTAATTGAGCATGAAGCGGGCGCGTTCGTCCAGCATGTCGGGATCAAGGGTGGCCGGATTAAGCAGCCCGACGCGGTGATCAAGGGCACGCCGCCGAGCCGCCACTTCGGCGTGGGCCGCGCGCGCCTGAGCGACATCTTGCTTGAGGCGCAGGAAGGCCGTCACGCCGCGCTGGCCGTGGACCGCGTGGTAGCCGAAATAAGCGGCAACGCAAACGCCGAGGACCGGCCCTACGATGTGCCACGCGCGCGATCTAATTTCCGCAATCAGTTTCATCAAGTCGCCGTTCGTGCCTAGGAACAAATCCCGTGCAAAAGGCCTGCCAAGATTAGCTGTCCTGGCACGGCTTAATCTTCTCAATGGGTTAAGGGAGAACGTTCATCCTCAACCCTGGGTGCCGGCACTGTAGCGCCGGTCAATTATTACCGCGCGGTACGGACGGCTTGGTCGTTTTGCCGTCCAGAGACTAACCCAGGACGGAGCATCCAGCGTAACGTGCGGCTGCACCCAGTTCGTCTTCGATACGCATGAGTTGGTTATACTTTGCCAGGCGGTCACCGCAGCGATACCCGAGGGCAGAGCCTCGAAGGCGCGCGCCAACAGCGGTCTCACCACCAAAAGGATGACGAGAACGGCAACAATACTCAATACAAGTATTTCGCCCATGCGCAGGACGTCGTTTTTGTTGAAGCCGAATAATAGTTCCAATTCCTCCTCGGGCAAGGCCTCGGGCTCGGCGAAGCGCATGTTGATGACATCCACCGCGTCGCCCCGCTCGGCGTTGAAGCCGATGGCGGAACGCACCAGGGTCGCCAGCAGGTCCATTTCCTCAGTGGGACGTTCGGCGTAGGTTCGCGTCTCGTCTTCTTGGGTGTAGGTTCCATCGACCAGCACGGCCACGGAAAGGCGCTTGATGACGCCCGATTCGCGGATGTGATTGACGGTCCGCCTGGAAATCTCGGAATTAACCGTCTCTTCGGTGCGGGTTTCGGCTGCCGAATTGCCCGCCGCGCCGGCTCCACTGCTCGCGGCATCGGGCAGGTTATTGCCCACGCTTACCGATTCATCGGGCTCGGACTCACGGCTTGATGAGGTCTCCTCGACGCTCAGGGTGGAGCGCACCACTTGGCCGTCGGGGTCGAAGTTCTCCTCCGTCGAGTTGACGCGGTCGAAATCCATCTCGGCGGACACCTGGGCCCGCACCTTGCCGAATCCCACAGAGCGCTCCAATAGATCCTCGATGGTGCCGGCCATGCGTCTTTCATAGTCACGCCGACGTTCGTCGGCCCGCGCCGCCTGGATGGCGACGCCATTGGCGTCCTCGAAACCGCGTGCCAAGAGCGAGCCCTTGTTGTCGACAATATAGATGCTAGAGGGGGTAAGGCCCGGCACCGCGGCAGCGACCAGGTGCTGGATGGAACTGACCACTTCCTTCTCCAGACGGCCGCCGCCCATGGTCAGGATGACCGAGGCGCTTGGCTCTTGCTTCTCGCGGCTGAACAGCTCGCGGCGCGGCATGACAAGATGAGCCCGTGCGTTCCGTACTAAATTGAGAGAGCTGATGGTGCGCGATAACTCGCCTTCCAGGGCGCGCACCAGATTGACGTTCTGCATGAAGTTGGAGTTGCCAAGCGAGTCCGACTGATCGAAGATCTCATAGCCGATGGACCCGCCGCTGGGCAGGCCCTGTTCCGCCATGGACAGGCGCAGGAGAAGCGCCCGGTCGCCGGGTATGAAGATCTGCGATCCGTTGCGTTTCAGCTCGTAGGGAATCCCCATGCCCTCGAGTTGGGATACGATCTGCGAGGAATCCTTTGATTCCAGATCGCCGTACAAGAGCGCCATCTTCGGCGAGCCGAGACGGGTGGTCAGGAAGATGAAAAAGGCAATTAAGCCAAGCACGACGCCGCCCATGACGGCCAGCCTCATGGGTCCGAGATTGCGTAGGGTATGCAGAAAAGTGTCCACTTTTCCTCCCTCCTGGAAAGTCTTTGGAAACCGCTTGATCGTGCGGCGGGTTGGTCTCTTCACCCACCTGGGCAGGCTAGGCGACGGTGGTGAAGAAGTCGTTAACAACTGGGCAGAAATTGCCTAGTGGCGCAGCGAGGTGGGGGGGGCGCAAAAGAAACGTCCCGGCACGGTGTGGATTCCGTGCTGGGACTGGGGTTTGGGGCAGTGGGCTTGCGCAGAAACTAGGGACCGCTAGTTCAGACGGGTCAGCTCCTCGAGCATTTCGTCTGCGGTTTTAATGATCTAGGTGATCGCCGAGTAGGCCCGCTGGACGACGATCATGTTGGTGAATTCTTCACCGATATCGACCGTCGATGCCTCCAGCGCCGCCTGGGGCAGTGTCCCGGCCGGACCGCTGCCGGCGGTGCGTAGCGTGAAGTCACCCGATGCCTCGGTGGCGTTCCAGATGTTGCCGGTGCGGCCTTCGAGCGCGTTCGGGTTGACGAAGGTGGCGATCGGGATTTGGAAGATGGTGCGCCGTTTCGCCATTGTCGAACAACGCCGTCGTCAGTCCGCTTTCGGCGATGGAGACACCGGCAAAAGTGCCGAAGCGCGAGCCGTTCTGGGTGATGAAGACGGGCGTGAACTCGGCCCCGAACTGGGTCATGCCGTTGGCCTCCAGGACGGTGCCGAAGTCGAGGGTCATCTTCTTGGCGTTGGCCGCCGCGTCATCCATGTCGGCAGCGCTGTTGGCGAAGGTCTGTATCTTCAGTTTCTTGACGTTGAAGGTGGTCGGCAGGCCGCTGGCGTTGAAGATGATGGCATTGTTCTTGTTGACGGTAACCGTGGCCGCGGCGCCGCCGGAGGTCGCGATGGAGGTGCCGTCGGGCTCGGTGACGGCGGTACCGAATGTGGGCGAGAACACCGCGTCGTAGGTGCTGCTGGACAGCGATTCCAGGACCAAGGTGTTGTTGTAACTGGCGTCGTTGCCGGCTGCCTGGACCCTTACCCGGGTGCCCGAGAACTGGGCATCCTGGGCTTCGATCGCCGCCTCCAGATCGGCCAGCGTCTCCGGCAGGTCACCCGACGCGTCGACGTTGAGGTCGCCGTCTCCCGCCGCCTCGCCGCTGGTCACGAAGGTATAGACCTTGGAGTTGATGGTGATGGTTTCGCCGTTGGTGGGTTTGGTGTCAAACTTGAATTGCTGGTAATCACGGTAAGCGGAGCTTGTTTCGACGACGTTGAACGAGGTCGTCTGGGTGGTCACCGGATTACCGGCGCAACCAGACACTCCGGCCGCTTCAGTGATGCACTTTTACTCCGGCATTGACATACCCGTGATCTCAAACGATGTTCAAGGGCCGGCGGGCTTTTCGCGCGTACCCTTCGCGGCCAGTTCCTCCAGCTCTCCGCGGATGCGCTGGAAGACGCTTGTCCAATCCCCCCACTTGGGCTGGCGGAAGAGGCGCAGACCCGGGTACCAGGGGCTGTCCTCGCGGTCCTGCATCCACAGGTAACCTCCCGAGAACGATAGGGCGACCCAAACCGGCTTGGCCAACGCCCCCGCCAAGTGGGCCGCCGCCGTGTCGACGGACAGCACCAGATCGAGCCCGTCGACGGCCGCCGCGGCGTCGGCGAAATCGGTGAAGGCCGAGCCGAGATCGATCACGTTTTGGGTGTCGTCCGATTGGTTCAGTTCCTCGGCCCGTTCGCCGACCTGAAGGCTGTAAAAGGTGATGCCGGGAACGTCGAACAGAACCTGAAAGCTATCGAGCTTGCACGAGCGCAGCGAATCGGCTTCACGGGTCGGGCTGCCGGCCCAAACGAAACCGACTTTGACGGCCTTGTCCTGGCCCAGGCGGCCGTCGGGATTGGCCCCTTCGGGAACCGACAAATAAGGAACCTGATCGGGGATGCTGTCCACCGTGGTTCTAAAGATGCCGGGCAGGCTCATCATCGGGACGTGGCATTCGAAATCGGGCAGTGTGTCGCCCCTCTCGATTACGGTCTCCACACCTTTTACCGTTTCCAGAAGACGCCTCAGGGGTGGCCGGCATTCAACGATCACGCGCCCGCCGCGATCCGAAACCAAGGATGCGTAGCGCACGAATTCCAAGGTGTCGCCGATCCCTTGCTCGGCATGAATCAGGATGGTCTTGCCATCCAAATCAGCGCCGTCCCACTGGGGTTGCTCGAAATCGCGCCACGGGGTGGTGAAGGTGGGGTTTTTCCAGCGCCACTCGTATTCCTTCCAGCCCTCCTCGTATTCCCCCTTTTGCAATAGCGCCAAGGACAGGTTCCAATGCACGTCGGCGCTTTCGGGCTCGATGGTCAGGCCGCGGCGAAAACAGATCTCCGCGTCCTCCAGGCGTCCCAGGGACTGCACCACGCTGCCCAGGTTGTTGATGGCGTCCAGATAGTCGGAATTAAGGTGGATGGCGTTGGTATAGCAGGTCTCGGCCTCGGCCAGTTGGCCCGTCATCAGATAGAGATTGCCCAGGTTGTAGTGTTTCTCGGGCGTCTTCGGATCGAGAACCACCGCCGTGGAATATGTTTCGATGGCGGCGTCCGTTTCGCCGTTGGCGGTGAGGGCGGCGCCCATGTTGTAATGGGCGTCCGAATACTCGGGACGAAGCTCCAGGGCCTTGCGATAGCTGGTCACCGCTTCATCGAAATTGCCGAGGGCGGCAAGCGCGTTGCCCATGTTGTTGTGGGCCTCGGGAAAGTTGGAAGAAAGGGTAATGGCCTTGGTGCATGCCTCAAGCGCGTCATCGTGGCGTCCAAGCGCGTTAAGGACGCTGGCCAGGTTGTTGAACACTTCTTGGTTCTCGGAATTCAGGGCAATCGCTTTTTGAAAAGCGGAAACCGCGTCTTCGAACTGCCCCGACGCCTGCAAGGCGTTACCCAGGTTCACATAGGGGACAAAGAAATCCGGTGCCAGGACAGTCGCCTGCTGGGCCAGCGAGACGGCAAGCTCCAAGTTGCCGGCGGCGAGGAAGACCGTGCTCAGCAGGTTCCAGGCGTCGGCGTTTTCGGGGTGGGCCTTAATGATGTTTTTGTATATGTCCGCCGCATCCGCCAGTTGGCCCGCTTGGTGAAGTTTTAAGGCCTTCTGAAGTTCCTGTGCGATGTCCATGGAGATGGGATGCCTCTCTTCTTCGACGCCGATGCCGGACGCCACCGGCGCCCGCTGTGCACAAGGTAAAGATTGACCATCATCGTGTCCATGCGGGATTAAGAGCGTCTGGCTATGTGGATAGGCTTTTGGTTCAGGATGCCCGGGCGTGCCTGCTTTCGCCTTTGGGTGGCGGTTGGTCTGACCCGACCGGCCGTGCTAATCTCTGGACATTAGATCGCCGCCTTCGCCGTCGGTGGCAAGCGGTGGAACGGCCGCGCCGCCAAGAGAGCGAACGCGTCCGAACATGAGTGCCGACATCACCATCAGACGGGCCGACCTCACCGACATGTCAGACACTTTGGAATGGCGGAACGACCAGCTTACGCGCCAGATGTTTCGCGACGACAGCGAAGTTTTTCCAGACGACAACGAGAAATGGTTCAGATACGCCATGAAGGACGACCGTCGCAATATCTTCATCTCGCAATTCGGGGACGACAAGATCTGCATGGTTCGGTTCGACGAATTCGAGCTCAGCCGTTTTGACGTCAGTATCAACATGAACCCTAGCTGGCGGGGCAAACGCCTGTCGAAGCGTGTTCTCGCCGATTACATCGAATTTCTTCGAACATTCAAGACGGTCGAATTGATCACGGCAGAGGTGAAAAATATCAACATCGCCTCGAAGAAGATCTTCATCGCCAGCGGGTTCGTCTTCGTTCGCGAGGATGACGAGTATTGCGTCTACGAAAAGGTCGTCGTTTCGTGATCACCAACTCAATATTCGCCCGAACCTCGTGGCGACACCTGCGCCAGTTGCGCACCCAACAGCCTTGGATGGAGCACGGCGAAATGGAATGGTGGACGGATTTCTACGTCGAAGGGTCCAAGCACGAACTGGCGAAAGTCCGCGAGATCGTGGAAGGAGGGGAGACCAACCTCTACCGGGCGATCAATCTTTTTCAGTTGTGGGAACTCACACACAAGCGCCAATACGAAGACGGGCCGGGAACATTGTTCTATGTCAAGCAAGAGTTCAAATACGCCGATTCCTTCTTCCCGACGGGGAAGCCCATCCTGACCAGCACATTCCTCGGCGGCAAGATGCTGAAGCTTCCCTCTTACTCGAAAAAGCACCTTGGCCGCTTCATCCTCGATTACCTGGAGCACGAGGGCTTGGCCGTCGATACCATTGTCGAGTTGAGCGCCGGCTGGGGACGGTTTCTATTCGATCTTTATTTCAACGGCAGTCCGTCGGACATCGCCCTGATTTCGGGCGAAGTCTCATCCGAGGCGCGGCAAATCACGGAGGTGTTGTGCGATCTGGACCCGGCAATTCCGATCACCGCGCATGACTTTGATTTCTACCGGCCCAATCTGGACTTCCTGAAGGACACCGACAGCGTCCTCTTTTTCACCCATATGGCCGTCATGTTTATTCCCGAGTTGCAGCGCGAGGCCATTCTGAAAATGGCCAATTCCGCGAAACGCGTGCGTTGCATCCACTTCGAGCCGGTTGGATTCCAGGTCTTGGCGGGTCAATACATGGCGGCCAAGATGCAAGGGGTGGTCGCTGGGTTCAAGGGTTTCAACCAAAACCTGATCACCTTGTTGGAAGAGCTTCACAACGAAAATCTCATCACTGTACGGGGACTTTTTAAGGACATCATTGTCGACGTCGATCGTACCCATGCCATATCGGTCGTTATCTGGGAGGGGGGAAGCGGATAATGGCGGCTCGCACCGATTTATGGGTCGATTATTACAACAAGGGTTTCGAGCGCGAGCCTGATCTCATGGATGATGTCCTGAAGGACGCCGGAGGAAATGCGTTCCGCGCCATGATAATCTATTCGGACAAGCTTGGGCGTTACGAACGCCATGTCGAATATGGCGAGAGGGATGGACAGGTCGTCATCGAGCGCTATGAACTGATCGAACGGGGGCCGGGGAAGAAGGTCCCCAATTCACCCACTGGCTTGCCGGTATTCGGCGAGGCCTCGATCATCGGCGAGATCACTCGGATCTCGACTTACATGGAGCTGAGCTGCCAGATTCCTTTGTTTCTGGTCGATTATCTCATGGAACACGAGAGTATCGAGGCGGTGGTCGAACTGAGCAGCGGCGCCGGCGAGAAGTTGATCGGTCTTTATTATCTCGGTAGTCCCCGGGACATTCGCCTTTATGGGGCCGAATCCTCGCACTTCGCCCGCCAGATAAACCGGCGCTTTGTCGAGGCGGACAAGGGTTTCGACGTCTCCATCCACCCCTTCGATCTCCGCCAACCGGATTTGTCGTTCGTCGAGGAGAACGGCCATGTCCTGTATTTCACGTCGTGGTCGATCATGTTCGTCCAAAACATCGGCCCGGATGTCTTCCGCTCGATGGTTGCCAGCGCCGACCGCGTCACCGGCATTCACTTCGAACTCTGTGGTTTCCAAATCGCCGCCGTCGACTTTCCGGTTTCGCGCATCCAAGAGAGCGAAGTCAATTCAAAGGGATGGAACATCAACCTGTGTCAACGGCGGAGTGAAAGTAGTCCACTGAGGCGGCCGGATTGTCCGGCTGTGGGGGAGGTAAAACTCTGCCGCCTGTAGCCTTCGGCGCGTTTTGTTTTTGACGTGTGGAAGGTAGGAGGATGTACTCAGTAAACTACTTTCGCTCCGCCGTTCTCACTCAGCATCTTCTTGACCGTGCGCGGATCGATCCCAAAGCGGCGAGCCGCCTCTCGCTGGCTCAGACCATCTATCATCACCGCGTGTCGCACCCGCCCGTACAGTTCCACTCGCTTCATCCCCTGCCCTTCGCTTCAATCCGCAAAGGGCTATCGCTGACGGATTCTTACTCCGGCGCAACCAGACTCTCCGGCTGCTTCAGTGAGGGATTATTGCTCCGGCGTTCTCATCCGGGGACGCCGCTTCGGGCTGGCCATTGGTCTCGGCCTGTTCGTCATCATCGCCGGTGGGCGTCGTTAACAGGCCGCCCGCGATTTCCCGGTTGATGTTGATGAGGACGTTAAGCTTTCCGGGCTTCGTATCCGAGATAAAACAGACCGTGACCTTATCGACAAAGTTGCATAGCGAGATCATGTTTTAACGTATCTCAAGGAGGAGTTGGCAATCGGGAGACGTCATCTCCGCCTGGAAGATCGTCCATAGGCGCCAGTTGAGACGGATCGCTTGAAGCAGGACTTCGGTGTCAACCGGTTCCCTCTGAGCTTCCTTGATCCGTCTCGCTGCCTCGGTCAGGGCCCAAGCTTCCGTCTGTCTCGGGTTGCCCCCCGTCGGCACCGTCTGATATTGGCCCTGATAGCTCTGATTGGGCGTGATCGAAGATACTCCCTTCATAGACGACGAGTTTCCGGGCCAACCGCAGAGCCTGATACAGACCATCCTCGGTCACATAGTCCAGGATTTTCTGAACGCGCTCTACCGCACTGGGTGCAGCTTCGCCGAAATCAGTAAAAAAACGATGAACAAGCGGACCATAAGTCGATTCGCGGTCAGGGAAGAGATAAAGATTTTGCAACGCGAAATAGGCCCGTGACGCTGGCGTTTTGGCGTCTTCCTCCGTGATAATGTCCTTTTCACGCAAGACGGCCGCTTCGTTGAGGATAAGCGCTTTCAACGAACCGCCGATGTTTTGGATCACGGCGCCATTGACGATGATCTTTTCTTCGTTTTTCAGGATGATTTTAAGGGGCATGGATATCTTCCGGACCCGGAATCCTCTCAATAAGGACACCCGAAAGCATATAGGAATAAAGAGAATTGGTTTAACACATAATAAAAAAGCCCCGGGAAGGGAGCACAATATCCTTCCCGGGGGCTCGTTCGCTATCTCATTTTAGGTGAAGAGCTGCAACACGGCCCGCTCGGCCTGGCCGGCGAAGGCTAGGGCCTGGGTCGCAAGCTGCTGGTGCGTCTGCAAGGCAACCAGGTTGGCGCCTTCCTCGTTGAGGTCGGCCAGGGTCAGCTTGTCCGAACCGCCGGTCAAGGTGTTGACGTAGCTGGTCGTGAAGTCGAGCCTGGTTTGCAGCAACGACACGTTGGAACCGAGCGTCGCCGCGTTGGTGCGGATCGTCGTGATGGCGCTGTCCAGGATGTCGACCACGGCGTCGAACAGGCTGATCGAGTTGCCCACCGCCGACCAACCGTTGGACAACACCGTGAAGCCCGCCGACGCCAAGGTGGAGACGGCGACGAAGCTCAATCCGACGAAGTTGGTGACCAAGATGTTGGCGCCGTCGACGTTGAGCACCGAACTCGTCTTCTCCGAGAACGATACCTTCAACGCGTTGGCCGTCGAGTTGACCAGATTGAGGCCCTGGTAACTGGAGTCGCCGATCAGGTTGTTTGCTTGTTGGGCCAGGTTATTGAACTGAGAAGACAAAGTCAGACGATCGGAGGCGGTGCCGGACTTGGCGCTGAGCACAAGGCCCTTCATCTGGGAAAAGACGTCCTCGGTGCTTTCCACCGCCTGCAGGGCCGTGGTCAGGGAGCTGATGCCCTGATCGATGCCGTTCTTCTTGCCCGTCAAGTCGTTGGCCCGGTCGGTCAGCGACTTGGCCTGGAAGAAGGCGACCGCGTCGTCTATGGCGCTCGCCACCTTGAGGCCCGTCGACAATCGGCCCTGGGTGCGCGCGACCAGCGATGCCGTGGCCTGCAACGACAGCAGGTTGGCCCGGATCGCGGAAGAGAGTTTAACTTCACCAGCCATGGTATATTCCTTTCTGGAATGGCCTTCGAGGTTTTGTTCTAACCCCTAGCGGACTACATAATCAAGAGAACTTTGCTCCTTAGGTGAAGAGCTGCAACACGGCTTGCTCGGCCTGGCCGGCGAAGGCCAGGGTCTGGGTCGCAAGCTGCTGGCGCGTCTGCAAGGCAACCAGGTTGGCGCCTTCCTCGTTGAGGTCGGCCAGGGTCAGCTTGTCCGAACCGCCGGTCAAGGTGTTGACGTAGCTGGTCATGAAGTCAAGCCTGGTTTGCAGCAGCGACACGTTGGAACCGAGCGTCGCCGCGTTGGTACGGATCGTCGTGATGGCGCTGTCCAGGATGTCGATCACGTTGTCGAAGAGGCTGATCAAGTTGCTGACGTCGGACTGGTCGGCCCCCATTGAGTGGTCCACACCGCCACCTTGCGCGCCTCGTCCATCCCTTTGACGCGGCCGATGTTTGGCGCCGCCTTGGTCTGAGCGACGGTCGCCTGGGCCTGGATGAAAGTTGCGCTGTCGTTCATCACATCACTTCGATCTTGGCCTGCAGGGCGCCGGCCGCCTTGACCGTCTGCAGGATGGTGATGAGGTCGCGGGGGCCGATACCCAGCGCGTTAAGACCGTTGACCGGTTGTTCCAGCGTCACGCCTTCCGGGAGGACGGTCAGCCGCTGGTCCTCGCCCTCGTCGATTTCGATCTGGGTGCGGTCGACGGTCTCCGTCGTGCCGGCCTCGGCGAAGGGACCGGGTTGCGAGACCTGCTTGCTTTCGGTGATGCGGATGGTGAGATTGCCTTGGGCGATGGCGACGGTCGAGATGTGGACGTTCTCGCCCATGACGATGGTGCCGGTTTGCTCATCGATGATGACGCGCGCCAACTGGTCGGGCTCGATACGGAGTTGCTCGATGTCGGTCAGCATGTTGACCACGTCGCGGTCGTAGCTGGACGGCACCTGAACCCGCACCGTTCCCGGATCGCTGGGCCGCGCCGCGTCGGTGCCCAGGAAGACGTTGACCGCTTGGGCGATGCGCCGCGCCGTGGTTAGGTCCGGGTTACGCAGGTTCAGCTTGACCGAGTTCATGTTGCCCATCTCGAAGCCGACCTCGCGCTCGACGATACCACCGTTGGCGATGCGCCCGCTGGTCGGTACGCCCTTGGTCACCGTTTCCGCCAACCCGGCGGCAGCAAAGCCGCCGACC
Organism: Rhodospirillales bacterium; assembly: GCA_030754885.1. Lineage (GTDB taxonomy): Bacteria > Pseudomonadota > Alphaproteobacteria > Rhodospirillales > JASLLZ01 > JASLLZ01. The sequence continues at coordinate 10,822 of JASLZL010000088.1, read as the reverse complement.
GCAAGCTGGCCCTGGGCGACGGAGTAGACCTCGCCATCGGCGCCGAGGAGAGGCGTCACCAAAAGCGTGCCGTCAAGCAGGCTTTCGGCGTTGCCCAGCGCGCTGACGGTGACGTCGATGCGGCTGCCTTGACGCGAGAACGGCGGCAGCACGGCGGTCACCATCACGGCCGCGACGTTCTCCGAATCTAGGCCCGCCTCGGTTGGCTTGACGCCTAGACGGTCGAGCATGGCGAGCAGGCTTTGCTTGGTGAAGTGCCCGTCCTCAAGGTCGTCGCCCGTGTTGTTGAGGCCCACCACCAGGCCGTAGCCGACCAAGAGGTTGTCACGCACGCCTTCGAAAGTGACGATATCCTTGATGCGCGATGATGCCTGGGCGCCGCCGGCCACGATGACCGTTGCCAGCAGGCCGGCAAGGATTAAGGAGAGCCCTTTACTTGCGCGGCGGCCGATGGTGTTCTTTTTAGTGGAATTCATTGCCGTATTCCGATCCAAGCCGTTGGTCCTAAGACCTCTGCGGCGGGTAAACCCAAAGTCCCGCAATTATCGTTGCGAAATCCATGCCAACAGGGCATCGCGCATAACACACTGAGAAATAAGAAGTATTTTCCTCGGGCGGGCTTGGGAATAACGACGGAGTTGGATGGCGCCGACTGTGAGGGAAAAATTTGCCGAGTTCGTGCGAGGGCGTTGTTTCGATTAGCGCTTGAGGTCGCGCGCCGTCTCGGTCATCTCATCGACGGTGCGGAACACCGATGCCGGCGAGTTGTAGGCTGTCTGCGTCACGATCATTCGGGTGAATTCGTCGGCCATATCGACGTTCGACATCTCGCGGCTGTTGGGCAAAAAGGTCGCAAATCCGTTGGCCCCGGCCACCACGACATTGGGTGTCCCCGATTCCCCGCTCTCGGCAAAGACGTTGCCGTTCTTCATCTCAAGGGCATTGGGATTGGCAAATTGGGCAAGAGGAACCTTGTAGATGGGGCGGTCGGTGGCGTTGTCGAAGACGCCGATGACCTGGCCTATGCTGTCGAAGGTAACCCGCTTCATGTCGGTCGCGGCAAAGCCGTTCTTGGTATAGAGGAAGGGGGTGAAATCGCCTGCGTACTGGGTGATTCCGCTGACGTCGAGTGTCAGGGACGAAGTGCCGCCGCCGGGGAATGTAAAGGCCAGCGCCAACGAGGTCGGGGTCGTGAGCACGCCCGTCGGGTCGAAAGTCATGGTCACCGGCGCCGACGTGGTCGTCGTAGTCACGTTGGCGGTGGTTGTCGAATTGGAAGCGGTGTTGTCGGCTACGGCGAGGTAGTTCGCAGTGGTGGCGGCCGTGGTAATCGTCAAACCCGAGGGCACGCCCCCGTCGACCTGACTGACGGTCCCCACGGTGAAGGGGGTGCCCGCGACATCCGAAGTGATGGTGAACTCTCCGGTTCCCGCTCCCGGGGCCGCCGTTATGTCGCCGTTCAGGGCCGGGTTGGCATTGATCTGCGCGACCCATGCGGTGCGAACCGCGTTCATGTCCGCCTCGGCGCCAATCGTGAAGGTGGAGGTAATGCCGTTGATGTCGAGGGTGAACTGATCGCCCGCTTCGACCGCCCCGCCAACGGTATAGGTCTGGACCTGGGCGACGCTGGTCCCGCCGTGGACTGCTGCCGAGGTCGCCGTGAAGGCGTCGCCGGCGCTCTTGGCGGTGAGCGTGAGGGCACCGGCAGCGCCGGCCGCCGCTGTGACGATGGCGCCGACGGTGGCATTGGCGTTGACCGCCGCCACCAGGCCGTCGCGCACGGCGTCCAGGTTCGCTTCGATACCGGTCGTGGTATAGGTCACCGTGTTGCCGTTGACGGTGACGCTGTACTGGTCACCGGCTTCGACCGTTCCGGCCAGGGTGATCGTCTCGATCTGGGCTACCGGATCTCGCATATTGGTTGCCGTCACAGACCACTGATTGACCACCGAGCCCTTGGTGAAATTGAGGGCGGCAGACTGGGCCTTGCCATTCGAATCGAAGACTTCGATATTGTAGAGTTGGACCGAGCCGGTTGCGTTGGCCACCGAGTTGGTGAGGGTGGCGACGTTGTCCGCCGTGGCGCCGACGTTGGTTGCCGACGAGGTGGCGGTGAAGGCGGTGCCGCCGCTTTTGGCGGTTAGATTGAGCTTGCCGGTGGTCCCCGCCGCAGCGGTGACAACGGCGCCGACCGTGGCATTGGCATTGATCGCCGCGACGAAGGCGTCGCGTACGGCGTCCAGATTCGCTTCGGCGCCGGTCGTGGTATAGGAGACCGTGGTGCCGTCCACCGTGACGCTGTAGACGTCGCCCGCCTCCAACGCGCCTACCGTGCCGGCCAAGGTCACCGAGTCAACCTGGGCGGTCGACGGGGTATCGTTGGCCGGTAGGTTGAGGCGCAGATCGGCCGCGGTTGTCGCCTCGCCGGTATTGGAGAAAGCGAACTGGTCTATGCGCAGCGGCTTGAGAGTGGCGGTTAGGGGGAAGGTGCCGGTGGTGGAATCGCGCTCCAGGCCTTGCACGAAGTACCCGTTCTTGTCCACCATATAAGCCTTCTTGATGGTGACTAAGGCGCCGTTGACCGTTGCCTGTTCCGTGCCCTCAGTGGCGACTTCGAATGAAACGTCGCGGCTATAGAGGGTCTCGCCGGAACCGTCGAACTTGGTGTTGACGATGAAGAAACCGCGTCCGTTGATGGCGACGTCCAGACTGCTGAGGCTGGATACGACGAAGCCTTGCTTGTCGATCTTCTGGTAATCCTTGGGCTTGACGCCGCCCAGGTCCGATTGCTTGTCGAGGGTCTCGCTGAGCACCGTCGAGAAGCGTGTCTCAGTGCTCTTGAAGCCGCCCGTATTGACGTTGGCGAGGTTGATACCGATGGTATTCAAGGCGTGCGCCTGCGCCATCATGCCCAGCGTCGGCGATACGTAGCCGTTGAAGACGGTCATAGGGGCGTGCTCCGTTCGTTGTCTGGACCCATGTCCAAAACAATTCAGTCTTTTAATAAGCAAAAAGAATGCCACCGCCTGGATTTTGATAAGCGATTGATTTTTAATATGTATCTCAAATAAGCCAACGCCAGCGGCGGGCTCTTATGGGTAAGGGACGGCGCGACCGTGCAAATATTGCCGGGTGACGGTGACGAGCTCACCGTGTAGACGCAATCGAGGGGGATCAATTTAACCGCATATTAACGCCGCCCCCTGCATCGTGTACACTAATCCTCTCCGCATGAGGACGAGCCAGGTGTGCCAATGAAGATATCTCGCGTCGGATCCTCCGGGAAACCTTCCAAATCCGGGCGCAAGGGCAAAGCGTCGCCATCTGATGGAGTTTTTGCTGAGCATCTGAAGGGTGTCGCCGAGGCGACGGAATCCGCGGGCCTCACCGAGACGACCCCGGTTCAGGCATCGGAAGGGGTTTTGGCGGTGCAAGAGGTCCCCAATTCGACGGCCGGGCGCTCGCGCGGCCTGACCCTGTGCTACGGCGAGGACATGCTGGACCGTCTCGACGAGATACGCGACGGCTTGCTTGCTGGGGCCATCTCCAAGAACGACGTCGCCGAATTAGCGCGGACCATGCGGGCCGGGCGACAACGCAGCGACGATTCCAGACTCAATGAGATCATAGACGAGGTTGAGTTGCGCGCGGAGGTTGAGATCGCCAAACTCACTCGCGAAGTGTGACAATTTTGGCGTCCTCCGCCGAGGGCGCCTCATCATCCCGGAATTCAGGTTCATGGGCATCTTTGCGCCAAGTGCAAAACGCCGCTTGTGGTGTGCCGCGCCCGACCCTATATTCCGCGGCGACGAACAGCTAAGGAACCGTAAGGAGGTATCGCGGGAATGAGGGTTACTCTGTCGCCAAATTACAAGCCCTCGGACAAAGAGACGTTCATGAATCCCATCATGCTTGAGTACTTCCGTCAGAAGTTACTTAGCTGGCGCGGCGAACTGCTCGATGAGTCCAGCGAAACCCTGCAATACCTCCAGGAGGGATCGACACTTGAGGCGGACATTGCGGATCGTGCGTCGACCGAGGCGGATCGGTCGCTTCAACTGCGCACCCGGGATCGGGCGCGCAAGCTGATAAGCAAGATTGACGAAGCCCTAGAGCGTATCGAATCCGGCACCTACGGGTATTGCGAGGAAACCAGCGAGACTATTAGCCTGAAAAGGCTTGAGGCGCGTCCTATCGCTACCATGGGTCTCGAAGCTCAGGAACGTCATGAGCGCATGGAGAAAATGCACCGCGACGACTGATCTCCGGCCGATCCAGATCATCAACAGACAAAAAAATGAGGCCGATGCAATGCATCGGCCTCGAGTTTTCCAGCTTGCCGAACAGGGGGGTGATGTACGTGATCGCGCAATTGGCGGGTGCTGTCGTCGGCGCTTATTTGATTGTCGCTGTCATTCCCGACGCCGCCGAAGGCAACCTGGGCGCCCATGGATTAGGGATAGGCGTATCGGCTAGTGGAGGACTGCTGGCCGAAATCATCTTGACGTTCATTTTGGTGTTCGTTGTTTTTGCGGTGGCCATCGATCCCCGGGGCCCCCAATACTTGGCCCCTATCGCCATCGGCCTTGCGGTGTTCATCGATCATTTGTTCGGCGTGACGATCACCGGGGCTTCCATGAATCCGGCGCGCAGTTTCGGGCCCGCCCTTGTTGCCTGGGACTGGGGGAGTCACTGGATATATTGGGTTGGACCCGGCGTGGGCGCCGGCTTGGCGGCCGTGGGTTACCGGCGCGTATTTCTTAGCAGTATCGAGTCGGTATTCGAGGAAGCTGAGTTTGAAGAACCGGACGTGGAATTAGAGAACTCCGAATGAGCCGGAGAGACTGTGCGGTCAAGCGTTATCCGTTTTCGCCTTTTCTTCGATGAAGCTTTTGAAGTCCATGTCCGTGGTGATGACGTCATCCATCAGAAAAAATACCAGTTCCTTGCGTAGGCTGTCACGGGCAATGTGATTTACCCCGGCCATTTTCGCGAATTCGATTAAGTGATCCATCTTGGCATTCAGGCTCTTGTGATGATCCTGGTGGTTTTTGGCGTGGGGATAGCCGACCTTGACCAGTAACGCCTCCTCGTTAGCGAAATGCTCCTTGGCCGATTTCACGAATTCGGAGACAAGATCTGCGCATTTTTCGGCCTCACCATCGTCGATCACTTTGACGACCTGATTGACGATGTCGGCGAGGTGTTGATGCTCTAGATCCAAGGATTCGCATTCCAACAAAAAGGATGATGCTAGATCTACCATTTCCATTCTCTCCAATGGGACGAGGCGATAATGGGGGCCTCTCTCTTCGTCAATCCGTCCTTGAACTTAGCGCAAAGATATCACAGGTGAGCACCAGATTTTGGATGTCGATCATTCGGATCCACCGCAAGCATGATACCTAATTACGAATCCCTTGATACCCTAATTGGGATGAATTCGCGACCTCATAGGAAGGCCGGTTATTCCGCCGCATGGGGTTGGGGCCACGCCGTGTAACCGGCTCCGGCCATGCCGCCCAAATCGTCCAAGGGGAAAATAAACGCGTATTCGGGGTCGACTCCCGCCGTAATTCGGTTGCTGAGTTCTGGCTCGAAGGCATGGTGGGCCCGGACATAAAGTTCTTTTTCATCCTCTTTGGCCCCCGATTCATCGGATAACCGAACGCGGACGATATTGTCGTGTCCCAACAGGTGGGTCGATATCACATCGATGACGGGGCCGTCTTTTCCCTCGCTATCCAAGATCACGCCTTCGGGGCGGACCAGAACCTCGACCGGACGACCTTCGCCAAGACCTTTGACGCGGATCTTCCCCAAGGGTATTTCGACGCATCCGCCGACGATTACGCTTTCGAACCGGTTCATCAGCCCGAACAGCTTGGCGACGAAGCCGTGCTGGGGATGATAATAGATGTCGTGGGGCCGGCCGGACTGAAGAATGCGGCCGCTTTCGCCAAGAATCTTGATCCGGTCGGCCATGAACATGGCTTCTTCGGGGTCGTGTGTCACCATGACGGTGGCAACGCCGCTAGCCTTAAGAACGGTCAGGGTTTCTTCGCGGATATGAAGGCGCATGTTGGTGTCCAGACCCGAAAACGGCTCATCCAGCAAAAGCAGTTTGGGTTCCGGCGCCAGCGCGCGGGCCATGGCGACGCGCTGTTGCTGACCGCCCGATAGCATATGGGGATGGCTTTGGGCGTACTTCGTCATGCTCACCCGACCCAACATTTCCATGGCACGGCGCTCGGCCTTGGGCTTTGCCATGCCGCGTAATCCGAAGGTCACGTTGTCGATGATGCTCAGATGCGGAAACAGGGCGTAATCTTGGAACATCAATCCGATGCCCCGGTGATCGGGCGGCACGTGAACTTCGGGGTCGGCGACGATCTTGTCGTCGATGACGATCTTTCCCAGTTGCAACCGTTCCAGCCCGGCGGCAAGACGCAGCAGCGTCGTCTTGCCGGACCCCGAAGACCCCAGCAAACAAACCAATTCGCCGGCGGGGATCATCAGCGAAGCGTTGTCGAGAACCTTATTCTCCCCATAGGCGTGGGACACGCCAACGATATGTAATCCCTTCACGACGATTGATCCTTCTTTGTATGTCCCGGTCGGGACCGGGTTATGGCAAAGCTAAGCACAAGGACCGGTAAAATGCCAAACCCTACGATGGCCAGCGCCGCCAATGACGCTTCGCCCAATTGTTCATCGGACGCGAATTCGTGAACATAGGTGGCCAGCGTGTGAAAATTAAACGGCCTGAGGATCACCGTCATCGGCAATTCCTTCATGCAATCGACGAAGACCAGCATTGCTGCCGTCAGCGCACTGCCCCGGATCAGCGGTATATGGATGCGCGTGAGTGTACTGAACGGGCCGTGACCAAGGCTTCTGGCGGCGCCGTCCATGTTCGGCGTGATTTTGGCAAGGCTGGCTTCGACGCTGCCGAAGGAAAGCGCCAGGAAGCGGACGAGGTAACCGAAGGTCACGGCAGCGATGGAGCCGCTGAACAGAAGTCCCGTCGAAATCTCGAAATTTCGCCGCATGAAACCGTCAATTCCGTTATCCAACGCGCCCAGGCTGCCCAGCACGCCGACGGCCAGGACCGATCCAGGAACGGCGTAGCCTAGGCTGGCGAAGCGGGCCATGAACCTGACGATCCTCTCATTTCTAAGGCGCACGCCGTAAGCCATGAAAATGCCGATGGCAACAGCGAGAAACGCGGTCAGAGCCGACAACATGACGCTGTTGCCGGCATGGCGGTAGACTTCCGGGTTGGCCGCAGCTTCAAAATAAATCACGGCATAACTGCCCAGCACTGCCGCCGGCAGGACGAAACCGAACACCACCGGCAACGCGCAGCCGATGATTGCCAATTGGCGCGCCCGGCCTTCCAGTTCATAACCGGGCAATGCCTTGTATTTTGATGTTGTGTGGTGAAATCGTTGTTTGCGTCGGGCGAAGCGTTCAGTCAGCACCAGGAACACCACGAAAAACAGCAATAGCCCCGCCAACTGCGCCGCGCCGGCGACGTTGTTCATGTTTAGCCACACGTCATAGATGCCGAGCGTGAAGGTGCTGACAGCGAAAAAGTCGACCGTTCCGAAATCATTCAGGGTTTCCATCAACACGAGCGACACGCCAATGACGATGGCCGGACGGGCCAGCGGCAGGGCGACGGAAAAGAAACTCCGCCACGGGCCGCGTCCCAGAACCCGGCTTGCTTCCAGCACGCAAACCGACTGTTCCATGAAGGCGGCGCGCGACAGCAGATAGACGTATGGATACAAAACCAACGTCAACATCGATGCGGCACCGCCGAGCGAACGGATTTCCGGGAACCAGTATTCCCGTTTGGTGGTCCATCCAAACATGTCTCGCAACAGGCTTTGCACGGGACCGGCGTATTCCAGAATATCGGTATAGACGTATGCGATCACATAGGCCGGCATGGCCATGGGCAGCAACAGCGCCCATTCGAACAGGCGTCTGCCCGGGAACCGGCAGGTGCTGACCAGCCATGCCGTGCCGACCCCGATGATCAGAGTGCCGATGCCGACGCCGATCATCAGTTGTAGCGTGGTGCTTATATATAAGGGCAGAACGGTCGAAGCGAGATGCGTCCATATCTCGTCGCTGGGCGTTAGGCCTATGTAGAGGACGGCAACGATCGGCAGGACCACCCATGCCGCGATAAGGACGGTTCCGATGCTCCACACGTTGATCCATGACCAGGAATTCATCTTGGCCGTGGGGGCCATGTCGGCCGCCGCTGCCTCAGCCGTCACGATCTGTTCAACCCTTCGTCTCGAGACACAGGGGAACCGCCCATAAGACAGCGGCCCGGCGAAAGCGCAAGAGGACCAGCGCCTCCACCGGAATTGTCCACACTGTCAATTATCAAACCGCACCTTGTCCATGATTCTGGTCGCCTGCGTTCGGTGCTCGGCGATATTGGACAGTAACGTTTCTTCAGCCTTGAACTTTCCCCAGCCAGCGACGATGGGGTGCACCTTGACCCCCGCTTTGACCGGGTACTCAAAGTTATCCTCGGCATATATCTTCTGCGCTGCGTCGTTGCTCAAGAACTCGATCAACTTGACGGCATTGGCCTTGTTCTTGGCGCTTTTGGTAATGCCGGCGCCCGAGATGTTGACATGGGTGCCGCGGTCACCTTGGTTGGGGAAGATGACGTTGACGGCGGCCGCCCAATCCTTCTGTTCCGGGCTTTTCTCGTTGGTCATCATCTTGCCCATGTAATAGGTGTTGCCCAGGGACACATCGCATTCACCTGTGTACACGGCCTTAACTTGGGCGCGGTCGTTACCTTGCGGTTTGCGGGCCAGGTTGGCCTTGAGGCCTTTGGCCCAGGCTTCAGCGGCGGCTTCGCCCTTTGCCGCGATCATCCATGCCAACAGCGAAACGTTATAAACGTGCTTACCGGACCGGATGCAGATGCGCCCCTTCATGTGGGGTTTAGCCAGGTCTTCGTAGGTCGTGACCTCACCCGGTTTGACCCGCTTCTTATGAGCGTAAATGATTCGGGCACGTGTCGTCAGCCCATACCACAGGCCATCGGGATGGCGGAATTGGCCCGGCACATTGTGCTTAAGGGTGTTTGACTCGCTGGACTGAAGAAGTCCGGCCTCGACCAGGTTGTGGAGACCGCCGATATCGGCTGTCAGGACCAGATCGGCGGGGCTGTTGGCGCCTTCAGCCTTGAGCCTTTCCAGCATGCCTTTTTTCAAATATACCATGTTGACCTTGATCCCGGTCTGCTGGGTAAAGGCGTCGAGCAGCGGGTTCATTAGAAACGGCTGGCGATAGGAATATAGGTTGACCTCGGCGGCGGATGCGGTTGGCGCAATGGCCGTCATTCCCGATACGGCGCCGAGGATTATAGCTGCGAAAACATTCTTGAGCCTTATCACGGTTGTCCCCCTGAATTTTGGTTGAACGCTATATTTTGCACGGATTATTTGCATGTTTGACATTGCGACGCATTCACAAAATTGAAAATGAATTATCTTATCCCTTCAGTCAAGGGGTTATTTTTCCTTCATTTGGTGGGGTCGGGTTCAAGGAAAGCCTTGATGCGTTTCGGACGATGGATCAAACTGCCCGGCAAGCAGTCGGCCGCCTTGGGAAAGCCTTAACGAGTAGGCGTATGTCAATAGGCATCTTCATCATGGCCCTTTCATCCGACGGAATGTTTGTCATCAATCGTAAAACGGCGGCAGAACCCAAAGGCGTGTTCGGTTCGGCCCATGGCGCCTAGAATTTCTAAACCCCGCGGCTGGGACGCCGGGCGCTGTCAGTTCATCGCCGAAACCTACCTTGATTGGTTCCTCAACTACTTGGATGGCGAGGCCAGAAGAAATGGCTCCGGCGCCGGGAATTACAAACTTGAAGACCTAAGGGACCTGGCCGAGCGCTTTCTCAAGTCCGAGAGGTCAGCGCCTCTGTTGTTGGAAAATTCCTTTTTTACATGCAATCAGGCACGCCTGAATTCGGCATGGAAGGACGACCGAGATGACCATTTGCTGCGGCTTTTGGTCCAACAAATATTCCCCCTCTTTGTCGAGGAAGGCGGACCCGAACTTGAAGCCGGTGGGCTCACGCGCAAGATGCTGCCCAGCCTGTTAAAAGCCATCACGGCGATTGTCGGAGCCCGCACGCTCCACGATTACGATCGCCAATGTTTCATGACGGTAAAGCGTTTGCGGGCGAAGGCAGGGGATGATTTCCAATGGGATGACTTTTTTGACGACGCGGAAGTGCGTCGGATCCTGATTCACATCCTTGCCGACCTGGCACACAGCTTCGACGACTCTACTCAGGGCCGTGAATGGTTTGTCGATGACGCGGACCGCGAGGGTGCCGGCGTACCGGAATGGCGCTTTGACGAAAATCAGTTCTCAACTTTTGCTTGTCATTTTTTCGTACCCCTGGTTGAGGCCATGGCGAGTGGCGAAGGACGCTCTCATATCGCCGAGAAATTTGACGGTGCCGAAGTCGAGCGGATCGAGCATTTTCTTGAACACGTCGCCATAAGTAATATGTAAAAATAGATAATAAAAAAGGCGTTGGGATCAAAAAAATTATAATATATATAAACATATATAATGTAATATATTTATAAAACTAATAATATTATTTTTATAGATAGTTATAATAGTTAGACAATAGAATACTATAGGAAATATGTACTGTGGAGGTGTCAACGGCGGAGTAAATCCAGACCACCAGGGCGGAGTAAAACTAGGCCACTTGAGCTGAAATTTTGCGATGCGGTGATGGTTGTCCCGGTAGTCCA
>JASLZL010000087.1 GCA_030754885.1 Rhodospirillales bacterium | reverse complement strand
GATTCTCTACAACGCCGTCGATACACAGCACTTCGTCCCCCAGTCCGGTGAGCGGGATGGCACAGACCCCTTCGTCTTTTTGGTGGCGGGGAAGGTGCAGGCCCACCAGGGCTTTCGCATCGAGGCACCGTTGCAGGGCCTAGCGGCGGCCCGCAAGCAGGGCTTGGATGCGCGTCTTGCCGTTGCCGGCGACATCGACGCCGCCGTTCTCGACCGGAGCCGGAAATTGGCCGATCGTCTGGGCGTCGGTTCCCAGTTCACTCACCGTGGACCCTATCGCCAGGAAGACGCGCCGGCGGTGTTTTGCGCCGCCCACGCCTTCGTCATCGCCAACCATAACGATGCCTGCCCGACGACTGTCATCGAGGCGCTGTCGTCGGGCCTACCGGTGATTTATGCCACCAGCGGCGGCGTCCCTGAATTGGTCGGCGGTGATGCCGGGGTGGAATTGAAGACTGGGGAAAGCTGGGAAGAAATGCTGGTTCCCGAACCCCAGGACATCGGCGATGCCATGGTGCGGGTGGCCGAGAACCACACCGCCATGTCCGCCGCCGCCCGGTCGCGCGCCGTGGAGCGTTTCGATATCGGCCCATGGCTGGAGCGCCACCGCCAGGTTTTTCTCTCTCTGTTGGCGGGTCGTCATGACTGAGGCGCCGTGTGTCAGCGTGGTCATTCCGTGCTTCAATGGCGGCGCCGATTTGCCGGGCGCGTTGGCCTCTCTCGACATCCAAACATTCCGTGATTTCGAGGTCATTGTCGTCGACGATGGGTCCGACGATCCGACGACCCTTAGTGTCCTTGAGGGCCTTGGCGATGTCCAGCTCGTGCGCCAGGAGAACCGTGGCCTGGCGGCGGCGCGCAACGCCGGCATGGCAGCGGCGCGGGGCGCGTTTTTGGTGCCGTTGGATTGCGACGACCGCCTTGAGGCGGCCTTTTTGGAAAAGACGCTTCAGGCCCTCGACGCCCAATCCGACGCCGCATATGCGTTTTGCCACCTGCACCTCACCGGCGAGAGAAGCGGCGTCCTTCGCAAGGATTATAATTTCTTCACCCAGCTTTTCCTCAACCAGCTTCCCTACTGTTTGCTCCTGCGCCGCGCCACCTGGGAGTCCGGCGGCGGCTACGACGAAACCATGCGCCAAGGCTACGAAGATTGGGAATTCAACATCCGCCTGGGCGGGGGCGGGCTTCATGGCGTCGCCGTGCCCGAACCCTTGTTCGTTTACCGGGTCAGTTCCGGCGGCATGCTGCAAAGCATTTCCAATCGCCTGCATGGCCAGCTTTGGCGCGCCATCCAGGAACGCAATCCGGCGCTCTATCGTCTCCGGGCGATGATGGGTATCTGGCGGCATTGGCGCGCCCGGCCCCGGGCCTATTCCGTCTGGCTGCTGTTGGGTCTTCTGGCCGGGCACCGGCTTTTGCCGGACGGCGTCTTCAATCGGTTGTTCTCCTTGCTGATGCAGTTCTCCGCCTCGGCACGGCTGGAAGGGCGCTGAGAGATGTGCGGGATTGCCGGCTTCGTCGATGGGCGTCATGGCGGATCGGCGCAGCGTCTCGAGAAAATGGCCCGGGCCATGAACGAGACGTTGCGCCACCGGGGTCCCGATGACGGCGGCGTGTGGACCGATTCCGAAACCGGTGTTGCCTTGGCTAATCGTCGCCTCGCCGTCCGCGATTTGTCCCAGGCCGGGCACCAGCCCATGGTGTCCGACGACGGTCGCTTGGTCCTGACCTACAACGGTGAGATTTACGACACCGGGGACCTGCGCGCCTCGCTGGAAGCGAAGGGGCAGCGGTTTCGCGGCGGCTCGGATACCGAAGTTTTGCTCCATGCCTGCGCCGAGTGGGGGGTGGCCGAGGCCGTCGAGCGATGCAACGGCATGTTTGCCTTCGCCCTTTGGGACCGGGTCGAGCGACGCCTTACCCTGGCCCGCGACCGCATGGGTATCAAGCCGCTCTACTGGGCCCGGGCGGACGGACTTTTTCTCTTCGCGTCCGAACTCAAGGCCTTCGTCGAACATCCGGGCTGGACGCCCGAGATCGACCGGGATGCCCTGGCCGCCTTTGCCCGGCTATCTTACGTGCCGTCACCGATGTGTATCTGGAAAGGGGCGCACAAGTTGGAACCGGGTACCGTGCTCACCTTCGAGGACGGTAAGACGCCGGCTATAACACGCTATTGGGACATGGGGGACATCGCCGGACAGAAGCGTGACATCACCGATATGGACGAGGCCGTCGAGGGCCTGGACAGCCTTCTCACCCGGGCCGTCGGCCGCCGACTGGTGGCCGACGTGCCGGTTGGGCTGTTTCTTTCCGGCGGCATGGACTCGGCGATGATGGCGGCGTTCATGCGGGCCCAGGGTGCGGCGCCGGTGAAGACCTTCACCGTTGGATTTGCCGAGACCGATTTTGACGAGCGGGCGGACGCCGCCGGCGTCGCGGAATACCTGGGCACCGAACACCACGAGATCAGGCTGTCGCCGGCCGAGACCCTGGATCATGTATCCGGCGTGGCGCGCTGCTACGACGAACCGTTTGCCGATTCGTCACAAATTCCAAGCTTGCTGGTATCCCGCCTGGCGCGCCAAAGCGTCACCGTGGCGCTCAGCGGCGACGGCGGTGACGAGGTCTTCGGCGGCTACAACCGTTACACCTGGGCCGAGCATCACTGGCCCCGGCTGAGCCGCATCCCGCGCCCCATTAGACGTGCCGGGGCGGGCGCCGTCACCGCGGTGCCGCCGGCGCTGTGGGATCGCCTGGCCGGTGTCCTCGGAGTCCGCCAGGCGGGAGAGAAGGCGCACAAGGCCGCGGCTCTTCTGGCCCTCGATGATGAGGTCCAGGCCTATCGCCTTCTTACTGGGCCGGGAATTGACACGACGCGATTGGTTGTGGGCGAACGTGAGCCAAACCCGTCTCCGCTGCCGTCACTCGACGACGCGGTGGAGCGCATGCAAATCCAGGACACCATTGGGTATCTGCCCGACGACATCCTGACTAAGGTGGACCGTGCCAGCATGTCGGTTGGCCTTGAGGTGCGAGTGCCGCTCCTTGACCACGAGGTGGTCGCCTTTGCCTGGCGCCTGGCCAGACCGCTCAAGGTTTCGGGCGGCCGGCGCAAGCGGGTGCTCGGGGCAGTGGGCGAAAAGTACCTGCCGGCGTCGCTGTTCACCGGCCGGCCCAAGTCCGGCTTTGCGGTGCCCATTCATGGGTGGCTGCGCGGGCCGCTCCGCGAATGGGCCGGGGATCTCTTGAACGATTCGGCGTTGCGCGATCAGGGCATCTTCGACGCCGCCTTGGTTGGGCGGTGGTGGCGCGAGCACCAGTCGGGCCGCCGGCTGCGTCATCACGCCCTGTGGAACGTCCTCATGTTCCAGGCTTGGCGGCAAGGCCAGACAGGATACTAGATTTGATCAGGCCCAGTTTGGGGGCGCAGGTCCATGTTCAAAAGGGATTCATAGACCTTGAGGGTTTCGGAAACGACCCGATCTTGGTGGAATTGATCCTCTACGAGGGCGCGGCTTTTCGCCCCCATGGCCCGGCGTAGTTTGTCATCGCGGAGCAGTGTCTCCAAGGCGTCGGCGAGGGACTGGGCATCGTGAATGGGGACCAAGATGCCGTTCTCTCCGGGACGGACGATCTCACGACAGCCGGGAACGTCGGTGGCGACGATGGGCCGGGCGCACGACGCCGCCTCAAGCAAGGACTTGGGCAGGCCCTCGCGGTAGGACGGCAGGACGGCAACGTGGGCTTGGCGCCACACGTCGGCGATGGAATCGCGATACCCCCACCACTGAACCAGTGCGTCGTCGTGCCACTCGCAAAGCTGTTCTTCGGAGATGCTGGTCGGGTTGTCGGGATCAGGCATGCCGATGAGCAGCGTCCGCATCTTGAAACCCCGGTTTCTCAGAATCCGCGCCGCCTCGACCAGTTCCCCGACACCTTTGTTCCACAACAGTCGCGACACCATGGCGACGGTGGGCACCCCGGTTGGATCGGGTTGCGGTGGAAATTCAAGGAGATTGACGCCCGAGCCCCGGATCAGGCTGGAGCGGCCGTGGCGAATGATACCGGCCGACTCCAGGGTTTCCATGTCGTTGGGATTTTGCACGATGATGCGGCTGTTGGCGCGCGACAAAAGCAGACGACCGGTAATCCTGACCAATGGTTGCAACACGGAGCGCAACCAATGTCCCGCCGTAAACACGAAACCCAATCCCGTCATCGCATTGACCACCGTCGGCACGGATGCCAACAACGCCGCCAGCGAGCCGTAGAGGCTTGGCTTGAGGGCCACGTGGTGCACCAAATCGGGACGTTCCTGGCGATAGACCCGGATCAGGTTGACGATGGATTTGATCTCGGAGATAAGGGAAAACTTACTGCGTGGCAGAAGAAATGAGACCAAGCGGAAGCCTTCACGGCGGATTACGTCCTCGTGGTCGCGGGTGCGGGTGACGACGGTAACGTCGCATCCGGCGTCGCGTACCGCCCGCGCCAGGCCAAGGCGATGAGAGACGAAGTACCAGTCCTCGGTCACCAAATAAAGAATGCGGAGCTTTTTGCCCTGGTCGGTCACGTGTCGGTCTTCTAGTTTAGTTTCCGGTGCGCCTAGGAGATAACCTTATCATGCCGGTCCGGGTTTTGATCAACGCCCTTCACGCCAAAAGCGGCGGCGGCGTGACCTATCTTCGCAATCTGCTGCCCCGGCTTGGTGCCGATCCGGACCTTGAGGTCCATCTCTGCTTGCATGAGAACCAGTTGGCCGCTTTCCCCGAACCGGCCGACGGCGTTCGCATGCACAGCGTGCGTTTCCGCGACGGCTTCACGCGGCGTTTGGTCTGGGAGCAGACAGCGTTGCCCCTGTTGGCGAAGCGTATCGGCGCCGAGGTGACGTATTCGCCGGCCAACTTCGGACCCTTGCTGGCGCCGGCCCCGGTTGTCTTGTTGCGCAATGCCGTGGCCGTCGGGGAAAGCGAGAAGCGCTACTCGAAGCGCCTTTATTGGAAGGCCCTAGGCGCCATGACCTGGGTGTCACTTCTGTGCTGCCGCCGGGCCATCGCCGTTTCCGACTATGCGCGAGCGGCACTTACACGGCGCCTTCCGTCAAGCGTTGTCGGGCGTGTCGAGGTCGTCCATCACGGCGTCGATCCTCTATTTTCACCACCGCCGCCGGGCGAGAGACGCGAGGACTTCATGCTCGCGGTTTCCGATCTCTACATTCAGAAAAACCTGCACCGCCTTTTGGATGCGCTTGCCGTCGTGCGTCGCGAATTTCCCCATATCAGCCTTCGGATCGCCGGCGGCGCGCTCGACGCGGACTACGCCCGGGATCTGCACCGTACCGTTGCCGAACGCGGCCTGGACGGCCATGTGCGGTTCCTTGGTCACGTCCCGGCCCATGAACTCGCCGATCTTTATCGGCGCTGCGTCCTTTTTGTCTTTCCTTCCCTTGTCGAGACCTTCGGCAATCCGTTGGTCGAGGCCATGGCCTGTGGCGCCCCCATCGTCAGTTCCGATGCTACGGCCATGCCCGAGGTGTTGGGTGACGCGGCGCTATTCTTTGATCCCCGGGATACCCCGGCAATGGCCGAGCGCATTGCCGCCGTTCTGAGGGACACCGATTTGCGCCGCCGTCTCGGCATCCGCGCCGAAGCCCGCGCTCGTCATTTCTCGTGGGACGAGACGGCGCGGCGCACCGCCCGCGTTATTCATTCGTGCGCCCGGCCTTCTTAATTGCCGTCACCGCTTGACGAGGGTCGGGTCGGCAAGCACCTGACCCGCATCCCAAATTGCCACTTGTCGGTTGCGGTACTTTTGCACGAACTCGGGCGATCCTTCGCCGATGCCATGATCGTGGTAGGCGATCACCTTGCCGGTGGGGTGCGCCGCCGCCCAGGCCTCGACGTCGTGCTCCCAGGTCGCCGCGACGGGTTTCTTGAGGCGGCCGAGGAAGTGGTATTGGCCGTGATACTTGGAGATGTGGGCGACCGGATGGCCGGTGCGCTGCAATTCGGCGACCCGCATGGCCAGGGGTTTCAGATCGAAGGCACGCCCCAGATGAGGCGCCGCCGTCAGATGGGCGGCGATGACCAAAAGCACCGTGGCGCCAGTTATCGTCGCCGTTCGGTGAAAGGGGTGGCTAAGGGGAAATAAAACGGCGAACGCCGCAGCGGCGGCCGCCGGCAATCCGGCGAGGGGTGCCAGATCTATTGCCCAGTCGGGCAGCCAACCATCGGCCGCCCGCGTTGCGGCGGCCACGACAAGTAGGGCGAAGACAACGGCGACGGCGGGGACGGCGGCGGGAAATGCGTCGAAACGCCATCTGGCACCGGCGTTCGCGATCGCGGCGGCGATGAGCAGCGCTGCCGCCGGCAGGCTCGGGATCAGGTAATGGGGCTGCTTGCCGCTGATCGCCGACAGCGCGGCGATGGTGAGGATCAGCCAAGCCAGACAAAAGCAGCCGCCCGGCTCGGCTGCAATGCCGCGCCCAAGGCCGCGCCACACAGGCGGCCACACGATCCAGGGCAGCAGGGTAGCCGGCGCCGCTACCAGATAGAACCACCAAGGACTGCCGTGGGCGAAGGAATCGGTAACGCGCCCCGCCGTCTGATCCCACAGGATGGCGCCGGCGTAAGCCTCACCCCCGGCGTTCGCCGCGGGCAGGGCCCAGGCCAGGGCCAGCGCTGCGCCGAGGACAACGGCGCCGATTAGGCCGGCGTACCAGGCCGGCCACGAGGACGGGCGAAAAGGCCCGGCCCAATAGGGCGCGGCGAGCGCCACCGGCAGGACGTGGACCAAGATCACCGGCCCCTTGGCAAGGATGCCGAGGCCAAGTGCCAGTCCGGTGATCAGCCAGCCCCGCCAGCTGCCGGGCCGACACGCTTCAAGAACGCCGACAAGGGCGGCTAGGGTGAAAAATCCGACCACCATGTCAAAGAAGGTGAGGGTGGCGACGGCGCCCCAGAACAGGCTGCCGGCCAGGATCATCGGTGCCAGCATCGCCACCTCGGGACGGTCCGGCCACAAACGGCGCGCCAGAACGTGGGTCAAAACCAGGTTGCCAAGGGCGAACAAGGGTGCCACCAGACGCGCCGCTACGTCGCCGACGCCAAAGAGCGCCCAGCTTAAATTGATCAGCCAGAAAAGAAGCGGCGGCTTGTGGCTGTAGGGTTCACCGTTGAGGTGGGGGACCAGGAACTCGCCGGTTGTCCACATTTCCCAGGCGACGCCCAGGTAACGGGTCTCGTCGACCGGCAACAAAGGGCGGGTGGCCAGCGCTGTCAGGACCAACGCAAGCCAGGCGGCGACCCACAAAGCCGGGGACCAGCCTTTTACGGTCATGGCGGGTTGCTCACCGCCACAGGCCGCGGGTGTCGATGACGACCTTTCCCTTAAGACGCTCGGGCGCGACGGCCTTGAAAGGCTTGTGGTCGACCAGCAGGACGACGATGTCGGCGGCTTCAAGGGCGTGGTCGAGGTCCACTGCCGCGACCCGTTCCACGGAATCCAGGCATTCGGGCAAGTGGCTGGTATGGGGTTCTACGACCAAGATGTCGCCCTTTCCTTGCGTCGCCAGGATGCGTACGATTTCGATCGCCGGACTTTCCCGGAGGTCGTCGATATCGGCCTTGTAGGAGAGACCCAGGCAGGCGATGCGGGGATTTGGGAATTCGGCCGCCGCCGCCAGAACCCGGGCCGCGACGTGGGCCGGCTTGGCGTCGTTGACGTTGCGGGCGGCGCGAATTAACGGCGTGTCGTCGGGCGCCGAATCGATTATGAACCAGGGATCGACGGCGATGCAGTGGCCGCCGACGCCGGGCCCGGGTTTCAAGATATCAACGCGCGGATGGTGGTTGGCCAGAGCTACTACGTCCCACACGTTCAGGCCCAGACGGTCGCAGACCCGCGACAATTCGTTGGCAAAGGCGATGTTGACGTCGCGGTAGGAGTTTTCGGCCAGCTTGACTAGCTCGGCGGTGCGCGCCGTTGTGATCAGGCATTCGCCGTTGACGAAACGGCGATAGAGATCCACCGCCCGCTCTGCGCACAACGGGCTCACTCCGCCGATCACCCGGTCGTTTCCAACAAGTTCCATCAAGATCCGCCCGGGCAGCACGCGCTCGGGGCTGTGCGCCACCTGGACGTCGGCCTCGGAACCGTCCCGGTGGGGAAACCGCAGTTCGGGCCGTACCTCGGCCAACCACGCCGAGACGGCTTCGGTGGTTCCTACCGGCAGGGTCGATTCGATGATGACAAGGTCGCCCTCCTTGAGCACCCCGGCGACGCTTTCGGCCGCTTCCTTCAGGTACGAAAGGTCGGGCTTGTGGTCATCGACGAAGGGGGTCGGCACAGCGATGATAAAGGCGTCCGCCGGTTCGGGCTTTGTGGCGGCCTTGAGCTTGCCCCTGGCCACGGCGCCATTGACTAAGATGTCGAGATCGGGCTCGACGATATGTACTTTGCCCTGGTTTATAAGCGCGACCGTTTCGGCATTGACGTCGACGCCAAGGACGTCGAAACCCCGGCTCGCCAGGATTGCCGCCATCGGCAGGCCGACGTAGCCGAGGCCTATGACGCAGACGGTGTCATGTTTAGGCTTCACGCAGGATCTCCTTGACGATTCTCAGGCTGGCCTTGCCGTCGCCGTAGGGGTTATGGGCACGGCTCATGGACTGATAGGCGGCCTTATCGGTCAGCAGATTTTCGCACGCGCCGACAATGGCCTCGGTGTCCGTTCCGACCAGTTTGACGGTCCCCGCTTCGACGGCTTCGGGTCGCTCGGTAACGTCGCGCATGACGAGGACCGGCTTGCCCAGTGAAGGGGCCTCTTCTTGGATGCCGCCCGAATCGGTGATGATGAGATGGGCGCGGTTCATCAGGAACACGAACGGCAGATAGTCCAAGGGTTCGATCAGGTGAATGCCCGCATGACCGCCGAGCAACCGGTGCACCGGGGCCTTGACGTTGGGGTTCAGGTGGACCGGGTAGACGATCTGAACGTCATCGCGCGCGCCAAGACGGGCCAAGGCGGCGCAGATGCGCTCAAACCCGGATCCAAAACTCTCACGCCGGTGACCGGTGACCAAGATAAGGAGCAGACCCTCATCGAGGAACGGAAAACGGGCCGCTTGGGCGGCGCGCAGAACGTCGTCACCCCCGAGAAGCCCGGCGACGTGCAAGAGCGCGTCGATCACGGTGTTTCCGGTGACTTTGATGTGGTCCTCCCCGATACCCTCACCACTGAGATTGCGGGCCGCGCCTTCGGTTGGCGCGAAGTGAAGGTCGGCCAGTCCGTCGGCCAACTTGCGGTTCATCTCTTCGGGCCACGGCGCACCCATATCGCCCGTGCGCAGGCCCGCCTCGACATGAGCCACCGGAATCTTGCGGTAAAAAGCGGCCAACGAGGCGGCCAGAGTCGTCGTCGTGTCGCCGTGCACCAGCACACGATCGGGCTTGAAATCGTCGAGGACCCCGCCTAGTCCGACGAGCACGGCCTGGGTGATGTGGGTGAGGTCCTGGTCGGCCCGCATGATGTCCAAGTCATAGTCCGCCGAGATGGCGAACAGGGATAGGACCTGGTCGAGCATATCGCGGTGCTGGGCGGTGACACAGACTCGGGACTCAATTTTGGTCTCGGCCGCCAACGCCCTGACCACCGGCGCCATCTTGATGGCCTCGGGTCGGGTTCCGAATACGCTGAGGATCCTCATGTGAACCGATACGCCTTATTGTTTCAGGCGCCTGAAGGCATATCGCGGCGCCGCCCTTTGCGCAAGAACGGCTTGCCCACCGAGAACCGACCGCCAAGTGCGTCCTGGCCGGTTGTTCGGGCCTTCGCGGCCCGTTATTATTGCCTGACAGTACGCCGTGATACACCGCCAGGGCTTCTGTTAAATGTTCATTCGAATTCGTCTTGCACTTGTTTCCGTCCTGGCGGCGCTTGTCGTTGCCCTTGGCGCCCCACCGCGGGCAATGGCGGAGGCGGCCTTCGTCGGCATGCAGGTGCAGGGAATCACGCCCGTCGTCGCGGCGGCCCTTGGCCTGAAGGGTGTGGGCGGCATCTTGGTGCGCGATGTGGCTCTTGGCGGGCCGTCGGCCGAGGCGGGCTTTCTGCGCGGCGACCTTATCGTCCGCTTTGCCGGGCGCGAAATGGACACCTTCGAGACGCTGGTCGCCGTGGTAAAGGGCCTGAAGGCTGGTCAGAGTGTTAAGGCAACGGTCCGGAGAAACGGCGCCAAGGTCGAGCTGACTATGAAGACCGGCGTCTGGCACCCGTCGTGGCGAATCGCCAACGGCGCCTTCGCCAACCTTCCCTCCGTTGGCCTGACTCTCGCCGCGCTAACCAAAAAAACCAGGGATGTCTTCTCTCTGCGCTGGGGATCGACCGGTGTCGTGATCACCTTGATCGATCCTGAAAAGTCCACCGACATGGACCTGCAACGCGGCGAACTCATCTTACAGGTCAATCAGGACACCGTTTGGTTGCCCGAACAGGTGCTTGCCAAGTATCGCGAGGCCAAGGAAAAGGGTCTAACGAAAATTCTGCTGTTGGTCGAGGGCACCAGCGGATACCGATTCTCCCTGCTGCCGGTCAGATAAAAACTTAGCAAATACCCGTCTTTTGGCATGCCTCGCGGGTATCGGCCACCGCGCCGTTAAGGGCCTTGGCGGTTATGGCGCCGGGGAACAGTCGGTTCCCAATGATGAAGGTCGGCGTGCCGTTGATATTCAATGAGTCGGCCAGTTGGAGGTTCTGTTTCAAAGCCACCTCAATCTCAGGATCGGTCAATTCCCGTCGCAACTCTTCGACGTCGTAACCGCTTTTGGCGGCCAGCTTCATGACCTTCGATTCGGGAAGGCTTCCGCGGCTACCCATGAGGGCGAGGTGGAAGGCGAGGTACTTGTCCTTGTCCAGTCTCCACGCGGCCAGCGCGGCGCGTGACGCGACCACGGACTCAGGCCCCAGAATGGGGAATTCCTTGAACACGTAACGGACGTTTGGATCGTCTTCCATCAAGGCCATGACGATCGGTAAGACCTGCTTGCAAAAACCGCAGCGGTAATCGAAGAACTCGACGATGGTCACGTCTCCGTCCGGGTTGCCGGCGATGGGCGAGGTGGGGTCGTTCACCAACTCGTTGCGCCGGGCCACCAGGTTGGCCTGGGCACGTTCCTTGGTCGCCTGTTCCTCCCTGGCCTGGAAGGTGCGTATGGCCTCGACTATGACCTCGGGGTGTTTGAGCAGGTATTCGCGCACAACCTTTTCCATCGCTTCCTTTTGCCCGGTGTCCAGGGCATCGGTGCCGGTAATGGGGGACGGCAACGAAAACGTGACGGCCACCACCGCAAGGGTGGCGACGAGGGATCGGAACCCCATGAGGCGTTCTCCGACAAAGCTCGATCAATCGTCCCATGATGGTCCACGTGGGTTTTCGCGACAAGGCCCGACAGCCTTCGCCGAGCCTGGGTCACGCGATTTTGATTGCGGCCCGCCGCGTGCCGCCAAGCCCGAATTCGGTGCCGAGAAGACGAAAAGAGAACCCGGTGATATACTGCCTGTCACTGTCCCGAAGCCGCCTGATAAACCCATGATCCGTTTCGCCGCAATTGTCTTCTCCGTTGCAATTCTCGCCGCCTGTTCGGACGCCCGCATTCTGGACGGCGACGCCAATATGGTCTGGGTCAAGGAGAACCTTATCCTGTCGGGCTCCCCCGACGAAGTGGCGGCCCGGCACTGCGCCCAATTCGGCAAAAAGGCGGTTTATGAGAGGACCCTTGATCTCGGCCGCGACGCACTGACACCGGCCCGGGTCTATGCCTGTCACTAAACACGGCGTTAAAATACGACCCTTTCCGATTCATCAAATGTCAACGACTCGGCGCTAACCTTCCTTGATCGTTACCAAGGAGGCTTCGATGCGCTATTCAGTTCGGTACTACGCGGCGTCCAGACAGTGGTTCGTCATCGATTCGTCTGTCGGCATAGAAATCGTCGGCATGTACGGTTCCAAGAACGCGGCCGTCAGGCACGCCAAGGAAAGCGAAGAAAAGTGGCTCAGGTACGGCCGCGTCGGTGAGACCGGTATGCGCCCGGCAGCCTAACCTTCCGGCGCCTGGGCAACCAACGACCCCTTGATACCCAGAAACAGGAGGGGACGGAATGCGCTACACCATTCTTTACGACACCGAAAAAGAAAAATGGGCGGTCATCGATACCGCCCTCGCCGACCAAAAGGTCGGCCTGCACCAGACGGCAGAAGCGGCCGTCTACCATGCCTTCGCCGAACAAGAACTGTGGCGGCGCTACGATCCCGCCACCGAACGGATGGCCCACCTGATGGCGTGAGGTTTTTGCCGGCCCAAAAGTAAGGTGGCGCCTGGTTTCGACCTCTTTCTTTCTCTCGCACATCGTCACGGCAGTTGCCGATCGGGTGCCCCGTGTCGGCCGAACGGGAACGTTTTGACAGGTCCCGGGGAAGTGTCTACCGTTTGCCGTCTGGTTAATGCCTGGCTTGACGGAATGACTTAATGAAGCTCGACCCCGTTCTCCTTGAGATCCTGAACAACAAGGTTTCGGCCGCCGCCGACGAGATGTACTTCGCCCTCAAGCGCGCCTCGCGCTCCATCTACGTCAAGGAAGCGGCCGACTTCGCCACCGCTATCTTGGATGTCGACGGCCTTTTGTTCGCCCATCCGCCTTCGGCCACCTTCAACTTCCTCATCGACACCAATTACATCGACACCATCCGCGCCGTACCCGACGTGGAACCCGGCGACGTCATCTTCACCAACGATCCCTACTTCTCCAACGGGCTGTCGACGCATCTTCCGGACCTGCACATGATCCGGCCCTATTTTCACCGTGGCCGGGTCGTCGCCTATGGCTGGTGCTTCGTCCATTGCACTGATATCGGCGGTGCCGTGCCGTCGTCGATCGCGCCGTCCTTGAGCGAGATATTTCAAGAAGGACTGCGCGTGCCGCCCATGAAGCTGGTCAAGAAAGGCGTACCGAACGAGGACCTTTTCAACCTTGTGATGGCCAACAACCGCACGCCGGACGTCAACATGGGCGACATCAAGGCCATGCTGGGCTCGCTGGAGACCGGCGCCCAAAGAGTCGCCGACATTATAGAAAGGCACGGTGTCGATGCCTTTCTCACCTGCCAGAAGGACCTGCAGGACTACACGGCGAGCAAGGCGCGCGATGTGTTTCGCCGCATCCCCGACGGGACCTATGAGTTCTGGGATTACATGGACGACGACATGGTCACCACCATCCCGCTCAGGATGCGGGTCAAGCTCGTGGTGCGCGACGGCCGGATCAACATCGACCTGACCGACACCGACCCGCAGGTGGCGGCGTCTTACAATGTGCCCACCATGGGCGGGCGCAACTACTGGATCACCTTTCGCTTGACCAGTTTTCTCACCACCTACGACCAGACAATGGCCAAGAATGCGGGGCTTTACCGCTCGATCACCGTCACCAACCCGCCGGGGACAGTGATGAACGCTGAGTTTCCCGACGCCGTTGGCAACCGGGCAGCGCCCGGCCGGCGTGTCGCCGATGCCATAAACGGAGCCGTTCTCAAGGCCCAGCCGGGGCTTTTGCCGGCGCCGTCGGGCGGCATCTCGACGCCCTTTGCCCTCGCCGAGTACGAGGCCGACGGCGCCAAGCGCACGGTCCAGGTGATCCAGCCCATGCGCGGCGGCATGGGGGCGCTGGAAGGGCAGGACGGCGTCGATGCCCGCGACAATTCCATGAACAACATGCAAAACCACCCCTTGGAGACCGTCGAGGCGGATTCGGGCGTCCTCATCCGCCGCTACGACTTGCGTCCCGATTCCGGCGGTCCCGGCAAATGGCGCGGTGGCGTCGGGCAAGTCATCACGGCCGAGATCCTGCGCGACGGCAGCACCGTCTTGGCACGCGGCATGGAAAGACTGCGCTTTCCGTCCTTCGGCGTCTTCGGCGGCAAGCCGGGCAAGACGGTGCGGGCCTTCCTGAACCGGGGTCGGGAGGGCGAGCGCGAGCTGAGCAAGATCGACCAGTTGCCGGTCAAGGCGGGGGACCAGGTAACCTTCCTCATGCCCGGCGGCGGTGGCTATGGCGACCCTTATCTGCGCGACCCGGCCAAGGTTCTGGGCGACGTGGACTTGGGCTTCGTCAGCAGCAAAGCGGCGGCCCGCGATTACGGCGTCGTCATCAAGCGCGGCGCCATTGACGAAGCGGCGACCAAGAAACGGCGCCAAGGCCGGGTGAAGGAGAACGTCGGCGCCGACTTTGACTTTGGTCCCGAGCGCGAGGCCTGGGAAGCGGTCTTTGACGACGCCACCATGCGTACGCTCAACCGGCACCTCTACGCCTTACCCAAATCGGTGCGCCAAAGCCTGCGCCGGCGCATCTTCGAGCATGCTCTTCCAGACCTGCCGGTGGCCGGCGGCGGGCGCACCTTGGCCAGCGTTATGGCGGATGCGGACGCCATCCGGGCGCGCCTTGCCAAGGCCATGAACGAAGCCTTCGGCGAGATGCCGGCAGCTAAATGAATCGGCGATAACTCAAAAACGCACCGGAGAGGCGAAATGAAACTCAACCCGATCATGCTGGAAATCATGGGCGCCAAGGTGGCGGCGGTCGCCGAGGAGATGTACTTCGCCCTGCAACGCGCGTCGCGCTCGGGCTACGTCAAGGAGGCGGCCGACTTCGCCACCGCCATCTTGGATACCAAGGGAGAGATATTCGCCTACCCGCCCTCGGCTACTTTCAACTTTCTCATTGATTGCAACTACGCTTCGACCATCCGCGCCATGCCCGACGTGGAGCCGGGCGACGTGATCGTCACCAACGATCCCTACCTCTCCGAGGCGATGTCGACCCATCTTCCCGACGTTCACCTGATCCGGCCTTACTTTCACAAGGGCCGGGTGGTGGCTTACGGCTGGTGCTTCGCGCACCTCTCCGACATCGGCGGCGCGGTGCCGTCGTCCATGTCGCCGGCCTTCACCGAGATCTTTCAAGAGGGACTGCGCATCCCGCCCATGAAGATCGTCAAGCGCGGCGTCTTCAACCCCGATTTCGTAAATATATTTACCGCCAATTGCCGCACGCCCGAAGTCAACATGGGCGACCTTCGGGCCATGGTCGGCTCGATGGAGATCGGCGCCCAGCGGGTTGCCGACGTGATCGATCAGCACGGCGTCGATACCTTTCTTACCTGCCAGAGCGACCTTCAGGACTATACGGCGGCCAAGGCGCGCGAGGTGCTTCGGCGCCTGCCCGACGGCGAGTACGATTTCTGGGACTACATGGACGACGATATGATCTCGCGGGTGCCGGTGCGGGTGCGCGTGAAGATGACGGTCAAGGACGGCCAGGTTAACCTCGACCTCACCGATTCCGACCCCCATACCAAGACCGCCTACAACGTTCCCACCAACGGCCAGCGCAACTATTGGATCAGCTTCCGGCTGACCAGCTTCCTCACCACCTATGACCAGACCATGTACAAGAACGCCGGGCTCTATCGCACCATCACGGTCAACAATCCGAAAGGTACCGTCTTTCACGCCGAGTTCCCCGACGCCGTTTGCATCCGGGCCAGCGCGCCGTGGCGGCTATCGGACGCGGTCGCGGGAACCATTCTCAAGGCGGCGCCCGAGTTGATGTGCGCGGTGACGGGCGGCACCATGATGCCTTTTGCCCTTGCCGAGTACACCGCCGACGGCGGGCGCATCGTTAACGTCATCCAGCCCTTGCGCGTCGGCATGGGCGCCTTTCGCGGCCGCGACGGTGTCGACGGGCGCGACAATTCCATGAACAACATGCGCAACCACCCCCTGGAAATGGTCGAGCACGATTCAGGTGTGGTGATCCGCGATTATGACCTGCGTCCAGACTCCGGCGGACCGGGCCAATGGCGCGGTGGGGTTGGCCAGCAATTGACTTTGGAAATTCTGCGCGACGGCGGCGTCATCGTCGCCCGCGGCATGGAGCGCATGCGCTTCCCGCCGTGGGGCGTCGACGGCGGACAGCCGGGCGTGGTGCTCAAAGTAGTGGTGAACCAGGGCCGAGAGGACGAGCGCGAGGTGGGCAAGATCCACGAACTCCACGTCAACGCCGGCGACACCCTTACCGTCCTGATGCCGGGTGGCGGCGGTTTCGGCGATGCTTACCTGCGCGACCCCGAAAGCGTGCTCAAAGACGTGATCTTGGGCTTCGTCACCCGCACCGGCGCCAAGCGTGATTATGGCGTCGTCGTCAAAGGCGGCGCCGTTGACGTGGCTGCCACCAAGACCCTGCGTCAGAGCCGCAAGCGCGACAACGTCGGTGCCGATTTTGGCTTCGGGGGTGAGCGCCTGGCCTGGGAAGCGGTGTTTGACGATGCCACCATGACCGAGATCAACCAAGGCCTTTTGGGTCTGCCCAAGTCGGTCCGCCACGACCGCCGCCGGCGCCTGTTTGAAGACGCTGTACCGGGGCTCTCGGTCGGCAATAAGCCCTTGGCGAAGTTGCTGGCCGATCCTGACGCCGTGCGCGTCCGTTTGCGCCGGGCCATGACCGACGCCTTCGCCGAATAAAAAAACGGGCGGCCCCGCGAGGAGCCGCCCGCCTATGGCGTATCTTTGCGCCTTATTTAGCCATGGTGACGTGCCGGGCGTGGGTCACTTCCATGAGCCGCGGCAGGTAGGTGAGTTCCTTGCGCATGGCCCAGATGTTGACCTGGTAATGCAGGGGTATGATGGCCTGGTCCTGCATGTACATGGCGCCCACGTCCTGGACCAGCTTCTCGCGCTTGGTGTCGTCCAGGGTCTCGATGGCCTGACGCAAGATAGCGTCGATGCGGCCGTTGGAGTAGTGGCCGTTGTTGGCGTGGCCAAGGGCCTTCGCCTTGTCGTTGGTGTGGACCAGCATCCAGTGCTGGGACATGGTCTCGCCGGTCGCCGTGCCAAAGCCCATCATGGACATGCTGAAGCCCGGCGTCTTGTTCGCGCCGCCGTTGCGCGCCTTGGCGAAGTAGACGGCCTTCGGCATGGTGACCAGCTCGGTCTTGATGCCGGCGCGGGTCAGCATGGCGGCGATCGCCTCACAGATCTTGGCGTCGTTGATGTAGCGGTCGTTGGGACAGTGAATTGTCATGCGGAAGCCATCGCCCAGACCGACGCTGGCGAGCAGCTTCTTGGCGCCGGCGAGATCGAAGGGCTCGGGCTTGAGGTCCGGGTTGAAGCCGAACATGCCGATGGTGGCGATCTGCGCCGCCGCCACCGCGTTGCCTTCCATCACCCGATCGACGATGCCCTTGCGGTTGATGGCCTTGGAGATGGCCTTGCGGACCTCCCACTTCCTCAGCGGGTTGGGGAAAAAGGGCCTACCGTCGTTGGTGAAGACGAAGGGCGAGATGTCGCGGTTGGTATCCAATTGCATCATGACGATGCGTTCGCCGGCGACCTGGACTACGCGCAGCTTGGGATCGTCCCTGAGCCTCTGGACGTCGGTCGTCGGCACCTGGTCGATCATGTCTACGTCACCGTTGAGAAGTGCCGCGATGCGCGACGGTCCCGACTTGACGGGCTTGAAGGTGACCTTGTCCCAAATCGGTTTTTTGCCCCAGTAGTCCGGGTTGCGATTAACGACGAAGCGGTCGGCCCGCTCCCACTCGCCGAACTTAAACGGGCCGGTGCCGATGGCCGCCTTGCCTGAATTGAAGTCCTCGACCGGGGCCGCCTTGGCGTAGATGTAAAGGACCGACATCTCGTTGGGCAGCAACGGATAGGGTTTGCCGGCCGAAATGTGGACCGTGTAGTCGTCGACCTTCTTATAGGTCTTGTCGCGCACGTAGGCGCCGGCCGCCGCGCCGACGCCCTCGATACCCTTGGCGTGGTCGAAGGTGGCGATGACGTGATCGGCGGTAAAGGGCGTTCCGTCGTGGAACTTGACACCCTTGCGCAGCTTGAATTCCCACGTCTTGTCATCGACCGGCTTCCATGACTCGGCCAAGCCCGGCGTCGGCCGGTTCTGGTGATTCATCTCGACCAAGTTGTTGAACATATGGGCGGCGATCTGCTGGTTGGGCGTCGTCACCCAGAAATTGGGATAGGCAGACGTGGTCTCCTGGCTGACGCCGATGGT
Organism: Rhodospirillales bacterium; assembly: GCA_030754885.1. Taxonomy (GTDB): domain Bacteria; phylum Pseudomonadota; class Alphaproteobacteria; order Rhodospirillales; family JASLLZ01; genus JASLLZ01. The sequence continues at coordinate 25,648 of JASLZL010000087.1, read as the reverse complement.
CAGGTTTTCGGCCGTCGCCGCGCCCGACATCAGCGCCGCTGCGAGGCCGCCCACGATGGCGGCTGAAATTGCTTTCATTAGGTCATCCTCCTGTTGAAATGAGTCGCCGCCAATGGCCGTTGTCGTCGGTTCTCCCCGATATAAAGCCGCGTGCGGCGCCGAAGCTGGGAATTAAACCGCTTGGCGCGAAGGCCTGTCAACCGCGATGAGGGATCTACACAGGCCGTTGGCGACGCCCGGCGGGTCGTGATATGAAGCACGCTAGCATGGGATCCAACAACCGGAACGGGGGGACGCTCGATGGCATTCCTGGGCAAGAAAGTGTTCGACTACCGGCGCTCTTTGATGCGCGCCTTGATGGAGCGCCACGACCTCGATGCACTGGCCTTCACCGACGCCGACTTCTTCCAGTTCGCCACCAACTTCCACACCGACGTCAGACCCTGGGAACGTCCGATCATCCTCGTCATGCCGGCCGAGGGGGAGCCTTTCGCCGTCATGAACGAGCTGTCGACCAACCACGTCAGGATGGCCCGCGAGCGCGATACGGTCTGGGTCGCCGACATTACATTTTACGCCGAACACCCGCATCTCACCGGCCGTCTGCCCTTGGTCGTGCAATGGCCCGAACTGGTCGTCGACCGGCTTGCCGGCCATGGCTTGGCGAAGGGGCGCATCGGCATCGATGGCGGCGGACCCTTGATCCGGCGCGTCGGCGAACTGTCGCCCAGAGTAGAATTCGTACCCCTCGTCGCCGCCATGCGGGAATTGCGGTGGGTCAAGCACGCCGACGAGATCGCCGTCATGCGCCAGGCGGCGGCGCTGTCGGACTGGGTGCAGGACCTTTACCGCGAGAACATCCGCCCCGGCCGCCTGGTGCAGGAGATGGATAGCGCCATAAACGCCCTCATGGTGGAGGAGGGCGCGAGGCGATTTGCGGGAGAAAACCTGGAAGCGGGCTGTTGGAGCATCGGCGGTCCCGCCACGTCCTCGCCGCACGGTGACGGCGCGCCCACCGGCCAGCGCATCGAAAAGGGCCAAGGCCTGATCAACTTCGTCAACCCCAGGCTCAATGGTCTGAAGGTTGAGAACGAGCGCACTTGGTTTTGCGGCAAGCCGTCGGCCAAGCAGAAGGCGGCCTATGAAGCGGCCCGGGAGGCCAGCGCCGCGGCCGCCGCCCAGGCGGTGACCGGGAATCCGGTGTCGGCCATCGACGCCGCCGCCCAGGCGGTGATCGAGAAGGCCGGCTTCGGCGAGTACATCCTGCACCGGACCGGCCACGGCATGGGCACCAACGGGCACGAATTTCCCGAAGACATGGCCTTCAATCACCGCCCGCTGCTGGCTGGCGAGGTATACTCGTCCGAGCCCGGAATCTACATCTACGGCCTCGGCGGTTTCCGAACCGACGAGACTGTGGTCGTCGGCGACAAGCCCGAAGTGTTGACCAAGGCGCCGAGCGACATCGAAAGCCAGACGATTTCATAAACGCCCGCCCGGCCGTATAGCCGGCGGCACCATTCCCACAATCTAATGAACCCGAACCCATGGAGACACGAATGAACTCGGATAATCCAAAGAAAATCGGCCTTATCGGCTACGGTATGATCGGAGGTGCGATCGCCAACGCCGCCCGTGACGATGGCTTCGCCGATGTTGCCTTCGTACATGGCCTGGATCGCGGCGAGGCGGCCGAGGCCCTTCCCGGCGTACCCTTCCTTGACGAGCTCTCGGCGATTGCCGATCAGGATGTGGATCTGGTTGTCGAAGCGGCGACCGCGGACGTGGTGAGCGCGATCGCCCTCGACGTCCTGGCTAAACGCGACATGCTGACCTTCACCATGACGGCATTTTCGAACGACGACTTCCGCGAAGCGGTACGCGAGCAATGCCGCAAATCGGGGACCCGGCTCTACATTCCCCACGGCGGAATTCTGTCGCTGGACGGCATCAACGACGGCAGCAGTGTCATCGACGAGATCAAGATCACGACCACCAAGGCGCCCAGGAACCTGGGCCTTGAGGACCTGGCGACCGAAGGCGTGATCTATGATGGGCCGACCCGGGCCGCTTGCGACGTCTTTCCGCGCAACGTCAACGTACATGCCTGCATCGCGCTTTGCGGCATCGGCTTCGACCGCACGCACAGTATTATCGTCGCCGACCCCAAGACGACCAAGATGGCCCACGTCATCGAGGTTAAGGGCGATGGGCTGGAATGGAGGATCGAGATCGCGGCCACCGCCGGCAGCGGCGTCACCGGCGTTTACACCCCGGTCTCGGGCGTCAACACGGTAAAGCGCGTCGTTTCGCAAGACTACGACATCGTCCTCGCCTGAGGCCGTTGTCTTGTTTTCCGGGCGCTGCTTATAATGGCCTTATAACAAGGGGGGATTCGGCATGGTTGAGAAACAGCCCAAGGTCATGGTCCTACATGATGAGCCAGAGCTGTACCTGGACATCATCGAGGAACGCTTCCCCGACCTGGAAAAGGTGCTGTGCAAGACCTCCACCGAGGTGCCGGAGATCCTGGAAGCCTTCAAGCCCGACGTGGTCATGAGCTTTCGCAGGATCCCGCCCGGTCCCTTTCCCCAAGAGGCGCTGACCACGTCTTCGACCATTAAGTGGATTCATTCGGGCGGCGCCGGCAGCGATCATATCGTGCCCTGGGATCCGGACCACGTCACGGTCACCAATTCGTCCGGCATCCATGTTGCGGCTCTGTCACAATACGTTATCACCCAGGTCCTGTGGTTCTGCGCCGACATGCCCCGCTTTCAGTGCCAGCAAAGTGCGCACCAGTGGGAGCGCCACCCCATCGATACCATCGACGGCCGAACGTTGCTTGTCGTCGGCATGGGCAACATCGGAACCGGCATCGCCAAACGCGCCAGTGCGCTTGGCATGCGCGTCATCGGCCTCAGGACGGCACCCGGTGAATCGCCCTACGCCGAGAAGGTCCTCGCCATCGAGGACCTGGACGCCTGTCTACCGGAGGCCCATTTTGTCGCCCTTACCCTGCCCCGAACGGGCCGTACCCGGGGCCTTTTCGATGCCGCCCGGTTGGCCCGTTTCAAATCCGGGTCCTATCTTATCAACATCGCGCGCGGCGATATCGTCGATGAGGCGGCATTGATCGACGCACTGAAGGACGGTCCCATCGCCGGCGCCGCCATGGACGTCTTTTCCGAGGAGCCCCTACCCACGGAAAACCCGTTTTGGGACATGGAAAACGTCATCGTCACCCCCCACACCGGCGACCCCAAGGACTGGGAGAGGCGCGCTGTCGAGATTTTCTGCGACAACCTTGAGCGCTATATCAAGGGTGAGGCGTTGATCAACATCGTATTGCCGGACCGGGGTTACTGAATAAGGACGGAACTGGACGCACCGTGTTCAAACACACGTTCTATCAGCGGCTGGCGACTGGGCGGGATGCCTTTCTCAAGCGCGTTGCCGAAGACGTGGCCCCGAAACTGGGTATGGCGGACGAATGGCGGGGCGTCATCTCGCTGACGGGCAGCAACTCGTCCCGACCCGGCTATCTAAGGCCCGACATGATCCAGCGCATCGCCGAGGGGGCCCGCAGCCCGACCGGCCTCGACGCCATCGGCGAAAAAATCCGCGAAGTAGTGAAGGAGGTTTACGGCGGTCACTACGACGCGGTCTCGTTTAGTACCTGCGAGGCGGCGTTGTGGGCCTCGCTGGAGACCTTTGCGGCGCCGTCGATAACCGGCGATGCGGGCGATCGGACGCGTTATGTCTCTCTCCACGAACTTTACGCTCAACACTATTTGACATACGGCCGGCCCATCACGCCGTTCTATAAGGATTTCCTCTCCGAGCGCTTGCAAACGGCGGGCGAATTGGGCGTCCTCGGCCGGCGGCTGCCCGGTCTGGATCTTGACATCGTGCCGGTTGCCGGCGCCCGCTATGAGGTTCACGGCATCAAACCCCACGTCGTTGCACTGCTCACCGACGCCGACCCGGCGGCAACCGGCGAGGCGGTGCAGGCTGCGATCGAGCGGCACGGCAGTCCGGTTACCGCCATCGTAACGCTGGGTTATGAGACCACGGGCTTTGGCCGTGGCCGCAAGAACGATGACGGAACCTCGGCTCTAATGGTCACCATGGGGGAGATCGCCAGCCGCCATGGGCTTCCCTACATCGTCGACAAAGCGCGCGGGTTCCCCTTTCTCGGCTCGCACCCGGACGCCTTTTCGGCCGACGTGGTGCTTTTCAGCATGGATAAGGTGGCCGGTGCCTTGACCAGCGGCCTGGCCATCGGGCGCGAAGACCGCTTGATTGGGCTGCGCCGCGCCATGGGCGTCCACAGCGAACGCTTTGGCGGCATGCCGCCCCACGGCAAGGGGCGCTACGCCGCTTTCGATCCCGGCCGCGAGGCTTTGGTTAGCCAACTCGCCGCCCTCGAATGGATCCGCGACAACGCCGATCTTATTCACAAGAACTGCGAACGGCTGCAGGAGATCGCGGTGGAGGCTTTCGCGGCCCTCACCGAACGCTATCCCTCTGCCATCCTCATCGAAAGGACGGACGACACCGGCGGCATCGAGATCAACTACACCCGGACCTGGGACGCAGACGGCTTCGGCATCCCGATATTCAATTCCGAGGACGCGGTGGCCGGCACCAACCTGATTGCCAACGGACTTGCCCAACTGGGCATCGCGCCGCCGGGCGGCGAAGAGGGCAATCTCATCGTCACGCCCGAGCGCGGCCTGTTGGACGAGGACGGCGTCCTGATCGAGGATCGGGCACGGGTCGTGCTCACGGGCCTCGCCAAGGTGCTGGAGGCCCTGTCCCAAATGGTCGAGGATTAGGAACGCCCTGGCCCTTTACCCAACCCCTTATCGGAGAAAACCATGACATCACCCAAAGAGGCCGCCGACGGGCGCACCGTCCTCGTCATCGGCGCCGGAATCGTCGGCGTCTGCACGGCACTTTATTTGCAGCGCGAGGGCTTCAAGGTCACGCTGATCGACCGCGACGATCCCGGCGAGGCGGCATCTTTTGGTAACTCGGGCTCTCTCGGCACCGCCTCGGTACCGCCGATCGGCATGCCCGGCACCCTGGCCAAGGTGCCCAAGATGCTCTTCGACCCACTGCATGCGCTGGTCTTGCCCTGGTGGTACCTGCCGCGCTCGTGGCGCTGGTTTCTCCACTTCTCGCGCAACAGCCGGCGGGACCGGGTCGAGGTTCTGGCCGAGGCTCGCCAGCGGCTGCTATCGCACACCTACGAAGCCTTCGATCCCCTGTTCAAGGATGCCGGCGCGGAGGACCTGATGCAGCGGGTCGGGCGCTTGGAGATCTATGAGAGCGAAGCCTCTTTCGCCGACGCCAGCTACGGCTTCGAACTGCGCCGGCGCCACGGCGTCCCCATGCGCGAGATGAACGGCGACGAGATGCGCGAGATGGAACCGGACTTGGGGCCGGGTGCCGTCAGGGGCATGCTGTACACCGCCGTCTCCCATACCGTCAGTCCGCTGCGCCTGACCCAAGTCTTGTTCAATCATTTCATCGCTAGTGGCGGCACGTTCTTGAAAGAGGCGGTCACCGGTTTCGATATCGGTCCCGACGGCCCGCGCCAGGTGTTGACAGATGCCGGCGGGCACAAGGTCGATCTGGTGGTCCTGGCCGCCGGCGTTTGGTCGCGCGAACTGGCGCGGCAACTGGGTACCCGGGTGCTCATGGAATCGGAGCGCGGCTACCATTCGGTGATCCCCGACCCCGGGGTCAATCTCAAACTGGCCGTCGTGGCGGCGGACCGCAACGTTGCCATCACGCCCATGGAGGACGGCCTCAGGCTGGGCACCATGGCTGAGTTTTGCGGCGTCGACGGCCGGGCAGACTATGAGCGCGCCGAGCGCATATACAAAACGGCCACCGGCATCTTGCCAGGTCTCAAGACCGAGGGCGGCACGCGCTGGCATGGCCCACGTCCGTCAACGCCGGATTCGGTGCCCGTTATCGGGCGCTCGCCCCACCACCCGTCGGTTCTTTTCGCATTCGGCCACGGGCACCTGGGGCTGACCATGGCGGCTTTCACCGGACAACTGATCGTCGACCTGGCCGTCGGGCGCGAACCCGCCATCGACCTGACACCCTATCGTCCCGACCGCTTCGAATAAGTGCTCTGGGGCCGCAGCGGCACCTAGAGCATTATCCGATCGCTCGCGCTCACGGAGAATGCTCTAGCATATTGATTTTACGCAAATTCGTCGTCGCAAACGATTCCGTTTGCTCGGGATTTGCTCTACCCTTGGTGCGACGGTAGAACCGTTATCTGAGCTATGGTGACGTGGGGCGGTTGGTCGAGGGAGAAGACCACTGCCCTGGCCACGTCGTCGGCGGTCAGTACGCTCGGTCTTTCATCGTACATCTTCACCGGGTCACTTCCCCCGTCGTGGCTCAGGTGGTTGGCAAATTCGGTGCGCGTCAGGCCGGGCAGGATCTCAATCACCCGGAGCCCGGTCTTGGCGAAGTCCAAGCGCAGACAATCGCTAAGTCCGTGCACGGCATGCTTGCTGGCCGTGTAGGCGGCGCTGCTGCCATAGGGCCTGACGCCCATGATGGAACCGACGTTGACGATGTCGCCCCGATCCTGGGCCACCATGATTGGTGCGACCAGGCGCGTCAGACGGATCAGGCCGACGACGTTGGTCTCGATGATGCTGGCCAACTCATCGGCGCCGTGATCGTCAAAACGGACCCGGCCACCGCTGCCGTGGCCGGCGTTGTTGATCAACATGGCGATATCGCGTAGTTCCGCCGGCAAACGATCGACCAGACCGTTGACCGAATTTGGGTCCGCCACGTCCAGCGCCAGGGGATGGAAGTCCTCGCCAAGGCGCTCGGCCAATGCCTGCAACCGATCGACCCGCCGCGCGGCGCCGATGACGCGGCAACCCCGCGCGATCAAGGCGACGGCGACCGCCTCGCCGATCCCGCTGCTGGCACCGGTCACCAAGGCGACCGATCCTTGCCTAATGTGCGTTGTTTGCGTCATGGGTCCCTCCTGTCGCGCCCCGCGACGTTGACGCAATCGCCGCCGTTGCGCAAGGTGTCGGCGACAAGGACGTCTTCGATGAACGAGAAACGGTTGGCCAAGGCGCGCCGGCGCTTGCTTGACGAGATCCAGGCCGAGGCCCGGAGCACCGAGAAGTGGACCGGGCGCGGTGCTTTTTCAGGTCCGGTCATGGCGGCGCTGGACCAGGTGCCCCGTGAGGCCTTCGTGCGCGAAAGCGACGTTGTTAGCGCCTATGTCAACCGGCCCCAGTCCATCGGCTTTGGGCAGACCATCTCGCAACCCTATATCGTGGCGCTGATGACCGAGCTCTTGGATCTTGGGCGCGCCGACCGGGTGCTGGAAGTCGGCACCGGGTCCGGCTACCAAACGGCGGTGCTGGCCGAGGTGGCGGGAGAGGTGTTCTCGATCGAGGCCGTCGAGGCCCTGGCGACCGCCGCCCGCCGGCGCCTCCGCGACCACGGCTACCATACTGTCGAGGTGCTTAACCGAGACGGCTTCGCGGGCTGGCCTGAAAAGGCACCATTCGACGCCATTATGGTCACCGCCGCGCCCGAGCGCATCCCCCAGACCCTGGTCGATCAACTGAAATCCGGCGGGCGTATGGTCGTCCCCGTCGGCCGGGTCCACGATATCCAGTTCCTTTATCTCGGTACCAAAGACACCGACGGGCGCTTCGAGACCCACAAGCTGCTACCCGTGGCCTTCGTCCCCATGGTCGGCAACGAGCGACCGGAAGAGCCACAGTGACCCTGTTCGGACCATGACGGACTCAGTGGACCCGAGGCCCCGCTATGCCCTGATCGACGCGGCCCGGGGCGTGGCCATTGTCTTGATGATCGTCTATCACTTTTCGTGGGACCTGACGTTCTTCGGGCTGGCTGATTTTCGCGTTTTCACCGATCCGTGGTGGGTCTGGTTCGCCTATGTGATTGTCATCATTATCCTAGGCGTCATGGGGATCACCCAGGTCATGGCGCGCAGACGGGGCCTTACCCTAAAGGCCGTTTTTCGGCGTTTCGGGCTGATTGCCGCCAGTGCCGGGGCAGTATCGCTCGCCACCTATTGGATGGACCCGGGCAGCTATGTATATTTCGGCATACTCCATCACATCGCCCTGGCCAGCGTCATTATCGCGGGCGCCATATACATGGCGTCCCCGATCCTGGTTGTGCTGGCGGTGGGTATCTTGGCCGCGCCTGAGTTCCTGGCCCACCCTTATTTCGCCGCCGATTGGCTGTTGTGGGTGGGCTTGGCGCCCGTAACACCGCAATCGGTGGACTACGTGCCCCTGGTGCCGTGGCTAAGCGTTCCTCTGTTGGGGGTGGTGGCCGGGCGCTGGATGTTCCGGGAAGGATCGGTTCCGGCCGCGCTTGGCTGGCGGCCCGTCCATCCGCTTGCCAAGCTCATCCGCCTGACCGGGCGGCACAGTCTGGCGCTTTACCTGATACATCAGCCCGTTCTCTATGGCGGCCTGTATCTGGTCATGGGCCTGATCGGCCAGGATCCATAGGACTCCCTTGAAATCTGGTCGGCGGTGATCTTATGCCGCGGGTCTTTCTGAGGTGCGCTCGACCAATTTCGTCGCCTGTCTGATTTCCCGCCGGTCCTTCCATCCCCAAAAGCGGAGCGCCAAGGCCGCGACGCTCTTGTGGAAGGCAAAGCCTGGGATCTGTCGTGGCCGGGTCAGGGCGATAATGAGGTCCTCGGCGGGAACGCCGCAAACGTGGCGGGCAAGCTCGCGGCCCATGATCGCACCCATGGCAACGCCCCGTCCGTTGCACGCGATAGCCGTCAGCAACCCGGGGGCAAGCCGGTGCAGACGCCACCCGTCGGAGATGCCCCGCGTTACCCAGCCGCTCCACCAGCCCTCGGCCTCAATGAGTCCAATATCGGGAAAGATCGCCTGTATCTGGCCTAGGCGTTTAGCCAATTCAGGCTCAATTTCCCGCCCCAGCCCAAGGCCGCCGCTGAACTGCAGGCGACCGTCGGGATGGAGGCGCATCCCCGACAGCAAACGCCGCGTATCGACCATGGCCGAGATGCCGCGGAGTATGCGTCCACGGTCGGCCTTGCTGAGCGGCTTGCTCCAGATCTGGTAGCCGCGGACGGGGATGACCGTCTTTTTCAGCCCGGGCCACGCATCATCGGTATAGGCATTGGTGCAAAGAAGCACATGCTGGGCCTTCAGGGCGCCCTCGTCCGTCGCGACACGCCACTCCTCGCCGACCCGGGTGAGGCCGGTCATGCGGGTGCGCTCATAGAGCACGGCGCCCTGCGAAATCGCCGCCAGCGCCAATCCGCGAACAAAAGCCAGCGGGTTGATGGCAATACCGCGACGGTCGATCATGGCGCCATGGTAATCGTCGCTGCCGATCACTTCGCTGGCTTCTCGGCGCGTGAGGAATTCGACGGGCACCTTCAGTCTCTGCCAATATTCGGTGCGTTGGCGCAGCGTCTCTGCCGCCGCCGGCGTATGCGCGGCCGTCAGGATGCCGCTGCGTACGACCGTTATGTCGATGTCATAACGATCGGCGAGGTCGGTCACGAAGTCGGGGGCTCCGGCACCCGCGTCGTTCAGTCGCGCACCATAGACGGGGCCGTATATCTTGAGCACGGTTTCGGGTTCGAACTTGGTGGCACGGGGCGCGACTTGGCCTACATTGCGCCCAGCCGACCCCCAACCAATTTCGTTGGCTTCGAGCAAGACAACGCGCATGCCCCGTTCGGCGATGTGAAGCGCCGCCGAACAGCCGACGAAACCGCCACCGATGACAACGGCATCGACGGATTCCTCGCCGCGTAACGGGGCCAATCCGAGAGACGAGCCGCCGGCCTCGGCAAAAACGGTTTTAGGCGTGGCCGTCACATCATCGATCGGTTTGTACACTTGGCTGTCCTCACGTTATGCGTGACAAAATCCGCGACCACCTCCGCGTATCCACCTAATCTTTGGAAATGTGACCGATGTCATTCATCCAACTTCCATTGGCAAATCTCGGTCGGCCGACCATTCCAGCAGCGATTGATCATAGAGCGCGACACTTTCGTGACCGAGCATGTCCAGAACAAAGGCCGTGTTGCTGGCGGCAATGCCACCGCCACAATAACAAATGACCTTTTCATGTTCAAAGACAGCGGATTGTTTAAACATCTGCTCCAGCGTACCAAGCGGTTTGTAGAGAAGCGGCTCGGATTCCATCAGGTCGCGGCTCGGTAAATTGACGCTGCCGGGAATCCGTCCCGGCCGTCCGTAATGGGCGCCGCCGGTACCGTGAAACTGCTCCGGTGTCAGGGAATTTATCAGCACCACGTCCGGGTCTTGAATCGCTGCTTCAACGTCGATCCGCGCGGCAATTCTGCCGGCCTGGCGCCGCGCCTGGAAATTGCCCCGGCCGAATACCGTTTTCCCGGTCGAAACGGGGCGGTTTTCCGCCGTCCAGCGTGGCCAGCCGCCGTTAAGAATTCGGACATCCGCGACGCCCGATGCCTTCAAGACCCACCAAGCGCGGGTGATCGCGTTGAAAAATCCCGCGCCATAAAGGACAACCCGGGTGTCTTGGTTCACGCCGATCGATGCCAAGAGATCTGTTATGTGCTCGGGAGGCGGCAGGTTGTAGGGAAGTCCGTCCCGAGGCGCCGATAAATCTTCGACCATGTGCAGATAGACCGAGCCGGGAATGTGTCCAGCCTGCCAATCCGAGCGCCCACTTTCGACGATCGAGGGGCCGACCGGCTGTGGTGTCATGAAAAGTGTGCAGTCGATGACGCGGATTGAGGAGTCATCGAGGCGAGCCTCAAGCCATGCTGGATCAACGAGATGTTTAGACCCGGTCATAGCCATATCAAGCCGTCGTTTCCTACACCTGGAAGGCACGCAGGCATTCGAAACCATGCGTTAGGTCTTCCAACAAATCATCCGCACTTTCGAGCCCCGCATGAATGCGGAAAGCCGGACCGGCGTAAGGCCACGTCGTGGCGGTTCGAACCTTACTTGGATTGATCGGCAGGATAAGGCTTTCGTAACCGCCCCACGAAGCACCGACATTGAAATACTTGAGGTTGTCGATCAATGCCGCGCGGGCGCCGTCACCAACAGGTTTCAGAACAAAGGTGAAAAGGCCCGACGCGCCGGTGCAATCGCGTTTCCAAAGGGCATGACCGGGATCGCCTTCCAGTGCCGGGTGGATCACCACTTCGACTTCCGGCTGCTCGGCGATCCATCGCGCCAGTTTGAGGCCTGTTTCCCAGTGCCTGGGAAGGCGCACATGCATCGTTCTCATTCCACGCAGTGCAAGATAAACATCATCCGGGCTCGCTATTTGGCCGAGTTCGTAGGTGCATGCCTTTAGCGCGTCGTAATGATCGCGGTTGACGGTCACGATTCCCAGCATGGCATCCGAATGGCCAACCACATATTTTGTTGCCGCCTGCACCGAGACGTCGACCCCGTGTTCGAAGGCTCGATAATAGAGCGGCGTCGCCCAGGTGTTGTCCATCACGACAACCGCGTCGGCCGCGTGCGCCGCCTTGGCAATGGCCGGAATGTCTTGAAATTCGAAGGTGTGTGATCCCGGCGCTTCCGTATAGACAACCCGGGTATTGGGCTGAATGAGGGATGCGATCCCGTCACCGATAAGGGGGTCATAAAAGGTCGACGACACGCCGAAGCGGTCCAGGAAGCTGCCCGCCAGCCGACGCACCGGACCATAGACGCTGTCGGTAAACAAAATATGGTCGCCCGCCTTGACGTAAGCGAGGATCGCCGTGACACAGGCGGCAAGTCCGGAGGGATAGACGAAAGAGCGGTAGCCGCCCTCAAGGTCCGCGAAGGCCTCCTCCAAGGCCCGGGTCGTTGGTGTCCCGTTCCGGCCGTAATACATGCCCGGCACGTCTTTGGCGCGTTCGGCGGCCTTGTGCTCCCATTCAGCCATTGTTTGCGAGAGAACACTGGACGCCCGGAAGACAGGAGGATTGACAGCGCCTTGATACAATTCCGGATGACGCCCTGACGTAACGATCTTGGTGCTATCTCTCAACTTTACCTCCTACAAAATTCGGGGACGATTGGTACATGCGAATTCGATTGCGGTCTGTTGAATGCTGCTGAGGTCGCCCAGCCCAATCCGACAGGCTACTGATCGCCTTCGTCGGACGCAAACCGTGTTCGCCCTACTATTTCACAGGCGGGCCGCCGACCAGCGTTGTCGGCGGCCCGAATTCGCACAATAAATTTACCGGTCCATAACCTAGGACTCCCTTGAAATTCAGCCGGCGAAGGGTGATCCTCACCCGATGCAGATCAAGACGTCGCGCCATCGTATCCAAGCCGTCCTCGGGCCGACCAACACGGGTAAGACCCACCTGGCGCTTGAGCGCATGCTGGGACACACAAGCGGCATGATCGGCTTTCCCCTGCGCCTGTTGGCGCGCGAGAACTATGAACGGGCAGTACGAATCAAGGGCCGCCACCAGGTGGCTTTGATAACGGGTGAGGAAAAGATCGTCCCCGCCAACGCGCGTTATTTTTTGTGCACCGTCGAATCGATGCCGGTGGACCGGCGGGTTTCTTTTCTTGGCGTCGATGAAATTCAAATGTGTGCCGATGCCGACCGCGGCCACGTCTTCACCAACCGCTTGCTCAGCGCACGCGGTTCCGAGGAAACCATGTTCATGGGCGCTGAGACGGTGAAGCCCCTTCTTCGCCGCTTGGTGCCCGAGGCCGAGTTCATTACCCGTCCGCGCTTTTCGACCCTGACCTACGCCGGCCAGCGCAAGGTGACCCGATTGCCGCCGCGCAGCGCGGTCGTTGCGTTTTCCGCCGCCGACGTCTACTCGCTTGCCGAACTGGTGCGCCGCGAACGGGGCGGTGCCGCGGTGGTGCTGGGAGCGCTCAGCCCGCGGACGCGCAATGCCCAGGTGGGTCTATACCAGGCCGGCGAGGTCGACTATCTGGTCGCCACCGACGCCATCGGCATGGGCCTCAACATGGACGTCGATCACGTCGCCTTCGCCGAAACCCACAAGTTCGACGGCAGCCGGCCACGCTCGCTGACCGCCGTTGAGTTGGCCCAGATCGCCGGCCGCGCCGGGCGCTACATGAACGACGGCACGTTCGGCACCACCGCCGACGCCGGCGCCCTCGACCCTGAAACGGTCGACAGCATCCAGAACCATCGCTTTTCCGCCCTCAAGGCCCTTCAATGGCGCAACGGCAAACTGCGCTTCACGTCGCTGGCGGTATTACAATCCAGCCTGGCCAAGCGTCCGACCGAGGCGGGCCTGGTGAAGGCCGACGAGGCCGATGATGAACTGGCCCTCACCGGACTGGCCAAGGATTCCAAAATCGCCGCGCGGGCAACCCAGCCGGACACGGTGCGCCTGCTGTGGGACGTGTGCCGCATTCCCGATTTCCGCAAGGTGATGAGCGATGCCCATTGGCGTCTTTTGAAGCGCGTTTTCCTCTACCTGACAGGGCCGGATGCCTGCCTGCCCACCGATTGGGTGGCGGGACATGTGGAGCGCATCGACCGCACCGACGGCGATATCGAAACCTTGGTACAGCGCATCGCCAACGTCCGCACGTGGACCTATGTATCCTTTCGCCACGACTGGCTGAACGACGCCGACGATTGGCGTGATCGTACACGCGCTGTCGAGGACCGGCTGTCCGATGCCCTGCATGAACGCCTGACCCAGCGCTTCGTCGACCGCCGCACCGCCCTTTTGGTCAGCCGCATGAAGAACCGCCAACCCCTTCAGGCCGCCGTTAACCGGGACGGGGACGTGATGGTCGAGGGCCACTTCGTCGGCCATCTGGAGGGATTCCGTTTCGCTGCCGACACCGCCGAGGGCCGCCATGCCGCGGCGCGTGCGGTGGCCAACGCCGCCGAGGGCGCCCTGGCCGGCGAGATCGCGGCGCGCGTCGGGCGCCTGGAGAACGACACCGACGATGCCCTGGTCCTCAAGGCCGACGGGCACATTGCGTGGCATGGCGAAGCGGTGGGTTGCCTTGGCGCCGGCCCCGACGTGCTTAGGCCACGGGTCGAACCCCTAGCCGGCGACGCCCTCAAGCCGGAGTTGCGTGAACGCCTGCGCCGTCGCCTGGCGACGTGGCTGACCGCCACCGTCGGCCGCCGTTTGGAACCCCTTCTTGGCGCCCGCGCCGCCACTCTCAACGGGGCCGCGCGCGGCCTCGTCTTCCGGCTCACCGAGGCCCTCGGCTCGATGCCCCGGAAGGGGGCGGAGGATCAGGTGGCGGCGCTCGACCGTCAAGACCGCCGGGCCTTACGGATCCTCGGCATTCGTCTTGGTCGCGAGAGCATCTACATGCCGGCTCTGGTCAAGCCGGCGGCGGTCGAGATGCGTGCGCTTTTGTGGTCGGCGAGTCGTGGGCGGGATACGGCTGTGCCGCCGCCGGGCCGAGTCTCTGTTCCCGTTGCCCGGGACGCGCCGGTGGAGTTCTACGAGGCCGTCGGCTACCGGCCCCTTGGTCCCCTTGCCGTGCGTGTCGATATCGTCGAAAGGCTGGCGGCCCGCGCCTGGCGGCTGTCCGAGGACGGGCCTTTCGCCGCTGGACCGGAGTTCCTGACCCTGGCCGGTTGCGGGGCGACCGAGATGGACGCCATCCTGAGGGGCCTGGGCTACCGCCCCGTCGGCGGCGATGGCCAATCCCTTTACGGGCGCCAGTCGTCGCGGTCGCGGCGGCCGCGGACTGGGCCGTCGCGGCGGCCGCCATCCGACGGTCCCTTCGCCAAACTGCGCGATCTTTCTGTCGGCCGATGAGCGACGAAACCCAACGCCTGGACAAATGGCTGTGGTTTGCGCGGTTCTTCAAGAGCCGCACCTTGGCCAGCCGTTTCTGCGCCTCGGGCCGCCTCAGAATCAACGGCGCCTCGGTGAACAAGGCCCATCACGGGGTCAGGCTGGGCGATGTGCTCACCTTTCCCAAGGGGCCCCACATACGCGTTATAGAGGTTCTGGACCTGGGCGTACGACGGGGGCCGGCGGTCGAGGCACGCACCCTTTATGACGACCTGGAGCCGCCGCCGGCAAGACGGACCGTGGCCAAGCCCCCGCCCGTCGCCAGACGTGTGCCTGGCAGTGGACGCCCAACCAAGGCCGAACGGCGCGCCACCGACCGCCTGCGCGAAGGGGATTGACGGTTAATTGAACGGCACCAACCCGCATCCCCTCAGTCCGTCTTTTCGAAAATCACCGACTGGTTATTGGCTGGCATGTCGACAATTTCGGCGAGGGCCAAGCCGTTCAATTCGGCCTCGGCGGTAACCGCTTCCAGGTCGCGTACGCCCCAGTCCGGGTTGCGGCGGCGCAAGGATTTATCGAAGGCGGCGTTGCTTGGTACCGTCGGGCGGCCGTCAACCTTGTAGGGACCGTACAGATAAAGTATTCCGCCCCGGGCCAGCAGGCGCCCGGCACCTCGCATCAGCCCGACCGAGGCGGACCATGGCGCGATGTGGATCATGTTAATGCAGACCATCGCATCCGCATGGCGGATCGGCCACGCCTCGGTGCTGGCATCGAGCAAAAGTGGCGCCAAGAGATTGACGGTACCGGTGGCGGTCACCCGCCGGTTGATCATGTCCACCGCAACCGTATCGGCGTCGCTGGGCTGCCAGGTCAAGCCCGGCAGGTGGGGCGCCAGATAGACGGCGTGTTCGCCGGTGCCACTGGCCAATTCCAAGACTGTCCCCGAGGGGGGCAGAACGCGGCCCAACACGGCCAGAATTGGGTCACGATTGCGCGCCATCGCCGGGGCGTGGGGAAGATCGTCATGGGCGTCAACAGGTAAAGGCCGGAGTCACCGCAAACAAGGGAAAAACAACACAATTGCAATGGTTGCGCCGTGGGCCGGCGGTATGATAGGCAAAGGCATGATCAAGAGACTCATGGATTTTATAGGGCGCGGCGGCGCACCCTCGGCGGATGTCGATCAAAATCAGGAGCTGCGGCTGGCCGCGGCGGCCCTGTTGGTCGAGGCGGCGAGAATGGACGGCGAGGTTGATGCCGCCGAGCGTCAGGCCATCGCCGAGCAGTTGAGCGCGTTTTTCAACCTCGATGACGAGGAGACCGATGCCTTGATCGAGGCCGCCGGGGCGAAGGCAAAGGAGTCGAGCCAATTGTACTCCTTCACCCGCGTGATCACGGATCGGTTCTCCGAAGAAGAGAGGGTCCGCATGATCGAAATGTTGTGGACTGTCGCCTACGCCGACCGCCGCCTGCACGACTATGAGGCATCCCTGGTGCGCCGTGTGGCGGGGCTGATCCATGTCGCGGACCGCGACAACGGGGCCGCGCGCAAGCGGGTCCTCGGGCAACTTGGCCTGACCGACGACAAACTGGCACCGGCGCCGGCGAGCGTCCCATAATTACGAATTAAGACCGTCGAACGGAGAAACCCATGACCTACGTCGTTACTGAAAAGTGTATTAAATGCAAATTCATGGATTGCGTGGAGGTGTGTCCGGTGGACTGCTTCTACGAAGGAGAGAACTTCCTCGTCATTCATCCGGACGAATGCATCGACTGCGGCGTCTGTGAACCGGAATGCCCGGTGGAATCAATCATTCCCGACACCGAGCCCGAAGTCGAGAAGTGGCTGGAATTGAACCGCGATTACTCCGAGAAATGGCCCAATATAACCCGTAAGGGCGAACCGCCCGCCGATGCTGACGATTGGCGGGAAAAACCAGACAAGTTGCAACACCTGAGCCCCAATCCGGGCCAGGGGTCCTGACACACCCGACCTGACCAGCCCGCCTAGCCGCGCGTTTTCGGGGCCGGAAACATGCGTGCGGGGCTGTATTTTGACCGAAAAGTGTGATATACAATACGTGCCGGCCGCGCGTGGCCGGTATTTGGTTGTCTGGACCTAAGTTTGAGTTCGTGCCCGGGACGGTGGCGACCATAACAATCTGACTGAGAACGATCCGCGTTGATCCGGCGCTTTGACGTCGTACGCGGAGGACTGGAAGTTTTGCGCTCTAAACAATAAAGGTGGCTCTGTGGGAAAATCGAAAAGTACGGCAAAAAGTACGGCAAAGGAATTCGCTTACAGGCCGGGGGATTACGTGGTCTATCCGACCCATGGCGTCGGCAAGGTCTCAAGTATCGAAAAATGTGAAATCGCCGGCCACAGCTTGCAGCTGTTCGTCATTTCCTTCGATCGCGACCGCATGACGCTACGGGTGCCAATCAGTAAGGCCGCCGTCTCTGGCTTGCGCAAGCTAAGTACGCGCAAAGTCATGGACAATGCCATGACGACCCTGAAGGGTCGGGCGCGGGTAAAGCGCACCATGTGGAGCCGTAGGGCCCAGGAATACGAGGCCAAGATTAATTCCGGCGATCCTATTTCCATCGCCGAGGTGGTTCGCGACCTGCACCGCGCCGAAGGTCAGCCGGATCAGTCCTTCTCGGAACGCCAAATCTATGAAGCGGCACGTGACCGTTTGGCCAGCGAACTTGCCGCCGTCGAGCGGGTCGACATGGAAACCGCTACCGAGAAGTTGGAAACCCTGCTGACCGCGGCCTAACGGGAGCCGCCCGGTGCCCGGCGCCGGCCTCATAGGCCGTGGCGAAGGCCAGGGGCGGTGAGTTCAGGCGGCGCCATGGCCAGTGATCCGAAATTCGCGATATTGCGTCCCGCCGCGCGATGCTGGGCGGTGGCCGCTATCCACGGCGAAGCGGCGCGGCTCGGCACCCTGCACGGGCAACTGGCGCGCCGCATACAGCCGGGTGATAATCTCATCTACTTGGGTAACCTGCTCGGCCTAGGCGGAGCCGTTGCCAAGACCGTCGAGGAGATCTTGCGTTTTCGCCGCGCATTCCTGGCGCGGCCGGGCGTCTTTCGCGACGATGTCGCCTATTTGCGCGGCAGCCAAGAAGAAATGTGGCACAAACTGCTGCAAATTCAGTTTGCTACCAATCCCGGCGAGGTCTTGACCTGGATGATGGACCAAGGAGTCGGCGCCACGGTTGTCGCCTATGGCGGCGATCCGAAAGACGGCTTCGATGCCACCAAACGCGGCGCCGTGGCACTCACCGATTGGACCGGCAAGCTGCGCCAGGCCATGAGCGCCCGAGACGGCCACAACGCCCTTATGAGCGCTCTGCGCCGGGCGGCCTATGTCGCCGACAATTCCCTTCTTTTCGTCCACGCCGGTATCGACGTGACCCGGCCGCTGTCGGAGCAGACCGATAGCTTCTGGTGGGGCGGCGGCGACTATGACGCCATTACCGCCCCTTACGGCTCCTTTCGTCACGTGGTACGCGGTTTCGATCCCCGTCACCGGGGTCTCAAGGCGAACGACGTCACCATCACTATCGACGGCGGCTGCGGCTTTGGCGGCCCCTTGCTCGCCGTTTGTTTCGATGCCACCGGCCGGTCAGTGGATACGATCGAGGCGTGATCCGTGGGCGGTATCGTGAAAATCGTCTCAGGCGGCCAGACCGGAGTCGACCGTGCGGCGCTCGACGTGGCGCTGTCTCTTGGCTTGGCCTGCGGTGGCTGGTGCCCCTTGGGGCGCCGGGCCGAGGACGGCCCCATCCCCGAGCGCTATCCGGTGACCGAAACCGGAAGCCTGAAATACGAGAAGCGCACCCGGCTCAACGTCCGCGACAGCGACGGTACCTTGGTGATTTGTGGTGGAAAACCGACCGGAGGCACGGCACTGACGGTGTGCGCCGTCAAGGGATTGCGGCGGCCCGTCCTGGTGATCGACCCCGACAACTCCGATTCTTTGACCGCCTTCGGCGACTGGGTCGAGGCCGAGGCCATCACCGTCCTCAACGTGGCCGGCCCTCGGGAATCCACCGAACCTGGCATCTACGCACGGGCACAGGCGTTCCTGGTCAAGGTGCTCGGCCCGCCCTTCATTCCGTGACGATCTTGACCTGAGAACCGAGCGTCAATGGCTGGCTGCTGGCTAGGCCGTTGAGGGTCTCGAACCACTCAAGGCGCAATTTCTCGAAGGGCAGGCGGTCTGCCAGGGATTGCGGATTATCGCCGACCCCGACGGTGACGATGCGCAGGCGGAGAGGCCGGATTGCCGTCGCCTCGCTGGCGCTCAACAGGCGAAAACTATAGGTGGTACGTTGAAGAGCCTCGGCCTGGCTGGCGGTGACGGCGGGCGGGGTGAGGAACGCCAGACGGAAGATGCGCCGCCGGGCATCGCGCATGGCAACCAGGCGCACGTCCCGGATGCCGTCCCGGGTCCTTGTGCGCCCCCGCCCGGTGGCCGCTACCATGCCATTGACGGTGATCCTCTCAATGCCACCAAGCGACAGGGAGCGGCCCCAATCACGGCTGAGATAGGTCGTTAAATCCCTGACCTTGGGCGTCTTCTTCGACGATTCCATATCGAAAATAATGAGCGACTTGTCGGGGCCGCGGGCAACCACTGCCTGGGACGAGTTGAACAGAACGTAGCCCGGCGGCACGGTGAAGCGTATGCCAATCCCGGGATGGGCGAAGACGCGTCCCTTGCGTACCCCTTCCTTGGGGTCATCGCCGAACAGCATCCCATCGATACCGGTCAGGTATGTCGCGCGGCCGCGCCGGGCATCGGCCTGGGGCGCTTGGCCGGCCAGGCGGATGGCCTGTTCGATGCGCGCGGCGGTTCTCGGGTGGGTGGACATGATGTTGAAGCGGGCCGCCGGATCGGGAATATCCTTGAGCGCTGCCTCCAGACGGTCATGTTGTTGAAGCTTGCCCAGGAATCCGCTCATGGCGCCGACGTCGTATCCGGCGCGGGCGAGATAGCGGGCGCCCAGCATGTCGGCCTCCATCTCTTGTTCGCGCGAGAATCCCTGTAGATAGGCCTGGGCACCGAAGGATGCGATGTCACCCAGGCCCGGCGGTGCCCCGGCGGCGCTGCCCAGCACACCCAGAACGGTAAGCCCCAGGTTGGCGGCGATGGACTTGCTGTAACGCTGGGCCGAGTGACGGGCCGTGACGTGGCCGATCTCGTGGGCCAGGACGCCGGCCATTTCCGCCTCGTCGTCGGCCAGGGCCAGGAGCCCGCGGGTGATATAGACGTAGCCGCCGGGCAGGGCGAAGGCGTTGACCTTGTCCGAATTGAGAACGGTAAAGGTGAACGGCATGTCGGTAATCTCTGAGACCCGCGCCAGGGCGTCGCCGACGCGATGCGCGTAGGCGGCCACCTGGCCTTCCTGGTAGGCGCCGTTGAACTGCTTGAGGATCTTGGGGTGTTCCTCGGCGCCGACCCGCATTTCGTCGGAGCGTGACATGAAGGCGGTGAAGCTCTGCTGGCCGGTGGCCGGATTGGTCGAGCAGCCGGCGAGCGACAACAAGGGCAGGCACAAGACAACGGCGCGGAAGAAGATTTGCATGGCGAGCAAATTATGGGTACCGCAAGGCCGCTTCGCAAGGGAGGACCGGACATTCGCCCATGAAAACGTGAAGCAAATTCGGTATCCACGTATGGTCGGAAACGACCATTATTCCACGACACAACCGCGACCGGGTGCTACGATTCTGCACGGTCTCGGCGCCTCTCGGTTTTCGCCGATTACACGAATTCAATTGGGGGACATCATGGATATTCAGAAACTAACAACGTTTTTCATGTGGTGTACGATCATTAACGGTGCCCTGTTGGTGGTCTCGATCATGATATTCGTATCTGCTCCGGATTTTATGTACACCATGCAAAGCCAATTGTTTCCCATGACCCGGGAAACCTTCAACGTGGTCCTTTACTCGTTTCTCGGGTTGTTCAAGATTTTCTTTCTGGTCTTCAACGCCGTTCCCTACGGGGCCCTTCTGATCGTCCAAAAAAACGCAACAGCCAGTGCGGCCTGATACCAAGGAGCGGTGGCCTTTGACGTTCAGCTACCGATTGATTGTCTTCTTCGCTAAACTCGGCCCGCCTTGATCGGAGGGGGCAAATGTCCGACGAAGGGCTCAACCGCAAGCTTGCGGCAATCTTATACGCCGACGTGGCCGGATACAGCCGGCTGACCGGCACCGACGAAGAGGGAACGCACAAAACCCTCAGCGCTTATCTCGACGCCATCTCGACGCTCATCGCAGGTCACGGCGGACGGGTGCTGCACTACGCCGGCGACGCGGTCCTGGCCGAATTCGCCAGCATCGTCGTCGCCGTCAGGTGTTCTGTCGAGGTCCAGCGCGACCTTGCGGCCCGCAATGAAGGCTTGGCGGACGATCGCAAGGTTGAGTTCCGTATAGGTGTCAACCTGGGCGACGTGATCGTCGATCGCGACGAACTGTACGGCGATGGGGTCAACGTCGCGGCCAGGCTGGAGGGTCTTGCCGAGCCGGGTGGAATATGCGTCTCGCGAAAGGTCGTGGACGAGGTTGGCGACAAGCTGGACGTGGGCTACGCGTTCCAGGGCGAGCAATCGGTCAAGAACATCGAAAGGCCGATCCCGGTGTACCGCGTGGTCCTGGCGCCCCGGGCGGCGGGCCAGATCATCGGCGAACGCCCACCTGGACACGCGGCGCGGACACGGCCCGCTTTGATGGCCGCGGCTGCGGTGGTTCTTGTGGCGGTGATGGGCGGCGTGGTGGTCTGGCGGCCGTGGTCGGCCGATGTGGAGCCGGTTTCGGTCGAGCACATGGCCTTCCCGCTGCCCGACAAGCCTTCCATCGCCGTCCTGCCCTTCGACAACCTGAGCGGCGATTCCGGCCAGGAGTACTTCAGCGACGGCATCACCGAGACCATCATCACGGCGCTGTCCAAGGTCTCCAGCCTGTTCGTCATCGCCCGCAATTCTACCTTCAGCTACAAGGGCAAGCCGGTGAAAGTGCAAAAGGTGGCCGCCGACCTCGGCGTCCGCTTCGTGCTTGAAGGCAGTGTTCAGAAATCGGGCGACACGGTGCGCATCCACGCCCAGCTCATCGACGCGCTTTCCGGCAATCACTTGTGGGGCGAGCACTACGACCGCCAGATAACAGACCTGTTTGCCCTGCAAGACGAGATCACGGTGAACATCGTGACCGCCCTGCAAATAGAGCTCACCGTCGGCGAGCAGATGCGCGTCCACCGCAGACATACGCGCAGCCTGGAAGCCTGGAACCTGCTTGCCGAGGGGGTCGCGCATTTCTACCGCCGCAACAAATCGGACAATGCGCGGGCCCGCCAATTGTTCAACCAGGCCATTGAGGCCGATCGCGGTTACGCCCTGGCTTTCGCGTTGCTTGCCTGGACCCACTGGTTCGACGCCCAGTTTGGATGGGGTGATCGACCGGATATATCGATCGAACGCGCCACCTTCCTGGCTGAGAAGGCGCAGGCCCTGGACGATGAGTTGCCCGATGTCTACGCACTCAAGGGCGCCGTCCACCTGTACCGGAAAGAATACAAAGCCGCCGTGGCGTCTGGCGAGAAGGCCGTCGCCCTCAGCCCCAACCATGCTAACAACACAGCTCTTCTCGCCCTGTTTCTCCACCACGCGGGCCAGCCGCAAGAAGCCATCCGCAAAATGAAGAAGGTGATGCGGCTCAGCCCCTATTATCCGGCTTGGTTTCTTGAGGAACTGGGCTTCGCCTACCTAGATGCCAAAGAGACCGAGAAGGCGCTTGCCGCCTTTGCGAAATTCCTCGAGCGTGAGCCGTCGGGCACGCATGCCGCCCATGCTCACATCGGCCAAGCCCTCGTCCACCATGCCCTCGGGCGCGACGACGCGGCAAGGGCCGCGGTGGCAAAGGCCGTCGATACAGACCCCGAGATTTCGGCGACGGGTTTCGGACGGGACGTCTCTACTCTGCGCCGCCTAGGCTTGCCGGACTAACGCTTCACTCTCTCGATCTGTTCGGGATGGGTGGCCTCAATCTGGGGGCCGTTGCGCCACGAGAGCCAGCCCCGCACGCGGATGTGTCGGCCCTCCAGGTCCAGTGGGTCCAGGCCCTCGGCAACGAACAGGCGCGCCGTCTTGGGGGCCAGGGTAACGGTGAAGTCGGTGCGCCAGTCGGGGCCGAAGTTGAGATAGACCCGGCCGCGCACCTTGGCCGCGTCAAGGACGGCACCCTCGATCACCTGGAAGGTATCGATGTGGTGATGGGTCTCGCCGGGTGCTCTGAGCGCATAGAAAGGGTTGCCCCAAATGCCGCGCCTGGCGGCCCGTGCCTTGCCTTCCAAGACAAGCATTTCGGCAACCCGTGCGCGGTTGTCGGAAAAACTGTAGACCCGCGCCATTCCCAGGCGCAGCATCTCACCTTGGATCCAGGTCCCCGCCTCGTCGTGCAAATGGGCCAGAAGACGGCCGTGGCGGTCGAGGCGCCGGCCGCCGAACGATAAGGTCAAGCGCCGGTCCCGGGTCAGGTCTTCAAGGGCGCGCTTGGCCTCGGCGGCCAGGGGCCAGGTGGGAAAGTCGGGTCGCCCGAGCGGCAGTTTGGGCGCCTGGATGCCCACCAGGCGGACCTGATCGGCGCCGTTCGCCGGCCGTTCCAGAACCACAGTGTCACCGTCCACCACTTGGTTGACGGTGACCGGGATATCGTCTTCGGCTGCGATCACCGGTGGGGCGCACAGTGCGAAGGCGGCAAGGATCGTGGCAATTCGAATCGCGGTCATGGCCTTTGTCCGGTGTGGCGCTTTCGATCTTGCCCCACTGCCGGCGGCGAGATAACGCTCGGTACGCTGCGTTGTATGCGTCGTTGGCCGCCCTATAATAGGGTCGTCACCGACACGAACGGACTACCCATGGACGTCCAGGCCCCGCGCACTGATCTGTTTCCCGAGATCTCCCCTTACGCCCACGGCATGCTGAAGGTGGATGGGCGCCACACACTTTATTGGGAGCTCTCGGGCAACCCGAGAGGCAGGGCGGTGGTCTTCCTGCACGGCGGTCCCGGCGCCGGAACGCTACCGGTCCACCGGCGCTTCTTCGATCCCGATCACTACCGCATTGTTGTTTTTGACCAGCGCGGCGCCGGCCGCTCGACGCCGACGGCGGACATCAGCGATAACACGACGGCGCACCTGATCGAGGACATGGAAACTCTGCGCCGCCATCTCGGCATCGAACGTTGGCTGGTCTTCGGCGGTTCGTGGGGTGCTTGCTTGGCCATCTCCTACGGCATAGCCTACCCAGAGCGTTGCGCCGGCTTCGTGCTGCGCGGCGTTTTCCTAGGCCGGCAGCGCGAACTCGACTGGTTCCTCCACGGCATGGGAACGATTTTTCCCGAGGCCCGACGTGCCTTTATCGATTTCCTGCCCGCCGACGAACGGGGCGACGTGGCCAACGCTTACCACCAACGTCTCACCAGTCCCGACGCGGCGGTACATCGACCGGCGGCACAGTCGTGGGGCCGCTATGAGAACGCATGCTCGGTCCTCGTGCCAAAGTTCGACGGAGGCGGGGCGTCCCTGGCTCTGGCCCGCATTGAGTCCCACTACTTCAAAAACGCCATGTTCATGGCCGAGAACCATCTGCTCGACAACTTGGATCGGATCCGTCACCTGCCGGCGGCAATCGTTCAGGGGCGCTATGACGTGGTCTGTCCAATCGTCACCGCCGACGAACTGGCCCGCGCTTGGCCCGACGCCGAGTTGACTGTCGTGCCCGACGCCGGCCATGCGGCCATGGAGACCGGCATCCGTACCGCCCTCGTCGCCGCGACCGAGAGGTTTAAGGGATAGTTTTGTATCGCTCACGACAGCGGACCTGAAGGCCCGCTGTCGTGAGCCAAATCGAGTCCAGGCAAGAACCTTGAAAGATAGCGCCCGTGGCGTAAGATGCGGAACCTGAAGGGATTTTCTCGGGGACACTGACGCAATGGCCGGACACTTGTTGCGCGCCGCTTTGATCTTAGCTTGTGCGGCGGCCTTTTCGGCACCGCAAGGGGCCCGCGCCGACGATCCCGATTTCTTGTCGTTCGGCGGTGGATACTTCGACTGGAACCGCCAGAAAAGCCCGGCGGCTGAGTTTCGAATTGAATACCGCTCGGATAAGAAGTTTTGGATTTTCAAGCCCCTGGGCGGCCTGATGGCGACCTCTGACGGCGCCGTCTACCCCTACGCCGGCGTCGGTATCGACGTCTTCTTCGGGCGTCGCGTGGTGGTCACGCCAAGTTTTGCGCCCGGCTATTACCACAAAGGCAGCGGATTGGATTTAGGCCACGAGTTGGAGTTCCGCTCGCAGATCGAGTTCGCCTACCGCTTCGACGACCGTTCGCGCCTGGGCGTGGCCGTCTCGCACATGTCGAATGCGTCGATCGGCGATACCAACCCGGGCACCGAATCGGCGATCCTCTATTACTCGGTGCCGTTGTCGAAGCTGTTCGGCGACTAAGGGCGCCCGTAGCTCAGTCGGATAGAGCACCAGATTCCTAATCTGTACTGACACACCCCCACACCACCCAGACCCCCTTCAACAAAATGCCTGTATCCCTTGCCCCGCAATGGATTAGCTTGTCCTTGGCTATGACAGGTGGTATCGTAGTTGATACAAATTACGTTGCCCTGATGTTGCCCTGTGGCACTGGGGCGGTATTTTGAAGGGGGTCGAGCCATGCCAGAACTGCCCAAAATCAAACCGGCGCGCGACAAGCTGGAAGCCATCAACGGCAAGCGCACCGACTACCACGACGCTGGTAAA
>JASLZL010000086.1 GCA_030754885.1 Rhodospirillales bacterium | reverse complement strand
CCGGTAGATCTGGCCCCCCGCAACCGGCTGTTCGTCCAAGATAACCGTCTCGACCCCGCACCGGCTCGCCTCAACCGCTGCACCGATCCCCGCAGGGCCCGATCCCAATACCAGAAGCTCAAACGCCCGGCCTTCTGCGTCCCCACTCCCGCCAGTGACCCTCCGCAATGTTTTCGGCCGGTGATCGTAGGTGGACGGACCAGTGGCGTCAACGCGGACCTAAACCGTGTTACTCTTGGCGTAATGTGAACACGTCTGGCTCAGTGAAGGAGGTGTGTATGGCAAAGGTTGAAAGCCTGCACGGAACGACGCCCGCCGAGATATTTCAAAGTGGGATCGAGAATTTGGGCGATATCGACGCGGTGGCGATATCAGTCCAGTGGCGAGACGGGACAGTGACCGCCGGTTGGTCGAACACCAACGCGGCCAATCTGGCGTTCATGATCCTGGCGCTCGACGAAAAGCAGCGCTCCGACAGCCTGCGCCATGTTGAAGAATGAGCGTTGCGATCACCCGCCGACGTGGGCGGTCGCGACGATCTCAATGACGATGCCAGGGCGGACCAAGCCGGCAACGATGGCCGTCGCGCGTTGCGGATAGGGTTGATTGAAGACGCGCTTCCAGACCTCGTTCATCGGTGCCACGTGTTCTGGGCCGGTGAGATAGACCAAAACCTGGGTCACGTCGTCCAAGGTGCCGCCTGCCGCCTCCACGGTCATCTTCAGATTAGACAAGGTCCGTTCAACCTGAGCCGTGGTGTCACCGGGCTCCACCGTGTTGTCGGGACGGACCGGGACCTGGGCGGTATAGAGGATGCCATCGGCAAGGGTGGCGAATTCCAGGGGTTGGCTGGATGGGGGCAAGCCGGTCTTTACCGCGCGTCTCATGATCGTCTCCTCAAAATAGCTTGCCGCCGTCGGGGATTTTTTGATCGGTGCCGATCAGGACCACCCGGCCATCAGCATCGGGAAAGCCAAGCACCAGACATTCCGACATGAACTTTCCTATCTGCTTGGGTGGGAAGTTGACCACGGCGGCGACCTGGCGACCAATCAGGCTTTCGACTGTATAATGTTCGGTGACCTGGACCGAAGATTTTTTTTCCCCCACCTCAGGTCCAAAATCGACCCACAGCTTATAGGCCGGCTTGCGTGCCTCGGGATAGGGCTCGACCCGGCTCACGGTACCGACGCGGATGTCGATCTTGGCGAAGTCGTTGTAGGAAATTTCCATGACACGCCCTTCTTCGTATCTATATCCGTGCTACACGGTTTAGCCGGTCCTGGGAAGCGTCCAAAAAAAGAGCCGCCCGCGTGGGACGGCTCTTCAACGCAATAGCATGTTTTTGTCAGGCGGCGAATTTATCCGCCTGGGTTTTGATCTCGTCCAGGCTCTCGACGACGCGCTTTTGGATCGGGGCAGTGGCGGCGCGGCCGGACTTGGTCACCAGGTCGACCAGCTCGCGACCATCGGCCGCCGCTTTCTGATAGGCGTCCTTGCACATGCGAGCCTGCTTCGCGGCGGCGGCGGCGGGCGTCGCCGACGTGGCCAGCTCGCTAAAACCGGGGGCGATGCCGCCCAGGCTTTCTTGGACCATCTCGGCCTGACGCCGGACGACTTTTTGGGCCCCTTCGAAGGCAGCCCAATTGGCGGCACCGAACGCCGCCACGGTCTTGCGCTGACTTTCCACAAGGGCTTCCACGTCGACACCCGGCAGTTGGGCGTAGCCCGCCATCATCTTGGAGAAATCGAAATCGAAAAAGGTTTCTGCATTCTTCGTCATTGGCTTCGCTCCGTAAAAAATTCAAAGTGTGCTGCACTGCACAACAAGGTGAATATGGAGGCAGAGAGCCACGCTGTCAACCTTTATGTTGCAGTGCACAATATTTGGCTAGTCTACGGGCGCGGCGCTCAGGCGGGGGCGGGGTCCCGGTTCTCTTCGCCTTTTCGACGACGCGGGCAGCATAGATGGGCGAGACGCTCCGCCCGACCCAGTCCCTGGTCGAGGGCAGCCATGGTCCTTGCCATGTCCTGGGTGTCGTCAGCCAGCCACACGCGCAACGCATTGGCATATATCAAGGTCAGTCCCTTGATCCGGACCAAGCCAATCAGCCCATCGGCGGGCAGACGGGCGGCCTCCAGCATCCATGCCATGGAGCACAGCACGCGGGGGGCTTGGGCCAGCGCCGCCGTCGGTTTGGCGCACAAACCATCAAGGATGGCCGCCACCGCAACCTTGTGCGGCGCCAGCGCATCAAAGCGCCGCATGAGAACTTCGAACAAGCGATCGCGGGCCGGCTCGGTGATGTCGATGACGCCGCCGTCCAGAACCTGCTGGTCGATCCGCTTCATGAAACCGCCGACGATCGCCGCCTTGGACGGGAAGGCGGCGTAAACCTGGGCCAGGGAAATCCCAGCCTTATCGGCTATGTCGCTTAGAGAAACGGTTTGCCAAGCCTCCTCCCGGGCGAGGGCAAGGGCGGCGTCAATGATGGCTTGAGCGGATGCGTCCGGGGTTTTGCGGCGGGATTTCGGCGGTTCCTTGCGTGCCATGGCCTGAGGGTTCCTTTCATAATCCAGTGCTTCACCCTTTCGCCTATATTAAATATAGTGCTAATTGTTGCCGACCGGTACCGGGTCGCGGCCGGAAGCGGCGGGACGTCGATTGGCGGGCAAGGCGATGGAGCGCAAAACACCCCTGAGCACCACCATGGTCCGCGCGGCGGCGCGTCATCCCATGTTGGGCAATGAGGAAGAACGGCGCCTGGCACGTCATTCGGCCGCCGGCGACACTGCCGCCGCCGGCCGGCTGATCGCCAGCCACCTACGCTTCGTCATCAAGATCGCGCGCACCTACCGAAATTCGGGCCTGCCCATGAGCGACCTCATCCAGGAGGGAACGGTCGGGCTGATCCAGGCGGTGCGGCGCTTCAACCCCGACCGTGGCGTCCGCCTCTCGACCTATGCCATGTGGTGGATCCGCGCCGCCATCCAAGATCACGTGGTACGGTCATGGTCATTGGTGCGCATTGGCACCACGAATACCCAGAAGGCGGTTTTTCTGCGCCTGCGCCAGATTAGAGCCGAGTTGATCAGTGGGGCGGAGGACCTGAGCGACGAAATCGTCGGCAAGTTGGCGGAGCGCCTGGGAACCACCGCCGCCGAGGTGGCCGCGGTTGCGCGGCGCATGGCGGGCGGCGACCAGTCCCTCGACCAAACTCTGTCTGGGAATGCCGATGAGGTAGGGCCGACGCTTCTCGATCACATGGCCAGCGATGCCCCAACGCCCGAGGAAACGGTGGTGGCAGCCAGTGAGCACTCGTTCATCAGCGAGACCATTGGCAAGGCTCTGGCCATGTTACCGCCGCGTGAGGAATTCATCATTCGCCAGCGCTACTTCGAAGAAGCACGCCAGACATTCGAGGCCATCGGCCGCGAGATCGGCCTGTCGAAAGACCGGGTCCGCCAGCTTGAGGCACGGGCCCTGGAAAAGCTGCGCGACGTCTTGCGACCCGCCCTCGCCGGACAGCGGTGACGGCCCGCCGGGGGGCGGCTCGGGGGGGTTGACGGAACACGCCCTCTGTACCAATGTCGCGCGAAATCCCACTCAATCCCAGTGGAGGAACAGATGTCCAGCCAGTCCAATTTGCCCCGCGTCACCTATTCGAATGTATCCGCCGATTTCACACCCGTCCACGACATGCTGGACACGGCGATACCGGCCTTCAAGGCTAATCTCGGCGGGACGACGCCTAACTACATCGACGGGGCTGACGACAATAACGGCGAGCCTTACGAGATCGTAAGCCCCGCCGACAGCGACCTCTCGCTGGGCTCATTCATCACCGGCACCCAGGACTCCGTCGACCGTGCCGTCGCGGCGGCCCGGAAGGCCTATCCGGCGTGGTCGGGCATGCCCTGGGACGAGCGCCTAACGGTGATGCGCCGCGCCGCCGAGACACTGGCGGCGCGCAAGTACGATCTTGGCATCGCGTCCGTTCTTGAGGTCGGCAAGTCGCGCCTCGAAGGAGTTGGCGAGGCCGAGGAAGCGGTCGACCTGATCAATTACTACTGCGATGAGACGGAACGCAACAAGGGCTATACCGTCGCCATGAAGGGTGCGACCCCGGCCGAAGAGACGCGTAGCGTCATGCGCCCGTATGGCGTCTTCGCCGTTATCTCGCCGTTCAACTTCCCCGTCGCTCTGTCGACCAACATGATGTCCGCCGCCTTGATTGGCGGCAACACGGTCGTCTTCCACCCGACCACCAACGGCGCCCTGACCGGCACCATAATCATCGACGCATTCAAGGAGGCGGGCCTGCCCGCCGGCGTCGTCAACATAGTCAACGGAAGTGGCGTCGGACCCAAGCTGGTCGACGCGCCGGGCATCGACGGCATCGCTTTCACGGGCTCTTATGACGTCGGCATGGGCATCCACCGCAAGATGGCCGCCTCACCCTTCGGGCGCCCGCTTATCGCCGAGATGGGCGGCAAGAACCCGGCTTATGTCTCCGAGTTCGCCGACCCCGACATGGCGGCTGAGGGCGTCATGCGCTCAGCCTACGGCCTTACCGGCGAGAAGTGCAGCGCCTGTTCGTCAGCCTACGTCCATGCTTCGGTCTACGACGCCTTTATGGATAAGCTGGTCGAGATGACGGGGAAACTCAAGGTCGGCAACCCTGAGGAGAAAGACGTCTTCATGGGCCCGATCGTCAATCAGGCGGCTTACGATATCTTTGCCAAGGCGGTCGAGGAGTCTCGCGCCGATGGACGCGTCGCCTTCGGCGGCAACCGGCTGAGCGGCGGCATTTTTGACCGTGGCTACTACATCGAACCGACCATCGTCGACGGACTGCCCGCTGATCACCGGCTGTTCAAAGATGAACTCTTCGCGCCCTTCGTCGCCGTTGCCCGCTACGAAGGCGACCTTGCCTCGGCTATCGCACGCGGCAACGACGTGGTCTATGGCCTGACCGCCGGCGTCTATTCAAGCCGCCCCGAGGACGTGGATCTCTTTTTCACCACCGCCGAGGCCGGCGTGCTCTACGCCAACCGGCGCACCAACGCCACCGCCGGCGCCTGGCCCGGGTATCAGAGCTTCGGCGGCTGGAAGGGCTCGGGCCTATCGGGAAAAAGTGGTCTTGGTCCTCACTACCCACCGCTTTTCATGCGCGAGCAGAGCCACACCCTCATCAAGTTGGACTAAGGGTTATCCGTTTGCGCGGCACCGGGCCGCACCCCGGGCCGGTGGCGAATAAAATAAAACCTCTCTAACCTTTGCCGAGATCCCGCGAGCGGCGGGCGGCGATGGCGACGGCCCGGGTCATCAGGGCCTCAAGGCCGTCTTCCGCCATCAGCACCTCCATGGCGGCGGCGGTGGTGCCGCCCGGCGTGGCGACTTGCTCGCGCAGCACCGCGGCCGAGTGCGGCGAGCGGCGCAACAGCTCGCCAGTCCCCGTCACGGTATCGCGCGCCAGGTGCCAAGCCAAGTCCTTGGGCAAGCCCGCCGCGATGCCGGCACCGGCCAGGCTTTCGACCAGCAAAAACACATAGGCCGGACCGTTGCCGGATAGCGCCGTCACCGCGTCGAGAAGCGTTTCGTCCTCGACCCAGGCCACCTCGCCCACCGATTCCAAGAGATCGTGACACAGGCGTTGCTGTTCGGGCTGAACGCGGGCGTTGAGACAGGCCACGGTGACGCCGCGGCGCACAGTCGCCGGCGTGTTGGGCATGGAACGCACGACCCCCGCTTGATCACCCAGATGCCCCTTGAAATAGTCCAAAGTGCGGCCGGCGGCGATCGAAAGAAAGACTGTGTGGGGATCGGCGAAGCGCCGATAGGCAGGCGCCACCGAGTCCATGATCTGGGGCTTGACGGCGAGCACCACGGCATCGGGGTCGAGGTCCGATGGGATGGTTTCGGGGCTCGCGTGGACGATAATACCGTGCTCTTGCTTAAGGGCGGCGCCGATGTCGGCATCGGGTTCGACCACGGTAATGTGGCGGGCCTCGACACCGCGTTCAAGCCAGCCGTCAAGAAGGGGGCTGCCCATGTGTCCGCAGCCCACCAGAACCAATTTGGCCGTCAGCATTGTTTATGCCTCGCCGGCAGTCTCGATCATCGCCAGCTTTACAGCGTCGGTCGCCGATTTGCCACCCCAGATGACGTATTGGAAGGCGGGATAGAACCGCTCGCACTCGCAAATTCCCGTGTCCAGAAGGTCCTCCAGTTGCTCAATGCTGGGGGCTCCGGCGCCGCGCAGCGGCAGGGCATGGCGGAACATGGGCAATCCTTCATCGTCCCACATGCCGAAACAGCCGAGCCACATCTTCTCGTTGACCAGGGCCAGGAGCTCGTATATCGGCGGGCGGCGCTCGGCTGGCACTCGCATGTCGAAGGCGCAGGTGAAATGCATGGCGTTGGCGTCGGCGTTCCAGGCGAAATAGAGGCTGTAATCGCACCACCGCCCCGGCACCTGAACCGCCATTTCCTGGTCGTTGCGGCGGTCAAATGACCAGTCGTTGGCGTTGACGATGTGTTCGATGACGTCGAGGGGATTATGAGACGCAATGTCGCCCAACCTGTCGCTGAATCCCACTTCCGCACCTCCTTGAGGCAACCATGTAAACCCAATATATTGTGGGTTTCATCCCCATTACGTACTAAATGTAGCCTGCCAAAAGGGGCGCCGGGGCGCAAGGGCGGAAATGGTCGGTGTCGCGATTTCCTGTGGACAATTTCCCCAAACGGCGCCGCCGTGGGGCAAAATCGGGCCGGATTTTTCGGGTGATCAGGCCTTGGGGGCGGGACGTTGGCGTTTCGTCGTCCGGGGCCGCGCCGGTTTGGCGCCGGCGGCGCGGCCTGATTTCTTGGCACTGGCGGCGCGGCCGGGCGATTTGGTCTTGGCCCGCCCTTCCAAGGCCTTGACGCGCTTATGCAACGCTTCTTGTTCGCCGCGGGCCTTGGCCGCCATCGCCTTGACGGCGTCGAACTCGTCGCGCGGCACCAGATCCATGTCCGCCAACAAGCGCTCCAACTGCTGGCGCACCAGACCCTCGATCTCGCTCTTGATTCCGGCCAGGGTGGAAACAGCGCCGGTGGTTACTTTGGCAAGGTCTTCCAGGATGCGGGCGCGGCTTTGCATGGGCTTGGCTTCCGGTCGAGTAGGGTCGTCGCGGTCCCCATTATGGGACCCGGGCCCGGGGCTGGCAACCGCGCCCGGCGGCGCCGCATCGGCGTTGGCAACTTGCCGGGCCGGACAGGCGGTCCTATAAGAGTCTCCCTGAACGAGGGAACGAGCCATGTTCGTAGTAACCGGCGGCGCGGGATTCATTGGATCCAACATCGTGGCGGCCCTGGACGAGAAGCGGTCCGGAGCAGTGGTCGTCTGTGATCGCCTGGGCAACGGCGACAAGTGGCGCAACATTGCCAAGCGCGAACTGACCGACATCGTGGCGCCTGAAAATCTGATGGCCTTTCTCGACGCCAACCGCGATGCCATCGAAATGGTCTTCCACATGGGCGCCGTCTCGTCGACTACCGAGACCGACGCCGACCTTATTGTCGATGCTAACTTCAAGCTGTCGCTCGCCATCTGGTCGTGGTGCGCGGCCCATGGCGTCAGGCTTGTCTACGCCTCCTCGGCCGCTACCTACGGCGATGGAGGCCAGGGCTTCGACGACGACGCCTCGCCCGCCGCCTTGTCCCTGCTGCGCCCCCTCAATCCCTATGGTTGGTCCAAGCACCTGTTTGACCGTCGTATCGCGCGACTTGCCGCCGATGGGGCCGCCGCGCCGCCGCAATGGGTCGGACTTAAGTTCTTCAATGTTTACGGACCCAACGAATACCACAAGGACGACATGAAAAGCGTCGTCGCCCAGATCTATCCCGGAGCGGCGGACGGCAAGGCGGCGCGTCTGTTTAAATCGCATCACCCCGATTACACCGACGGCGGCCAGATGCGTGACTTCGTGTGGATTGAGGACTGCGTTGATATAGCCCTGTGGTTCATGGACAACCCGCAAGTTTTGGGGCTCTTCAACTGCGGCACCGGCGAGGCGCGAACCTTCGTTGATCTGGCCTCCGCCGTCTACCACGCGCTCGGCAAGGAACCGCTGATCGAATACCGCCCGACGCCCGAAGCCCTTCGCGAGCGCTATCAGTATTTCACCGAAGCCGCCATGGACCGCCTGTTCGCCGCCGGTTATCCCCGTGACCGCATAACCTCCCTTGAGCACGGCGTCACCCAGTACGTGCAGGGCTACCTGAGCGGTCCAGACCCCTACCGATGACCCGCGGGCGGCCATGACCTTCGTCATCCCTTATCCCGCCATCGATCCGGTGCTATTCGCTTGGGGCCCCCTGGTTATCCGCTGGTACGCCCTGGCCTACGTGGCGGGGCTCTTGTTGGGCTGGCGCTATCTGCTTGTTCTCGCCCGCCGCCCGCCGCAAGTGGCGACGGCGCTGCATATTGACGATTTTCTGGTCTGGGCGACGTTCGGCGTCATCCTGGGTGGCCGACTGGGCTACGTTGTGTTCTACAAACCGGAGTATTTTTTCGACAACCCGCTGGCTATCCCACAGGTCTGGCTGGGCGGCATGTCCTTCCACGGCGGGATGATCGGCGTCGCCGTCGCCACGTTCCTGTTCGCCCGCCAGCGCGCCATTCCACTCTTTCATTTCTCCGACTTGCTGGCCTCGGCCTCGCCCATCGGGCTTTTTCTCGGGCGCATCGCCAACTTCATCAACGGCGAGCTTTATGGCCGGGCCAGTGACGTTCCTTGGGCCATGGTCTTTCCTCGTGGCGGCCCGCTGGCACGGCACCCAAGCCAGCTTTACGAAGCCGTGCTTGAAGGGGCCGTCCTCTTCATCGTCTTATTCTTCTTAGGCCGCCGTGAAAGCCTACGCCAGCGTGCCGGATTTCTGACCGGTGTCTTCCTGGCCGGATACTCCGTGGCGCGGGGCATTGCCGAGCTTTTCCGCCAGCCCGATACCCACCTCGGATTTCTCCTCGGCGGCACCACCATGGGCCAGTGGCTGTCTATCCCCATGCTGGTTCTCGGGCTCTACCTGATCGTGCGCCGCCGACGCCCGGGATAAGAACAATGGGCGGTCTCGCCGACGAATTACGCCGCACCATTGCGCACCATGGCCCGATCACCGTCGCCGCCTATATGGAAGCTGTGCTCACCCATCCCCAGCATGGCGTTTATGCGAGCCGCGACCCTTTCGGAGCCGGCGGTGATTTCATCACGGCGCCCGAAATCTCGCAGATGTTCGGCGAACTTATCGGGCTGTGGTGCGCTGTCGTCTGGCAGGCCATGGGCGGCCCCGATCCCGTCGCCCTGGTGGAACTGGGGCCGGGTCGGGGAACGCTGATCGCCGATGCGTTGCGCGCGACGCGGGGCGAGGTACCGTTCCGCGGCGCGGCACGCCTTCATCTGGTGGAAACCAGCCGCCGCCTGCGCGACCGTCAGCGCGAAGCCCTGGTCCAAGCCGATCTTGAACGCCCGCCCGCATGGCACGATACTTTGGACGAAGTTCCGGACGACGCGGTGCTGGTAGTGGCCAATGAGTTCTTCGACGCCCTTCCCGTACGCCAGTTCCAACAGACGGCGCAAGGCTGGCGCGAACGCCTGATCGACATCGACGATGAGGGCGGGTTCGGCTTTGTGCTGGCGCCCTCCGCGGCGGCCCAAACCCTGGTTCCCGCGTCTCTCCAAATGTCGGCCCCGGACAGCGTATTCGAGGTGTCCCCGTCGGCCATCTCCATCGCCCACACCCTTGGCAAGCGCCTGGCGCAACGCGGTGGTGCTGCGTTGATCGTCGATTACGGACATATCGAGAGCGCCACCGGAGACACCCTTCAGGCGCTCCGACGCCATCGCTTTCACGACCCTTTGGACGAACCGGGGGCGGCCGACATTACGGCCCACGTCGATTTTGCCGCCCTCGGCCGGGCCGCAATCGAAGGTGGCGCCGTTGTCCATGGACCGGTACTCCAGGGGTCCTTCCTCGAAAGCCTGGGTATCGCGGCGCGTGCCACCGCCCTGCTTGCCGGCGCCACACACGAGCAAAGCCGCGAGGTCGCCACCGCCCACCGCCGCCTGGTTGACCCGGCGGAGATGGGGACGCTCTTCAAGGTCATGGCGGTGACGTCGCCGGGGATGCCGCCGCCACCCGGTTTCGCGTGAGGGGCTAGGCGTTTGCCCGTCCCCGACGTTGGTCCCATAATGGCCTCATGATCACCGCCGACACCATGGGATCCATCGCCGGCCTTAGCCACGGGTTCTTCACCCGCCAGGGCGGGGTCAGCGAAGGGCTCTACGCCTCGCTCAACTGCGGTTACGGCTCGGGCGACGACGGCGGAAAGGTCGCCGACAACCGTCACCGCGCGCTTGCCCGCCTGGGGCGGTCGGGCGACGATCTGGTCACCCTCTATCAGGTCCATTCCGCCGACGCCCTGGTCATCGAGGCTGCCGGCGGCTGGGCGGCGGATAAGTCACCGCGCGCCGACGGCATGGCGACCAAGGTCCCCGGGGTGGCGCTGGGCGTGCTCGCCGCCGACTGCGCGCCGGTCCTGTTGGCCGACGGCGAGGCCGGAGTCATCGGCGCCGCCCACGCGGGATGGCGCGGCGCCCGCGCCGGGGTTCTGGAGGCCACCGTCGCCCAGATGACGAACCTGGGCGCGCGCCCGACCAGTATCGTGGCCGCAATCGGGCCCTGCATCCAACCGCACTCTTACGAAGTGGGACCCGAGTTCCACGCCGATTTCATAGCCGAGAGGGCGGGGAATGAGGATTTCTTTGTCTCCGCCAGCCGGCCCGGCCATTTTCTCTTCGATCTGCCCGGTTACGTGGCCCGGCGCCTGGAGCGCATGAGCCTAGCGGCGGTCGAGGCCCTGCCCTTCGACACCCTAAGCGATGACGCGCGGTTCTTCAGCTACCGGCGCAATTCCTTGGGAGGGGAACAAGACTATGGACGCGGCCTTTCGGCCATCGTCCTGGAGGGTTGAACCCGTGCCCTACATGATCATCTTGGTTATCGCCCTGGTCCTTGCTCTCCTCGGCACCTGCGTTCTGGCGTAGCAGTGTTCCGGCTTGCCGCCGCCCTTCTGATCCTCTCCGCGGCCGCCTGCGGCGACCTGCCGCGTCCCTTTCAGGCGGCACCGGGAGAGGCAGCCAATCCTCTCGTCGAGCCCCGCGAAAGTCTGGTTATCCGCGTCGCCGCCGTGGATGGCCCCCCGTTGCCCTTGGCCCGGCTTCTGGCCCGCTCAGTGGCCGAGAGTTTAGGAGAATTGGGCATCGCCGCCGCGGCTCGTGATCACGCAACCAGCGCCTACGTGCTTGGCGGACGGGCCGGCGTCAACCTGGACAATCCTGACGAGCCCTTCATCGCCCTCATCGAGTGGTCGCTCACCGATGCCGACGGCGACGTCATTGCACTGCACACCCAGGGCGACGACGGAGCCAAAGAGCAGTGGGAGTATGGCGATCCGAGACTGATCGGCGCCATCGGCAAAGCCGCCGCCGCCGCCATCGCCGCCCTCCTGGTAGGCGACGAAGTTTTGGCGCCGGCCGACCTTCCGCTGCCCGCCGTGATGTTCAAGCCCGTAGAGGGCGCGCCGGGTGACGGCGATGTCGCCCTGAGCCGCGCCATCCGCCAAGCCATGGAGGCACGCGGCGTACGCCTGACCGATGACATCGCCAAGGCCGGCTACGCCGTCGCCGGGTCGGTCGCTGTCGGCGCCCCGACCGGAAACCGCCAAAGCGTCCGGGTCGTCTGGACAATCAGCCGCAACGACGGCCGAGACGTGGGTCGCGTCACCCAAGAGAACAGGGTACCGGCGCATAGCCTGGACGGGGCCTGGGGCCGGGTGGCGGCAATCATCGCGGCGGCCGCCGCCGACGATATCGCCAATATCCTGGCCGCCGCCGGCGCCCCGCGTTAGCGACCCGTCAGGTAGGGCGTTTACAGGCCCTTGATGCACTGATACAGTCCGCCCCGCCCAGAGCCTGAACGGGTGCGTTGCGTCAACCCGTATCCGGTGCTGCGTTCAAAACTCCCCAGGTGTTAATTTCGATGAAAATTCTTGCCGGCAACAGCAATCCTCCCTTGGCGGAGGCGATCTCGGCATATCTGAACCTGCCGTTGACGCGGGCCAGTATCCGCCGCTTCTCGGACATGGAAGTATTCGTCGAGATCCATGAGAACGTGCGCGGCGAGGACGCCTTTGTCATCCAGCCGACCTCTTACCCGGCCAACGACCACCTGATGGAATTGCTGGTGACGCTGGACGCGTTGCGCCGTGGATCGGCGCGGCGCATCACAGCCGTCCTGCCCTATTTCGGCTATGCCCGCCAAGACCGTAAGTCGGGACCGCGCACACCCATCTCGGCCAAGCTGGTCGCCAACCTGATCGCCGTGGCGGGGGCCGACCGGGTCCTGACCATCGACCTTCATGCCGGCCAGATCCAGGGTTTCTTCGATATCCCGCTGGACAATCTTTTCGCCGCCCCGGTAATGACCAAGGACATGGCGGAGCGTTTCGACAGCGAACAATTGATGATCGTCTCGCCCGATGTCGGCGGAGTCGTGCGGGCACGCGCTTACGCCAAGCGGCTGAATACCGACCTCGCCATTATCGACAAGCGGCGCGAACAGGCCGGCGTCTCCGAGGTGATGAACATCATTGGCGATGTCAAGGATCGCCGCTGCATCCTGGTCGATGACATCGTCGATTCGGCGGGCACGCTCTGCAATGCGGCCGAAGCCCTTATGAAGGCCGGCGCCACTTCGGTTTCGGCCTATGTCACCCACGGTGTGCTGTCAGGCGGCGCCGTAGCGCGAGTAACGTCGTCGCCGATGGAAAAGCTGGTCATAACCGACAGCATCATGGCCACCGAGGCCATGCGCGTATCACACAACATCGAACAACTGACCATCGCGCCCCTGATGGCGGAAGCCATCCGGCGCATCTCCGAGGAAACTTCGGTATCCAGCCTGTTCGACTGAAGCGGGTTGACGTAGAATAGAAACACCGCCACTACCCGGGCGTCCAGAGCCCGAGAAGGAGAGACCGACAATGGCTGAAACAACGACCATCCCCGCCGAGGCGCGACAAAGCACCGGCACGGGAACCGCCCGCGCAACGCGCCGTGAAGGCCGCGTGCCGGGTATCATCTACGGCAAGGAAATAGAGCCCGTGATGATCTCCATCGATCCTCAGGGCCTGCGCCAGCAGCTTGCCAAAACGGGTTTCTTCTCGCGCGTTTTCGAGGTCACGGTGGACGGCGAATCCCATCGGGTCCTGGCCCGTGACGTGCAATTTGATCCGGTCTCCGACCGGGCCATTCACGTGGACTTCATGCGCTTCGGCGCCGACACCAAGCTCAACATCGAGGTCGAGATGGTGTTCGAGAACGAAGAGGAATGCCCAGGGATCACGCGCGGCGGTGTGCTCAACGTGGTGCGCCGCACCATTGAGCTGATTTGTTCGGCCGACAATATCCCACAGTTCCTCACCGCCGATTTGACCGATCTCGACATCGGCGACAGCGTGCACATCAGCGCCGTCTCGCTACCGGACGGCGTGACTCCGGTGGTCACCGACCGCGACTTCACCATCGCCACCATCGCCTCGCCGACCCTGATGCCGGTCGATGAGGAGGAAGAAGAAGAGGGCGAGGAAATCGAAGGCGAGGAAGGCGAAGAGGGCGAAGAGGGCGAGGAAGGCGAGGTCGAGGAAGGCGAGGAGAAGGCGGAGAAAGACTCCAAGGACTAGTGCAAATCCCGAGCAAACGGGTTCGTTTGCGACGACGAATTTGCTTAGAATCAATATGTTAGGGCATTTTCCGTGAGCGCGAGCAATCGGAAAATGCCCTAGTACCCTGGATCAGAAGTTGGACGCCATGCTGCTTGTTGCCGGCCTTGGCAATCCCGGTTCCGGCCATTCCCGCAACCGCCACAATATCGGGTTCATGGCCATCGACGCCATCGCCCGGCGCCACGCCTTCGCCCGGTTCCGCGCCCGCTTCCATGGCTCTGCCGCCGAGGGCACCATCACCGGGCACAAGGTGGTCGCCCTTAAACCCCTCACCTTCATGAACGATTCCGGGCGTTCCCTCGCCGCCGCAGCCGCCTTCTATCGGGTGCCACCCGCCGACGTCATCGTTCTGCACGATGAGATTGACCTGGCGTCCGGGCGCCTCAGGGTAAAGACCGGCGGCGGACATGCCGGACACAACGGATTGCGGAGCATCCAGGCCCATTTGGGCGCGGGCTTTCGCCGCGTTCGCCTGGGCGTCGGCCACCCCGGCGACAAGGACCGGGTCGCTGGCCACGTTCTCAAGAACTTCGCCAAGGCCGATCAGGCGTGGCTGGAGACGATCTTTGAGGCGATTGCCGATAGCTTCGGCCTTCTTG
Source organism: Rhodospirillales bacterium (assembly GCA_030754885.1). Taxonomy (GTDB): domain Bacteria; phylum Pseudomonadota; class Alphaproteobacteria; order Rhodospirillales; family JASLLZ01; genus JASLLZ01. The sequence goes on along the minus strand of JASLZL010000086.1, from coordinate 37,723 downwards.
TCGAAGGCGACGACGCGGCCTTCATGAGCAAGGTGGCGTTAGCCGTCAATCCGCCAAGGCCGAAGCCGGACAAACGCCCGCCGGCGGAGCCAAGCCCAGAAAAAGATAGCTCGGACCCATCCGATGGGCTTTAGCTGCGGCATCGTCGGACTTCCCAATGTCGGCAAGTCGACACTGTTCAACGCCCTGACGGCGACCCAGGCGGCGGAGGCCGCCAATTACCCTTTTTGCACCATCGAGCCCAATGTGGGCCGCGTCGCGGTGCCCGACGGGCGCCTTGACCAGATTACTACCCTGGCCAACGCGGCACGCACCGTGCCGACCCAGCAAGAATTCGTCGATATCGCCGGACTGGTACGTGGCGCCAGCCGCGGCGAGGGACTGGGCAACAAATTTCTGGCCCACATCCGCGAGGTCGGTGCCGTCGTCCAGGTTCTTCGCTGTTTCGCCGACGACAACGTGACCCACGTCGAAGAAACCGTCGATGCGTCGCGTGACGCCGACATCGTCGCCACCGAACTGATGCTGGCCGATCTGGAGTCATTGGAACGGCGAGCCCTACCACTGACCAAGAAAGCGCGCACCGGAGAGCGCGACGCCAAGGCCGAACTGGCTGTCATTGAGCCGGTCCTGGAGGCGCTGCGTCAAGGTCGGCCGGCGCGCACCATCGCCAAGCCAGAAGGGGGCAAGCGCGGGCTTCATCTGCTCACCGACAAGCCGATGCTCTATGTCTGCAACGTGGACGAGGCCGACGCGGCGGCGGGCAACGCGGAGACCGAAGCCGTGGCCGCCATGGCAGCCGCCGAAGGGGCGGCGTCGGTGGTCATCTCGGCCAAGATCGAAGCGGAGGTGGCGCTGCTGTCGGAAGCCGAGGAGCGGCGCGAATATCTGGCCCAGATGGGTCTGAATGAGTCGGGACTGGATCGGGTCGTTCGGGCCGGCTACGGCCTCTTGGACCTGATCACCTTCTTCACCGCCAGCATCACCGAGGCCCGCGCCTGGACAGTGCGCCAGGGCACTCTGGCGCCCGGGGCGGCGGGGACCATCCACGGTGACTTCGAGCGCGGCTTCATTTGCGCCGAGACAATTGCCTTCGATGATTATGTCGCCTGCGGCGGCGAGACGGGCGCGCGCGATGCGGGCAAAATGCGCCAGGAAGGCCGCGACTACCCGGTTGCCGACGGCGACGTCATCCGCATTCGCTTCAACGTCTAGGTAATATTTTTTAACGGTGCTAGCGGCGTAACCTGCGAGTCATCTCAAGGATGACGTCTGCCATCTTTTGCTGGTCTTCGTGAAACTTCATGCCGACGTATTCTTCGTCCTTCCACACGACCTCTCCTTCGAATTCGCCGAAAGGGGGAATCTTCAAGATGATGCGCTTCAGCGGATCTTCTTTGAAACGACTTTTGACTCCACCGGACGAGATGTCGAAGATCGTGATTCCAAGGGCTTCGCCGCCCATTTCAACCTCGGCGTCGAGCATCAGGGGATAGCGTTCGAACTGGAGTTTTTCTTCAAATTCGGGCGCATCGGTCATACCAACGTCTCCTCGAAATCGCGGCGAAGCTCGTGGGTGGCCCGCTCTCGCTTCCAGACTGGAAATATGCCCCGCCTCCTCTCGACTGGCAAGCCTTGGTGGGTCGGCCTCGATTTATGATAATATACAAACAACCAAGGGAGGATAATATGGGAACCCATATCAAGCTGACGGCATCGGACGGTCACACCTTCGACGCCTACCGTGCCGATCCCGCGACGCCGCCGAAAGCCGGCCTGGTCGTCGTGCAGGAGATTTTCGGCGTCAACGCGCATATCCGCGCCGTCACCGACAGCTTCGCCGCCCAGGGCTACGCCGCCATCGCCCCGGCCTTTTTCGACCGCACCGAGACCGGTGTCGAGCTGGGCTACGAAGAGCCCGACCTGACCCGTGGCCGAACGCTCCGCGCCGAGCTCGGATGGGATGAAACGATCCTCGACGTGGTGGCCGCCGCCGATGCCCTCGAACCGGCCGGCAAGATTGGTGTCGTTGGCTACTGCTGGGGCGGCTCGGTGGCCTGGCTGGCCGCCTGCCGGCTCAACTTGGCCGCCGCCGTCGGCTATTACGGCGGTCAGGTCATCGACTTCAAGGATGAAAAGGCCAACTGCCCGGTGATGCTCCATTTCGGCGAGACCGACGCCGGCATTCCGCTTTCCGACGTCGATACCGTCCGCGCCGCGCAGCCCGATGTGCCGATCCACATCTATCCCGCCGGTCACGGCTTCAATTGCGACCACCGCGGCAGCTACGACGCCGAGAGCGCCAAACTGGCCCTGGAAAGGACCTTGAGCTTCTTGACCACCGCATTGGTTTAAGAAGAGGGCACGAACGTCAGCGCGACGCCGGTGGCGGCCTCGGGAGACACGCGGAGACTTCCGTCGTCGGGACGGGCGAAGGGAATTCCCCGGGCGTTCAGGCATCGCGCCGTCGTTTCGGCGTCGGCGACCCGGACCGAAAGCGACACCTTGCCGGTGCCCGGAGCCCCGAAGTGGATGACGGCACCGCCGAGACACACCGAAAACCCGGCTTTATGGCGCGCGATGCGGTCGGCTCCCAAGAGCTTTTCGTAAGCTGGGGCGGCCGAGCTGGGATCCTCGGTGACCACCGACGCGCCTGCGATGTCCTGTGCGCCGTTGGCATGGACCAGCCACGACGGGCGGCGCACCAGAACCGGCGTCAGATGTTGACAAACGAAGGCCCTAAGCCCCGGCGTCGCCGCCGGCGGCAGGTGAACCAGCGAAAAGCTGGGCTCGACGGTGCCTTCGGGCAGTTCCAACAGGCGCCCCAGGGTCTTTGGCGCCTCGGCACCGATGCCGGCCCGGCACAGACCCCGATAGGCCGTTTCGGCGTCGGCGGTGGCCAAGGCGAGGCCAAGCAATCCCTCGCCGTTCTCATCCAAAAACCGGTCCAGGTTGTTGGTGAATAGCCCGGCATCGACGATGCCGAGGAGCTCGATATAGCCAACGTCAAACATAACGCAGTAGTTAGCCGTGCCCCAACCCTTGTGGCGACCGCACGGCGTCAGGGTGAAGCCCAGGCCCTCCCAGGTGCGCCTCGCCCCTTCCAGGTCGGCGACACCAATCAAGATGTGATCAATGCCGGTAATGGCATTGGTCACGGAGGAATCTTCTTGTCTCTTTCCCATCGGCGCGCATTCTCTATATTAGAGGCGCCATCATAGCGCACCCGGTGGCGGGCCCCCAATCGGCAGGAGCGGAACGATGACGGATTTGGACGACATAAAGGACGGCAAGGATTTCGGCACCGATACCCCGGCTGTCAATGAGCCCTTCTTCCTCAAGGGCTCAAACGCCCTCGACTGGGGCATGCAGAACCGCCTGGGGCGTATCTTCAACCCGAAGACCGGGCGCACGGTGATGCTGGCCTTCGATCACGGCTATTTCCAGGGACCGACCACCGGGATAGAGCGCATCGACCTCTCAATTGTACCCCTGATGCCCTATGCCGATGTCCTTATGTGCACGCGCGGCGCACTCCGCAGCTGTATCCCGGCGGCGACCGACAAGCCGGTGGCCCTTAGGTGCAGCGGCGGGCAGAGCATTCTGACCGAACTTTCGAACGAGCTTGTCGCCGTCGAGATCGAGGATGCCATCCGCCTCAACGCCGCCGCCATGGCGGCCCAGGTTTATATCGGTGCCGAGTTCGAGCACAAATCCATCGCCAACCTGGTCAAGCTGATCGACACCGGCACCCGCTATGGAATCCCGACCCTGGCCGTCACCGGCGTGGGCAAGGACATGGTGCGCGATGCCCGCTATTTCGGCCTGGCGACTCGCCTCGCCGCCGAGATCGGCGCTCATTACATAAAGACCTATTACATCGACGAAGGCTTCGAGCGCGTCACCGCCGGCTGCCCTGTGCCCATCGTCATCGCCGGCGGCAAGAAGTTGCCCGAACTGGAAGCGCTGACCATGGCTTCGCGCGCCATCGATCAAGGCGCCTTGGGCGTCGACATGGGGCGCAACATCTTCCAGTCCGACAGCCCGCTGGCCATGATTCAGGCCGTCGGCGCCGTCGTGCATGAGGATGAAAAGCCGGACAAGGCCTTCGATCTCTATCAAACGCTCAAGGACGCGTTGGCCTAGGGAATTAAGTTACGGCACCAGCCCGCACCCCCACCCGGCCACCCAATGGCATTGTGCGCTGTGGGTGGCCGGGTGGGGGTGCGGGCTGGTGCCGAACAAACTTGAAATGCCCTAGGGGGTGTTCGTTGCCAGTTGGGCTTCGCGGCGCGCCGTGTAGACGGCGGACCCGAAGATCACCGCCGCCCCGATCCAGGTCCACGAGTCCGCCACCTCGGCGAAAAAGAAATAGCCCAATAGTGCCGCGAAAATCAGCTTGAAGAACGTAAGCGGCATGACGATCGACGTCTCGGTGGCGGCAAAAGCGCGGGTGTAGGCCAGTTGGCCGATGGTTGCCACGACCCCGATACCGGCCATCCAGGCCAGGGACTCCAGCGACGGCGTCGTCCACACGAAAAAGGCCCCTATGGCCGTCAGCGGCGTTGTCAGAAGGCACAGATAAAGGACGATTGTGTTCGATTCCTCGGTGCGCGACAGCGACTTGATGACCAGCGCCGCGGTGCCCAGGAAGGCCGAACTGGCGAGGGCCAGCAGCGCCGGCCAGCTTATCGCCTGCAGGCCCGGCCTTAAGATGATCATGGCGCCGGCGAAACCGATGGCGATGGCCGACCAGCGGCGCAGGCGCACACTCTCGCCCAAAAAAAGTGCCGCGCCCAAGGTGGCGAACAGGGGCGCCGTAAAGGCCAGCGCCGTCGCTTCGGCAAGCGGCATCAACGAAACGGCGGTGAACCAGGTGAGGACCACCCCCATGCCGGCCAGGGCGCGAAAGAGATGCATGCCCAGGCGCCGCGTGCGTAATGGGGCCAGGCCGGCGCGCAGGAGCCAGGGTGCCAGGAAGAGAAGCCCGAACAGATAACGGAAGAAGACGATCTCGACGGGATGGACGTCGAAGGAGGCGCGCCGCACCATCGTTGCCATCAAGGCAAAACAGGCACACGACGCCACCATCCACAGCACGCCCCGCAACGGGGCCGAAATCCTGGGGCGAGGAGGAACAGTCGAGTCAGCCATGATCGATCACTCCTCCGCCGGGCCGGATGCGGCCTTCGAGCGGCGCACCTGGGTCTCGCGCCGCGCCGTGTAGACGGTCGCTCCGAAAATCACCGTCGCCCCGACCCAGGTCCAGATATCCGCCACCTCACCAAAAAAGATGTAGGCAAGCACCGCGGCAAAGACCATCCGGCCATAGTTGAAGGGCGCCACCACCGAGGCTTCCGCGGCCCGAAAGCCGCGCACCAGGGCCTGTTGGCCAAGGGTCGAGATGAAGCCCATGACGGCCAGCCAGCCAAGCGCCTGCCACGACGGAGTCACCCACACCAAGGACGCCGCGATGCCGGTCAACGGCGTCATCATCAAACTCAAATAAAGCACGATGAGGTTGGGCAATTCGGTGGACGACAATGACCGCGCCGCCAATTGCGCCAGGGCCTGAAAGAGCGACGCGGCAAGAACGATTGCGGCGGCCGGAGTGAAGGCCTCTATCCCCGGCCTGAGGATGATCGCGGCACCGACGAACCCGATGAACACAGCCGCCGCGCGGCGCGGCCCGACGGTCTCGCCCAAGATCAAGGCGGCACCGATGACGGCGAACAACGGCGAGGTAAAGTTGAGCGCTGTCGCATCGGCCAGGGGCATAATGGTGACGGCGGTAAACCAGCACAACTGGGCACCGGTCGCCGCTAGGGCGCGCAGGCCATAGTGACCGAGACGCCGCGTTCTCATCCGGATCACCCCGGCCTTCATCAGCCACGGCATCATAAAGAGGACGCCGAAGAGGTTGCGAAAGAAGGCGATCTCGAAGGAATCCACCTCGGCCGAGACGTGGCGGATAATGACCGCGGTGAGGGCAAAAAAGATGGTCGAGACGACGATCCACAGGCCCCCGCGAAGGGGTGCTGGGATGGCGGCGGCGGCGGCGAAGAGAAAGCGCAGTCGGAGCATCGATCGACAAGTTACGACGTTCGCACCCTGAAAACCAGACCGCTAAGAACAGGGCCGGGTTGCGCCGCGCCCTGGGCACCCTCATACTTCGCCGGCCTAGCGCGGAGGAGGAATTCGCCATGCAATTCGTTGTCATCGCCCATGACGGCACCGACGCCGAGGCGCCCGAGCGCCGCCAAAGCGCGCGCGCGAATCACCTTGAGGGAGCCCGGCGGCTTAAGGACACGGGCGCCATCCTGACCGGCGGCGCCATGTTGGACGAGGCCGGCGCCATGACCGGTTCGGTGGTCATCGTCGACTTTGAATCGCGCGCGGCGCTCGATGGCTGGCTGGCCTCGGACCCCTATGTCACCGGAGATGTTTGGCGCCGCATTGAGGTCCATCCCTTCCGCGTCGCCCTCTGAACGGAACCGCACCGTGGCCGAACCCCTCTGGCGACCCACCGACGACCGCATCGGGCAGTCCAACGTAACCGCCTTCATGGAAACGGTTGAGGACGACTGGAACGTCGTCATCCGCGATTTCGCCGAGCTCTACCGATTCTCCGTCGCCGAAAAGGAAAAGTTCTGGACCTCGGTCAAGGATTTCACCGGCGTCATCGCCGAGACCTGGGGCACCGACGTTCTGGTCGACGGTGACAAGATGCCCGGTGCCCGGTGGTTCCCCGATGCCCGGCTCAACCTCGCCGAAAACCTGTTGCGCCGGCGCGACGAAGCCGACGCCATCGTCTTTTGGGGCGAGGACCGGGTGCGCCGCCGCCTCTCGTGGGGCGCACTTTACGATCAAGTGTCGCGCCTGACCCAGGCGCTTCGGGACGCCGGCGTCGGCCCCGGCGACCGGGTTGGCGGCTATCTTCCCAACATGCCCGAGGCCGTCATCGCCATGCTCGCCGCCAACGCCCTTGGCGCGATTTGGTCATCGTGCTCGCCCGACTTTGGCGCCGCCGGTGTGCTCGACCGCTTCGGCCAGATCGCGCCCAAGGTTCTGTTCGCAGCCGAGGGCTACGCCTACAACGGCAAGACCCACGATTGCTTGGAAAAACTAGCCGAGATCGTCTCTCGGCTGCCCCCCCTACAGGCGACGATAGTCGTCCCCTATCTGCGCCGGGACCCGCCCCTCGACAGTGTGCCAGGCGCCCGGATGTGGGACACCTTCATCGAGGGTTTTGAGGCCGGCGACATCGATTTCGCGCGCCTGGCCTTCAACCATCCCGCCTATATCCTCTATTCGTCGGGCACCACGGGGGCGCCCAAGTGCATTGTCCACGGCGCTGGCGGCACCCTTTTGAAACACGCCACCGAACATGTGCTTCATTGCGACATCAAGCCCGGCGACCGGGTGTGCTATTTCACCACAACCGGCTGGATGATGTGGAACTGGCTGGTCTCGGCGCTGGCTTGCCAGGCGACCGTTCTGTTGTACGACGGATCGCCCTTTCACCCCGACGGCAACGTCTTGTTCGATTTCGCCGACGCCGAGGCGATGACACTGTTCGGCACCTCGGCCAAGTACATCGACGCCCTCAACAAGGCGGGTCTGAAGCCCAAGGAGACCCACGACCTGGGCTCGATCCGGACCCTGACCTCGACCGGCTCGCCGTTGGCCGCCGAGAGCTTCGATTACGTCTACCGCGCCATCAAGAGCGACCTTCACTTGGCGTCCATCGCCGGCGGCACCGATATCGTCGGCTGTTTCATACTGGGCGATCCCACCGGCCCGGTGTGGCGCGGAGAAATACAGACCCGGGCACTGGGCCTGGCGGTCGACGTTTTCGACGACGATGCCAAACCGCTTCGGGCCGAGAAGGGGGAATTGGTGTGCACCCAACCCTTCCCCTCCATGCCGGTCGCCTTCTGGGACGATGACGACGGCGCCAAGTACCGGGCCGCCTATTTCGAGTTTTTCCCCGGCGTCTGGACCCACGGCGACTATGTCGAGCTGACCGAACACGACGGCATCGTCATTTACGGCCGCTCGGACGCGACCCTTAACCCGGGCGGCGTTCGCATCGGAACGTCTGAGATCTACCGCCAGGTCGAACAACTGGACGAGGTAATGGAAAGCATCGTCGTCGGCCAGGAGTGGGACGGCGACGTCAGGGTCGTGCTGTTCGTCGTCCTGCGCCAAGGGCTGTCCCTCGACGATGCCCTGGAGGACAGGATCCGCAAACGTATCCGCGCCAACTGCTCACCACGCCACGTGCCGGCCAAGATTCTCCAGGTGGCCGATATCCCGCGCACCAAATCGGGCAAGATCACCGAGCTTGCCGTCGGCAACGTGATCCATGACCGAGCGGTTAAGAACACCGACGCGCTGGCCAATCCCGAGGCCCTGGAGCATTACAAAGACCTGGCGGCGTTGCGCGAATAGGATAGCAACCAATAATCAGCCCGCCGCCTCGTCGAGCAGCCATTCGCGGAAGGCGGCGACCTTGGGGCGCTTGGCGTCGGCCTCGGGGCAGACGACGTAATAAGCAAACTCGGCCGGCAAGCTGATATCGAAGGGCTTTATGAGACGCCCCGCGGCCAGGTCGTCGGCGACCAGGACGCTGCGCCCGAGCGCCACGCCCTCGCCGGCGATGGCAGCCTGAACAACCAGATTGGAATGTTGGAACCCGGGGCCGCGCGTCGCGTTCAGGTGGTCGGCGCCCGCCGCCAACAGCCACATGCGCCAGTCCTCGCGCATCTCGTCATGCAGCAGCGTGTAACGGCCGAGGTCCGCCGGAGTGCGAAGCGGCGGCCCGTCCTCCAGCAGGCTCGGGCTACACACCGGAAACACCTCTTCTGTCATCAGGCGTTGGGCGTCGAGGCCACGCCACTCACCGCTGCCGTAGCGGACCGCCATGTCGATGTTATCACGCCCAAAGTCAACCACGTCATCGGTAGTCGAGATGTGGACATCGACGTCGGGGCACAGCGTGCGGAAACGCCTGAGACGCGGCACCAGCCAGTTGGCGGCGAACGACGTCAAGGTGCTGACCGTGATCGTCCCGCCAGCGTCCTGGACCTCAAGGCGCTTAGTGGCTTGGGCCAGAGTCTCAAGGGCGTCGCGCACCGGCGGGAAATAGGCCTGGCCTTGGTCGGTCAGAAGCAGCGCCCGGTTGAGGCGACGAAAGAGCTTTAGCTCCAGGTGCTCCTCCAGTCCCTTAATCTGGTGGCTGACCGCCGCCTGGGTGACGTTTAACTCTTGGGCGGCGCGCGTGAACGAAAGATGGCGCGCCGCAGCCTCGAAGACGCGGAGCGCATTGAGCGGCGGTAGACGGCGGGCCATGGGTATCGGCGGACTTCAATTATAGATAAGAATTTCTAATCTATTACATGAACAACTCTCGTTTGTCGAGAGCTTGGATATGGCGTATTAAAAGCCCGGACGATGCCGATTAACCCCTTTGGTTCGAAAGGCCAAGCCATGAACATTTCTATTATGAAGCCTCATGTTAGCGACCCATTGCGGGACGACCGGATCCGGCTCGCCGCCCAAGGCATTCTTGGCGCCGCGCGGGACGCGATGGTGCGTCTGTTCGACACTCTGGCCGAGTGGCAGGGACGCACCATGGAACGCCGCCACCTGATGAAACTGGACGCGCGGCTTCTACGGAACGCCGGGTTGACCAAGGCAGACGCGGCCGCCGAATATGCCAAGCCGTTCTGGCGTACGTGATACGGGCCACTGGCGTTTGCCGAAGCGCCGCAAACTCTTTATAGGATGACCCCGCCAGGCGGTCGAACCGCGCGCTGGGGTGCCCATGACCAACGTCTTGCTCTATGTGCTCACCGTCTTCTTTTGGGGCACGTCGTGGTTGGCGATCAAGTTCCAGTTGGGCGTCGTGGCGCCCGAGGTTTCCGTTCTCTACCGCATGGCCGGGGCGGCGGCAATTCTTACTGCTTATTGCGTGCTTGCACGCCGACCGATGCGCTTCTCGCTGCGTGACCACGGCTTTATGGCCCTACAGGGTCTGTTCTTGTTTTCTGGCAACTACGTCCTCATCTACCTGGGCAGCCAATATCTGACCAGCGGTCTGGTGGCCGTTGCCTTCTCCTCAATCGTCGTGATGAACATCGCCGGCACCGCGCTGCTATTCGCCGAACCCATTCGGGCCCGGGTGGTATTGGGGGCGGCGGCCGGCATCGCTGGGCTGACGCTGGTCTTCTGGCCCGAGATACGCGCCTTCGATGTGGCGCGCGATGGCACGATTGGACTGGCACTGGTAATGGCCGGCACATTTCTGGCGTCGCTCGGCATGCTGACCTCGGCGCGCAATCAGAAGCAGGGCCTGCCGATTGTGCAGTCCAATGCCTTCGGCATGACGTATGGCGCCCTCGCCCTGGTCGCCCTCGCCCTGGGCCTGGACCGGCCGCTTAATTTCGATACGTCGTTCCCTTACGTCGCCTCGCTGTTCTATTTGGCCTTCTTCGCAACGGTGCTGGCTTTCGGCTGCTACCTGACGCTTTTGGGGCGCATCGGCGCCGACCGGGCGGCTTATGCCTCGGTGCTGTTTCCCATTGTCGCGCTGGCGCTTTCGACGGTTTTCGAAGGCTACCAATGGACCTTGTCGGCGGCGCTCGGACTTGTCATGGTGCTCGTCGGCAACGCCCTTATCCTGACCCGGGGTCCCATCCTTGGGCGGGAGAGAATGACGAGGGACGCGGACTGATGACAGCCCTGAAACGTCCCGCCAGCGCGGTCATTCTTTGCGGCGCCCTTATCCTTAGTGTGTGCATGGGGGTGCGACAAAGCTTCGGTCTTTTCTTGCCACCCATGACCCTGGATCTGGGCATCGGCCGCGAGGCCTTTGCGTTCGCGCTTGCCTTACAAAACCTCCTGTGGGGTCTATTCCAGCCCCTGACCGGCATGGTCGCCGACCGTTTCGGCGCTGGACGGGTGGTGGTTGCCGGGGCCGCCGTATACGCCCTTGGCCTGACCCACATGTCGGGTGCCGCCACGATTGTCGACCTCAACCTTGGCGCCGGTCTGCTGGTCGGGTTCGGCACCGCCGCCACCGGCTTTGCCGTCGTCCTCGGTGCGGTCGGCCGGCTGGTGGCGGTTGAGCGGCGAAGCATGGCGCTTGGCGTCGTCAGCGCCGGCGGCTCTTTCGGTCAGTTCGTCATCGCACCGGCGGGCCAGGCGCTGATCGCCGCCCAGGGCTGGCCGGGGGCATTGATCACCTTGGCGCTGTTTGCCGCCCTCATGGCGCCGCTGGCCCTGGCGTTAGCCGGACGCCCAGGCGGGCAAGGCCAGACCGAAGTGCCGGCGATTACCCTCATTCAGGCCATCCGCGAAGCCGCCGGTCACAGCGGCTACCGCTATCTCTCCTTGGGTTTCTTTGTCTGCGGCTTCCAGGTGGCCTTCATCGCCGTCCATCTGCCGGCCTATCTGGGCGACGTCGGACTGACCGGGGAGACGGCGGCGCTGGCCCTCGCCTTGATCGGATTTTTCAACATCCTCGGCACCTTCGCCTGTGGCGCGCTTGGCGGCCTTTACAGCAAGAAATACCTTCTCAGCCTTCTTTATCTGCTGCGCGCCCTGGTCATCACCACCTTCCTGCTGGCACCGAAGACGGAGGCCACGGTTCTTGTCTTCGCCGCCGCCATCGGATTTTTGTGGCTCGGCACCGTACCCCTGACCAGCGGACTGGTGGGGCAGATCTTCGGCGTCCGTTATCTTTCGACGCTGTTTGGCATCGTCTTCTTCAGCCATCAGATGGGCAGCTCGCTCGGCGTCTGGTTGGGCGGCTACGCCTTCGATGTCCTGGGCTCTTACGATCCGATATGGATGGCCTCTATCGTACTTGGTATCGGCGCGGCGCTACTCCACCTGCCGATCGCAGAACAAGCTGTTCGCAGTCCGACCTAGCTGTGGTTTGCCTCGCCCTTCGTGTCCAGGGCCTGGCGCGAAATTGTCACCGTAGTAGCCCTCAAGCTTTCGGAAAGCGGGCTTTCGACGACCCGTTCAGCCGCCCCACGCTTCCCGTTTAAGTGCCTTGGTTCAGGTATTAAATTCTCCCGATGTTGGTTCAAGCTAATCCTGATTAGTCAACTGGGTGACGAAGCCCACACTGGACTTACCGGGCATCATCCCTCAACCCAAGCCGCTGATTTCTCCCATATTTTGTGGTGATTTGGCGGACGATCCACCAAATGTGGCGAAATTATGTTGCCATAGGGGACGGGATTGGCTACATTTTGTGCCTTCAGCGTAACAGGGACACAATTTATAGTATCCACAATCTGTTGTGTCTGGGAACGATATGTTGTGGGATCACGGGGCCGAGGGGGGCACGTGCCCATAAAAAGCCAACCGGTTATGTGGCGCAAAAAGGGGGGGCAACATGCGGATCGCTCGCTATTTTACCAAAAAGGACGTCTCGCCCTATCATTCGTTCGAGTTTCGCAAGACATCGAGCGAAATCAAGAATCCAGACGGCTCCATCGTCTTTCATGCCGACGATATTGAAGTCCCTGTCCATTGGTCGCAGGTGGCGTGCGACATCTTGGCCCAGAAGTATTTCCGCAAGGCCGGCGTACCGGCTTGCCTGAAACCGGTGGAAGAGGACGGCGTGCCGCAATGGCTGTGGCGCCGAGCCGGAGACGACCAAGCCCTGCCCAAGCTTGCGGCTGACGAACGCTACATCGGCGAGAGCAGCGTCTGCCAAGTGCTCGACCGGCTGGCCGGCACCTGGACCTATTGGGGCTGGAAAGGCGGCTATTTCGATTCCGAGGACGACGCTCGGGCCTATTACGACGAGATGCGCCACATGCTCTGCGCCCAGGCGGCGGCGCCCAACTCACCGCAGTGGTTCAACACCGGTCTGCACTGGGCCTACGGCATCGACGGGCCGGCCCAGGGTCACCATTACGTGGACTACCAAAGCGGCGAATTGGTGGCTTCAAAGTCAAGCTATGAACATCCCCAGCCCCATGCCTGTTTCATCCAAGGCATCAACGACGATCTGGTCAACGAAGGCGGCATCATGGACCTGTGGGTGCGTGAGGCGCGCCTGTTCAAGTACGGCTCGGGCACGGGGACCAATTTCTCACGCCTGCGCGGCGCCGACGAGCCGCTATCGGGCGGCGGGAAATCCTCGGGGCTAATGAGTTTCCTGCGCATTGGCGACCGCGCCGCCGCCGCCATCAAGTCGGGCGGCACGACACGGCGCGCCGCCAAGATGGTGGTGATCGACATCGACCATCCGGACGTCGAGGAATACATCAACTGGAAGACCCGCGAAGAACAGAAGGTGGCCGCCCTGGTCGCCGGATCCAGACTTGCCAACGTCCACCTCAACTTGGTCATGCGCGCCTGCCACGAGGTCGAAGACGAGGGTGAAGAGCGGTTCGACCCACGGCGCAACAAGCGCCTGAAGAAGGCCATCATCGGCGCCCGCAAGGCGATGATTCCGGAAAACTACATCCAGAGGATCATCCAGTTCGCGCGCCAGGGCTTCACCGAAATCGAGTTCCCCGTCTTCAACACAGATTGGGATTCAGAAGCGTATCTCACCGTCGCCGGACAAAACTCCAACAACTCAGTGCGGGTCACCAACGCCTTCCTTGAAAAGGTCATCGGCGACGGCGATTGGGAGCTCATCCGGCGCACCGACGGCGCCGTCTCCAAGCGCGTCCGGGCGCGCGATTTGTGGGATCAGATCGGTCACGCCGCCTGGGCCTGCGCTGATCCGGGCATCCAATTCGACACCACGGTAAACGACTGGCACACCTGTCCCGAGAGCGGCCGCATCAACGCCTCTAATCCATGTTCTGAGTACATGTTCCTGGACGACACGGCGTGCAATCTGGCGTCTCTTAACCTGATGGCCTTCCGCCGCGATGACGGCGGGCTTGACGTCCCCACCTTCGTCCACGCCGTTCGCCTGTGGACCGTCGTGCTTGAGATCTCCGTCCTGATGGCCCAGTACCCGTCGGCACGTATCGCCCAGTTGTCCTATGAGTTCCGCACCCTGGGCCTGGGCTATGCCAACATCGGCGGTTACCTGATGGCCTCCGGCATCTCTTACGATTCGGATGCCGGACGGGCGATCTGCGGCGCCGTGACGGCTTTGATGACCGGCACCGCCTACGCCACCTCGGCCGAGATGGCGGGCGAGATGGGCGCTTTCCCCCACTTCGCCGAAAACCGCGAGGCGATGCTGCGGGTCATCGGCAACCACTACCGCGCTGCCCACGGCGAGAGCGACGGCTACGACAGCCTGTCGGTCCTGCCAGTGCCGTTAAACCGCGAAGACTGCCCCGACGAGGCACTCTCCGAGGCGGCCCGCGAAGCCTGGGACCAGGCGTTGACCCTTGGCCAGGCTCACGGCTATCGCAACGCCCAGGTCTCGGTGATCGCGCCTACCGGTACCATCGGGCTGGTCATGGACTGCGACACCACGGGCGTCGAACCCGACTTCGCCATCGTCAAGTTCAAGAAGCTGGCCGGCGGCGGTTATTTCAAGATCATCAATCGCATGGTGCCCCAGGCCCTACAATACCTGGGATATAGCCCTGAACAGATCGAGGAAATGACGAGTTACGCGGTCGGCAACGGGACACTGCAGGGCGCTCCTGGAATCGACCACGCGGCACTGCGGGAAAAGGGCTTCACCGACACCGCCATTGAGACGGTGGAGAACGCCCTGGCCGAAGCCTTCGATATCAAGTTCGTCTTCAACAAATGGACCCTGGGCGAAGAATTTTGCGTCGAGACCCTGGGCCTCGACGCCGCTGAGATCAACGACGTGGGCTTTGACGTACTGGCCAACCTCGGTTTTTCGAAGTCCGACATTGAGGCCGCCAACACCTACGTCTGCGGCGCCATGACTCTCGAAGGCGCGCCGCATCTCGACGACGCGCACCTGCCCGTATTCGACTGCGCCAACCCGTGCGGCCGACTGGGCAAGCGCTTTCTCTCCGCCGCCAGCCACATTCGCATGATGGCAGCGGCGCAGCCGTTCATCTCGGGAGCCATATCAAAGACCATCAACATGCCCAACGGGGCGGCTGTCGAGGAATGCCTGGAAGCCTATATGCTGTCGTGGCGCCTCGGCCTCAAAGCCAACGCGCTCTACCGGGACGGCTCCAAGTTGTCCCAACCCTTGCAGGCGTCGCTGCTGGACGGCGACGAAGACGATTTTGACACCGACATCGCCGACCAGCCTGCCGCGGCACGTGCCGGTGTGGTCGCTGAGCGGGTGATCGAACGGGTCATCGAGCGTCGCGCCGTCGCCCACCGGCGACGCCTGCCCCAGCGGCGCAAGGGCTACACCCAGAAGGCCATCGTCGGCGGCCATAAGGTCTACCTGCGCACCGGCGAATACGAGGACGGCGGCGTCGGCGAGATATTCATCGACATGCACAAGGAGGGCGCCGCCTTCCGCAGCCTGATGAACAACTTCGCCATCGCCATTTCCATCGGCTTCCAATACGGCGTTCCGCTGGAGGAATTCGTCGAGGCCTTCACCTTCACACGCTTCGAGCCCTCCGGCATCGTCGAGGGCAACGACACCATCAAGATGGCCACCTCAATCCTCGATTACATCTTCCGCGAACTGGCGGTTTCCTATCTCGGGCGCAACGACCTTGCCCATGTGGAGCCAGCCGACGTGCGGCCCGACAGCCTGGGCCGGGGCGACGATGAGGGTGACCTGCCGGCCACCGAACACGACGCGGTAGCGGCCACGGTGCGCCGCTATACCTCCACCGGATACGTCCGCAATCAGCTCTTGGTCCTCGACGGGGGCGCAGACCGCGCCACCGAGGCCCGAAGCCTTGGCGCCGCCACCCCCCCACACCAGGCCATGGCCACCACCCAAACCATGGAGGCCACCCTCGGCGCCTCGGTGACGGCCATGGCCGTGCCGGCGTCCGATCAACGCGCCGATTCGTCCCTGGAGGCCAAGCTCAAGGGCTATGAGGGCGATTCGTGCTCTGAATGCGGCAATTTTACCCTGGTTCGCAACGGCACCTGCCTGAAGTGCGTGACCTGCGGATCAACCAGCGGGTGCTCGTGATGAACGACAGTTTCCACCGATCCTCCCTGGGAAACTTGGGGTGTGTTTCGGGGTTCTGCCCCGGGGCCACCCCATTTTTTTCTTTTCCCGGAGGAAATCGTAGCGTCTTCCACAGTTCCTCCCTGGAAAACTTGGGGCGTGTTTCGGGGCTCTGCCCCGGGGCCGCCCCACTTTTTTGCCTCTCAAGCGAGGGCAAGGAGGGAGCCAGCGGCCGATGACCGACGCGTGGCGACACGTCTTTGCGCGGTTTGGCGGATTTATCGAACATCTGCGGCCCACCGAAAGCGAAAGGTGCGACACCCTGGCGGCGGCGACCGATGTGGCGCGTTGCCTGAGGTCCCATTTCCGCCCCCTGGACGAGCTTCTATCGGGCGGATTTCCGGGAGCCGGTGAGAGCGATTACCTGATTATTGGCGGCCATGGAAAGGGAACCGCCATCCGCCCGGCCGATATAATCGACATCCTTTATGTACTGCCCGTCAACATCAGGTCGGAAAACCGTCAAGCGACCGGCGGCCAGTCGCTCGGCCTTGAGCTGGCGGCCGTGCTTAGAGAACGGTTACCTGACATCACCCATGCACCGGAAGGCTGGCTTGCCGTCCGTCCCGGTGGCGACGTTGCCCGGCACTGCGCGACGGTCCGGCTGATCCCATGCTTCCCGCGTCACCCAGAGGAGAATCGCTCGGGTTTCCTGGTTGCCGATCCCGGCTCATCGGCCGCCTGGCGTGTCATTGACCCGACGGCGGAAATGGCCCGCCTGGAGGCCGCCGACGCCGCCAGCGGAAACAAGGCAAGCCACCTGATCCTCATGCTTAAGGCCTGGCGCCAGGCACGGCGTATCGACATTGGCGCCCTGGCGCTGGAATTGCTGGTTACCGATTTCGTTTCGGTCTGGACCTATCACCGACGCGGTCTCCTTTTCTACGACTGGATGGTCCGCGATTTCTTCTTCTGGCTGCGTTTCCAGCGCGACCGCGCCGTTCCCATTCCCGGCAGCTCCGAGCTTCTGGCGGTGGGCGGGTCGTGGCTGGCGGCGGCCAACGAAGCCTACGGCGCCGCCAAGACGGCCTGCCTTTTGGAACGCGACAACGCCGGCGACGACGCCCTAGCCTATTGGGAAGGCATCTTCGGTGCCGCCTTTATAGAGAGCCAGGGTCCACCTGCCGCCGACGAACCACCGGCCCAGGTGCCACGCATCGGACTGGCGGCGGCAGGCTAAAGCCGTATTCGGGTGCCCAACCCCGAAATCATAAAGGAGGAAAAACCATGCGCTGGTCGCGCACCATCACGGTGGCCGATATGCATTGCGAGGGCACGCCCGCCAGGATCGTAACCGGCGGCGTCGTCCCGCCGCCCGGTGACACCGTGCAGCAGCAGATGGTTCATATGCGCGACCACGACGACTGGCTGCGCCGCTTCCTTTTGAACGAACCGCGCGGCGCCGGCATCAGTTCGGCCAACCTGATCGTTCCGCCTAAGCACCCAGAGGCGGCGGCCGGCTACATCATCATGGAATCGGTTGAATACCCGCCCATGTCGGGATCCAACACCATCTCCACGTCGGCCGCCTTGATCGAACTTGGCATCGTGCCGATGGAGGGCGACGAGACGCGCTTTATTCTCGAATCACCCGCCGGGCTCATCGGCATCCAGGCACGACGCGATGAGAAGGGCGCGCTTGAGATAGAGTTCACCAACCAACCGGCCTTCGTGATTGCGCTTGATCATCCGCTGGAGGTGGAAGGCCTCGGCACGATCACCGTGGACGTGAGCTATGGCGGCATGTTCTTTGCCATCGCCGACGCCCATGGGCTGGGCTTTTCGGTGACCCCCGACGAAGGGCGCGACATTGTCGCCATGGGCATGCGGATTGCCATGGCGGCAATCGATCAGATTGAGGCCACCCATCCGACCGAGCCCGAGTTCAAAGGCGTCTCGCTGTCCCAAATCGCCTGCCCGATAACGGATTCGCCCGACGGCGGCAAGACATCGCGCAACGCCTGTGTCGTGCAGCCCGGGCGCATCGATCGCAGCCCGACGGGCACCGGCACCTGCGCGCGCCTTGCCGTGATGCGCGCCCGCGGCCAGATCGCCATGGGCGAACGCTTCGACAACCGCTCCATCATCGATACCCGCTTCCATGGCCGGGTGATTGAGAAAACCATGGTCGGCGAACGCCCCGCCGTCATCCCGACCATCGCCGGGCGTGCCTGGCTCTCAGGTCTCATCCAGTACGGCTACGATCCCTCCGATCCCTTCCCCGAGGGCTTCCGCCTCGACGATTAGGGAAGCGGGGGCGCAGCGTCACTGTTTTTTGCGCAGCGCCGGCCAGAACAGGTAAATCGCGACCATCACCAAGAACCCTTCGACGGTCATCACCGCGACGGCCGTCGCACCACCGTAAAGGCTGGCCATGAATCCGATGTGAAGGAGTCCGAAATGCCCCATGCCGATACACATGGTCAAGGCACCCATCATGCGCGAACGCATGGCTGGAATCGTGGACAAGAAGACGATTGCCGCCTGATTGGCGCTGAAGCACGCGTCGCACAGGCCGGCGATGAGAAGTATGACCATCGCGACTTTGAAACTTTGCGAAAACGAAAAGGCAAAGATCGCGACAAGATTGAGAGCCGAGCCGAAGAAGAAGACCCGCACGCGGTCGCGTGGCTGATAGAGGGAGATGAAGACAGCTCCTACCAAGGAGCCGAGACCATTGGACGTAATCAACAGCCCGATCGGCAAGGCGCTCAGGAGCAATACTTCCTTACCGATGACGGGGACCATTGATACGAACGGAAAGGAAAAGAAGTTCATCGTCACGGTAACAATGAACATGCCGATCAGCAGTTTGTTGGTGCCCGCATACCGAAAGCCCTCGAACAGATCTGCCGTGAACAGGACCTTCGGCGCAATGCGTGCGCTTTGCCGATAGCGAAGGCCGACGACAAGAAGGACCGCGGAGCCGTGAAGTAGGGCGCTGGCGGCGTAGGCCCCTTCGAGCCCGATGAGTTCGTACAACAGACCGCCCACGACGGGACCAAGGATCCGGGTGCCGTTCATGGTCACGGAATCGAGCGCCAGCGCCGAACCGGCGCGTTCGGTGCCCACGATCTCGCCAAGCATGATGCGGCGGACCGAAAACTCCATCGTCCCGTAGGTGCCGTTTAAGAATGCTCCGAGCGCGATATGCCAGACCTCTACGGCGCCGAATGCGACAAGCGCGCTGAGACCGGCCGAAATCAGCGACAGGACCGCAAGACCGAAGAGCATCAATGTCCTGCCTTGAAAGTGCTGGGCCAATGCACCGATGACAGCCCCGAACAGAATCATCGGTACCGTGCGCGCAAACATGACCAGAGCCACCGCCGTCGCCGAGCCCGTGAACTCGAACACAAACACGCTGACGGCCAGAACCTCAATCCAGCGGACCGTCCAAAAGCAGCCCCCGGCGAACCACAGGCTGCGGTAGTCGTGTTCCCGTAAAAGGGCGACGGGATTGGCAAACGGCCTGCTCATCGGTGGCGGCTTGGCGGGAAAAAGGTTTGGGATTCGTGGCGACGGAGGGTCGCGCTGATGCTTGGCATGGCCCAATTGAACGCGGCCCGGGCGAGACAGTCAAGACAGCCCGCCCCGCCGGCAAGTGCTTTGCGGATGGTAAATCGTTCCTGGTCACGGTTTCGGGAATCTTCCTCTATGCTCTATCCATGACGACGTCCCCTCCCCTATCGCGGCGCAGGTTTTTGGCTGGTAGCGCCGCCATGGCGCTCGCCGGTTGCGTTTCGACGCCAAATCGGGATCCCGACGTCGTTGATATGACACCGTTGAAGGAACGCGCCCAGCGCAAGGGTTTGATAATCGGCGCGGAGGTGAGCGCGCCTCTTCTCACCGACCCCATGTTCGCGGCCACCTTGACCCGCGATTTCGAAATGGTGGTACCCGGGAATGCTCTCAAATGGGGACCGTTGGAACGCAGGAAAAAGGCACCTGATTTCCACAACGCCGATGCGATCGCCGATTTCGCCACCAATCACGGCATGATGATGCGCGGCCACACGCTTCTTTGGCACGACATGAACCCAAAGTGGCTGCCCAAGCACCTGGCCGATCCGCGTAAGGATGCGGCAAAACTCATCCGATACCACATCCAAACGGTGGCCGGGCGCTACCGGGGAAGAATGCACAGTTGGGACGTCGTCAACGAGGCCATCGAGCCGAAAGACGGCCGGCCGGACGGCCTGCGAAACAGCCTTTTCCTCAAAGCCCTCGGCCCCGACTACCTGGCCCTCGCCTTCGAGGCCGCCGCCGAGGCCGATCCCGGCGCCCGGCTTGTGTTTAACGAATATGGCTGCGAATGGGGTTGGGACATCGGACGGCAGCGCCGATACGCAACGCTCCGTCTGCTCGAAAACTTGTTGAGCAAGGGCGTGCCCATCCATGCCCTCGGCATCCAAGGCCACTTGGACCCGGGCAGCGAAGGTTCCATGGATACACGCGCCCTTGGCCAATTCTGCGACGAGGCGGCGGACCTGGGCCTGGCCCTTCAGGTAACCGAGCTGGACGCCCGCGATACGTCCCTCCGTGGCAGCATTGAAACCCGCGATCGCCTGGTCGCCGACGCCTACGCCCGTTTCCTGGATGTGGTGCTGGCCCGCCCGGCCACCGAAGCGGTGCTGACCTGGGGCGTGACGGACCGCCATACCTGGCTGACCGGTCACTTTCCGCGCCCCGACGGCGGTATCGTTCGGGGGCTTCCCTATGACGCGGACTACAGACGCAAGCCCGCTTGGTACGCCCTCGCGGCAGCTCTCGACGCGGCGCCGTTACGGCCTGGCAAGTAAAATGGTACCCGTGACACCAGTTAGGGATTGGCGGGCGGGTTGGCGGCGGCTATTGTCGGCGGCGCTCCACGACCATCTCGGCACGAATCAATAGGGGGAAATATACCCAATGGCTGGAAAAATCGACACACGCCTGGCGGAACTTGGCATCGAGCTTCCCGCAGCCGCGGCACCGGTGGCCAACTATGTTCCCTTTGTTGTGACCGGCAATCTGGTTTTCGTCTCCGGACAGGTCACTTTGCTAGATGGAGAGATCAAGTTCGTTGGTATCGTGGGTAAGGACTTTTCCGTTGATGAGGGCTATCAAGCAGCGCGTCTGTGCGGGCTCAACCTGCTGGCTCAGGTAAAAGCCGCGTGCGGCGGCGACCTGGACCGGGTCAAGCGTGTTGTCAAGCTGGGCGGATTCGTTCGCTGCCCGCCCGAGTTCGTCGATCAGCCAAAGGTCGTTAACGGCGCCTCGGACCTAATGGTTGAAGTGTTTGGCGATGACGGACGCCACGCCCGCTTTGCCGTCGGCGCTACCTCGCTGCCAATTGGCGCGGCGGTCGAGGTCGATGCCGTCTTCGAGATCGCATAAAGAAATTCACACCCGGGCCGGCCACCATAGAGCCGG
Source organism: Rhodospirillales bacterium (assembly GCA_030754885.1). Lineage (GTDB taxonomy): Bacteria > Pseudomonadota > Alphaproteobacteria > Rhodospirillales > JASLLZ01 > JASLLZ01. The sequence continues at coordinate 16,179 of JASLZL010000086.1, read as the reverse complement.
CACGAACAATCGAGGAGGAAACGACGCTATGAGCCAAGGTGATCTGCCATTCACCGTTGAGGAATACCGGACCCGCCTTAAGAACGTCCAAGCCAACATGGCGGCGGCGGACATCGAGGTCTTGTTGGTCACGGCGCCCGAGAACATCTTCTATCTGACGGGCTATCACACGGTGGGGTATTTTTCGTTCCAGATGCTGGTCGTCCCCATCGACCGCAACCCCATCATGCTGGCGCGCGGCCTCAACGTGACCCAGGCCCAGGCTTCGTGGATCGACGATGTCGAAGGCTATTCCGATACCCAAGACGTCAACGACTGGGTCTATGATTCCTTGGCCAAATACGGCCTGGCCGACAAGCGCCTGGGCAATCAGGACAACGCCTTTTTCTTCACCGTCACCCAGTATAAGAAGCTGGTAGCGCGCCTCGGCAAGGAGCCCATCGACGGATCGGGCCTTATCGAAAAGGTGCGCCTGATCAAGTCGCCGCAGGAACTGGCCTATATGCGCGAAGCCGGCCGCTGCTGCGCCGCTTCCATCGACGCCGGCGTCGCGGCGGTTAAGCCCGGTGCCACCGAAAACGACGTTGCGGCGGCGCTGCACCACGGCCTTATTTCGTCGGGAAGCGAATACCTGGGCCATCCGCCGCTCATCGTCACGGGCCCTGCCGCCGGGCTTGGCATGGAGACCTATCGGCGCCGCCCGATCGACACCAACGACATCCTCTTCATCGAGGCCGGTGGCACCTATGAGCGTTACAACGTCGGTCTGTCACGCACCGTCGCCATCGGCCGCCCGGACGAAAAGTGGACACCGATGTACGAAGCCTGCCGCGACGGTTTCATTGCCGCCGCCGAGGCGATCAAGCCTGGCGTTACCTCCCACGAGGTCGATGCCCAGTGCCGCAAGCACATCCGCGATCAGGGCTATCCCTTCGACAAGCGGGCCGGATATTCCATCGGCATCGGCTTTCCGCCGGACTGGGGCGAGGGTCGTACCCAGAGCATAAACCAGGGCGACGAGACGGTGCTGGTCCCCGGTATGGTGTTCCATATCGTGCCCAACCTGCGGCTCGCCGGCGAAGGCTCGGTGATCTTCAGCGAAACCGTCGCCGTCACCGAGACCGGCCACGAGATACTCACCCCCTATCCCCGCGATCTGATCCACAAGTAGATAATGCGGGACACCTGCGGCGGTCGGCCCGGTTGGGCTGGCCGACTTTTGACCTTCGTCAATGAGACTTTCCCGGCCCTGTGATTTCTTAAGAACGGTTACAGCATTGGCGCGGCGCGGCAGCGTTCGGGCCGGGAGATGAAGGTGAGAAACGTTCAGCCAATCTTTCTCGTCGGCGCCGGTCCCGGAGACCCAGAGTTATTGACGGTCAAGGCCCAACGCTTGCTTAGCGAGGCCGACGTGGTGGTCTACGACCGCCTGGTGTCGGCCGAAATCCTTGACCTCATTTCGCCCGGCACGACACGCATCTACGTCGGCAAGGCCAAAGCCCGCCACCACATGCCCCAGGACGAGATCAACGACCTTCTGGTGCGTCTGGCACGCGCCGGCCACCGGGTGGTACGCCTCAAGGGCGGCGATCCGTTCGTCTTCGGGCGCGGCAGCGAAGAGGCGGTGCGCCTGACCGAAGAAGGCATCCCCTTCGAGGTGGTACCGGGCATCACCGCCGCCTCGGGGATCAGCGCCGGATTGGGCATTCCCCTTACCCACCGTTCGCTTTCGACCAGCGTGCGATTCGTTACCGGCCACTGCCGCCAAGACGTCGAACTTGATCTCGATTGGCAGGGTCTGGCCGATCCCGACACCACGCTGGTGGTCTACATGGGATTGGCCAACCTGGAACAGATCGTCGGCAAGCTGTTGGCGGCGGGCCTCGCACCCGACACGCCGGCGGCGGCGGTGACCCGGGGCAACATGGTCGATCAGCGCCAATGCGTGACCACCCTTGCCCATCTGCCGGCGACGGTTGCCGAGGCGGGCTACGGCGCCCCGACACTGATCATCATTGGCCGTGTCGTTAATTTGGCGGCGCGCTTGAACTGGCAGGGACTGGCCTACGACGAGGCCAACGAGGGGGGGACCAAGGACACGTCATCCCATGGCTAGGTATATTCTAGTCCTGCTGCTCGGCATCGTCTGGGTGGCAGCGCCTGTCTTCGAAGCGCCAGCCGACACCCCTATTGCAGCGCAACGCCAAGAACAGCTTCGCCACATGCTGAAACATGATTGCGGCTCGTGCCACGGCATGACCATGAAGGGCGGGTTGGGATCGCCCCTTCTGCCGGAAGCCCTGGCCGGTAAGTCCGATGACGAACTGGTGGCGGTCATTCTGGACGGCAGGCCGGGAACCCCCATGCCGCGCTGGCACCCCTTGCTGACGGCCGCGGAGGCGACTTGGCTGGTGCAAACACTGCGCCGTGGCGGGGTCGACCAATGAATGCCGGTCACCACCACCCTGCCCGGGTGCTGGCCGCCGCCCTGGTGCTGGCCGCCGCCTTGGCGGGCTGTGCCGAAATCAGGGGTTCCGGCGATCTTGGTATCGTTGTCGAACGGGCCGCCGGTTCGGTGCTCATTATCGATACGACGAAGCGCACCCGCCTTGCCCGGGTACCGGGCCTCGGCGACCTCAGCCACGCCTCGGCGGTCTATTCCCGTGATGGCCGTTACGCCTTTGTCTTCGGACGCGACGGCGGGCTGACCAAGGTCGACCTGCTCAAGGGCCGGGTGACAAAGCGCGTGGTGCAGGCCGGCAACAGCATAGGCGGCGCCATCTCCCAGGACGGTAAGCTGGTCGCCGTCTCCAACTACAAACCCGGCGGCGTGCGCGTCTTCGACAGCGACACCTTGAAAATGGTGGCCGATATCCCCGCCTTTCACGGTTCTGACGGCGCGCTGTCCAAGGTAATCGGCTTGGTCGATGCGCCGGGCCAGCGCTTCGTCTTCAGCCTTTATGACGCCGGCGAAATCTGGGTGGCCGACTTCAGCGCTCCGGGCGAACCCAAGATCCAAAAGTTCGAAGACATCGGTCTTCAACCCTATGACGGCCTGATCACCCCCGATGGCCGCCATTACATCGCCGGACTGTTCGGTGATGACGGTTTGGCGCTCTTGGATCTGTGGAATCTGGACACAGGCGTGCGGCGGATTTTGGACGGCTATGGCAAGGGCGAGGAACCGCTGCCGGTCTACAAGATGCCCCATCTGGAAGGCTGGGCGATGGCCGGCGGTCTTGCTTTCATCCCCGCCGTCGGGCGCCACGAGGTCTTGGTGGTTGATGCCGAGACCTGAACCGAGGTCGGGCGCATCCCGGTCCACGGCCAGCCGGTGTTCGTCATGGGGCGGCCCGACGGGCGCCAGGTATGGGTCAACTTCGCGCTTCCCAACAACGATACGGTACAGGTCATCGACGTTCCAACGCGGCGTATCGTCAAGACCTTGAAGCCGGGCACCGCGGTACTGCACATGGAGTTCGCGCCGCGCGGTGAAGAAGTCTGGGTGTCGGTGCGCGACGCCGACCGCGTCATTGTCTACGATACAAAAACCTACGCCACCGTCGGCATGATTCAGGCCGACAAGCCAAGCGGCATCTTCTTCACGGCGCGCGCCCACCGCATAGGGCTGTGAGCATGGAAGATCTGGGCCGGCACCTGCTTGACCACTACCAACGCGGCTTCCCGCTTTCACCGCGCCCCTATGCCGAAGTGGCGCAGCATCTCGGGGTGACCGAAGAAGACGTCATCGGCGCTCTGGAGACGCTCAGCCGTGAGGGCGCCATCGCACGCCTCGGCGCTGTCGTCCGACCGGGCGCCATGGGCGCGGGGACCCTGGCTGCCATGGCCGTCCCCGACGAACGCATCGATGAGGTGACCGCCCTGGTCAACGGATACCATGAGGTCAACCACAACTACGAACGCGAGCACCGCCTGAACCTATGGTTCGTGGTTATCGCCGCCGACCGGGCGCGCTTGGACGCGGTGTTGGCCGACATCAAACAGTGCACCGGCCTCGACGTCATCGACCTGCCGATGGAAAAGGAATACCACCTGGATTTGGGATTCGCGCTGAAATGGACATGACCGAGACCCACCAATGCGTGCTTGCCGCCGTCGCCGACGGCCTTCCGTTCAGCCCCAGCCCCTATGCCGACATCGGCCGCCAGGTGGGGGTCGATGAGGAAACCGTGATCGCGATGCTCTCCGACATGCTTGAAAGCGGCACCATCAAGCGCCTGGGCCTGGTCGCGCGCCACCGCGAACTCGGTTACCGGGCCAACGCCATGGTCGTGTGGGACGTGGCCGACGAACTCGTCGATGCAGTTGGCCAGCGCATGGGTGCGGTTGATTTCGTGACCCTTTGTTACCGGCGCACCCGGCGGCCACCCGACTGGCCCTACAATCTTTTTTCCATGATCCACGGCCGCGACCGGGCGACGGTGCTGGCTCAAGTCGACGAACTGACCCGCCTCCCCGGCCTCACCGATGTACCGCGCAGCGTGCTGTTCAGCAGCCGGCGCTTCAAGCAGCGTGGCGCCCGCTATGCTCGCCCCCCGGTACCGGCATGAACGCCGAGAGCAACCTGGACGCGGCGGACCGCGCCCTTATCAACCATCTGCAAGGCGGCTTTCCCATCGTCGAGGAGCCCTTCGCCGAGGTCGCCAAGCACCTCGATATGGACGAAGAAGAGGTAACGCGGCGCCTCAGCGATCTGCTGGCACGCGGTGTATTGACCCGCTTCGGCCCTATGTACCACGCCGAGCGCTTGGGCGGCGGACTTACCCTGGCGGCGATGAAAGTGCCCGATGACGACTTCGACGCCGTCGCTGAGGCGGTCAATGCCCAGCCCGAGGTGGCGCACAACTATGCCCGCGACCATGCCTTTAACATGTGGTTCGTGATCGCCACCGAGACGCCCGAGCGCATCGCCGGCGTGATAGCCGAGATCGAGACGGCAACCGGGCTCACGGTCCACGACATGCCCAAGCGCCGAGAATTTTTTGTCGGCCTGAGGTTTGAGGCATGAACGCCACCCCCCTCGACGCGATGGACCGACGCATTGTCGTTGCCACCCAGGGCGGCCTGGAACTGGTGTCCAGACCCTACGCCGCCGTCGCCCGCCACGTCGGAATCCCCGAAGCCGAGGTCATCAAACGCCTGAAGCGCATGCTGGCCGACGGCGTCATCCGGCGCATCGGCGCCGTGCCCAACCATTACGCCCTTGGCTACCGTGCCAACGCCATGACGGTATGGGATGTCGCCGACGAGCGGATCGAGGCATTGGGCACAAAGGTCGGCGCGCTCGATTTCGTCAGCCACTGCTATCACCGGCCGCGCCACCTGCCCGAATGGCCTTACAATCTGTTCGCGATGGTTCACGGGCGTGACCGCCCGGTGGTGGAGCGCCATATCGACGCCCTTACTCGCCTGTTGGGCATGGACGCCCTGGGACACCAAGTGTTGTATAGTACGCGCATCCTCAAAAAGACGGGGCTGCGCCTGGTAGCGTGAAACGAGGCGGCGATGTTCAGGATTTCCAAGTTTATACGTGAGTTGGTCCACCCGACGCCGGTGGGACAACGCCGCGACGCGCCGGGTCCGGTAGTCATTTGGAATCTGATCCGGCGCTGCAACCTGACCTGCAAGCATTGCTATTCCATCTCGGCCGATACCGATTTCCCCGGCGAGTTGACGACCGATGAGGTTTTTTCCGTTATGAAAGACCTCAAGCGTTTCCGCGTCCCGGCACTCATCCTGTCGGGCGGCGAGCCACTGCTGCGCCCCGATATCTTTGAGATATCCCGTCACGCCAAGGAAATGGGCTTCTTCGTCGGCCTGTCGACCAATGGCACCTTGATCGACGCCGACACCATCGGCCCCATAGCCGAGGCGGGGTACGACTATGTCGGCATCGGCCTGGACGGCATCGGTGCCGTGCATGACGCCTTTCGCCGCCGTGAAGGCGCCTTCGACGCCTCGATAGCGGCCGTGCGCCTGTGCCGCGAGAGGGGCCTCAAGGTGGGGCTCCGCTTCACCATGACCCAGGACAACGCCGACCAGCTGCCCGCCATGCTTGAGCTTTTGGAACACGAAGGGGTGGAGCGTTTCTATTTCTCGCACCTCAACTACGCCGGGCGGGGCAACCACAACCGCAAGGACGATGCCCACCTCAACAGTACGCGGCACACCATGGACACGCTGTTCGAGCATTGCCTGGCCGACGAGCAGAACGGCCGACAGCGGGATTTCGTCAGCGGCAACAACGATACCGACGGTGTTTATCTGCTTCTTTGGGTCCGCCGGCACTTCCCTGACAAGGCCGCGCACATTGAGGCCAAGCTGCGCCAATGGGGCGGCAACGCATCGGGCATCAATGTCGCCAATATCGATAATGTCGGCGACGTCCACCCCGATACCATGTGGTGGCACTATTCGCTCGGCAACCTGCGTCAGCGCCCCTTTTCCGAGATCTGGAGCGACACCAGCGATCCCCTCATGGCCGGCCTCAAACAACGTCCGCGCCCGGTGACGGGACGGTGCGGGGCGTGCCGCTACCTCGACATCTGCGCCGGCAACACCCGCGTGCGCGCCCATCAGATGACGGGCGATTTTTGGGCCGAGGACCCGGCGTGTTACCTAAGCGACGAGGAAATCGGCGTCGCCGGCGGCGAGCGCGTCCAGTTGACACCCTTCTCGGCCGGGCGGCGCGCCGGGCAGGCGGGCTGAACGATGGCGCGCCTGGCGATGTTCCTGTTCGGCGTCCTGGCCTCTTTTCCAGCGGCGGCGAGTGACGCCCCGGCACCCGACGCTTCGGCCCTTTTCAGCATTCACTGCGCCGCCTGCCACGGCGGCGACCGCCTCGGCGCCATCGGTCCGGCGCTAATCCCCGAGAACCTGGGCCGTCTCAAGCCCAGCCAGACCCGCCGTGTCGTCTCCGAAGGCCGCCCGGCGACCCAGATGGCGGGCTTCGCCGAGGTTCTGACGGAACCCCAGATCGCCGCCGTTGTCGACATGATCTATACGCCGCTTCCCGCTATCCCCGATTGGGGCCTGGCCCAGATCACCGAATCCTGGGTCGTTCACAACGACCCCGACAGCTTGCCCGAAGGGCCCCAACACGGCGCCGATCCCCTCAACCTCTTTACCGTGGTCGAGACCGGTGATCACCACGTCACCATCCTTGATGGCGACCGCTTCCAACCCCTCGCCCGCTTTCCCACCCGCTTCGCGCTCCACGGCGGCGCCAAGTATTCACCCGACGGGCGCTTCGTCTACCTGGGTTCCAGGGACGGCTGAATATCCATGTTCGACCTGCATGGCCTCACGCTAGTGGCCGAGGTGCGAGCCGGCATCAACATGCGCAACATCGCGGTCGCGGCTGACGGACGCACGTTGATGGCGGCCAACATGCTGCCCCACACCCTGGTCGCCTTTGACGCCCGCACCCTCAAGCCGATCAAGATCATCGAGGTGACCGGCAAGGGGGGCAAATCATCGCGGGTCAGCGCCGTCTATACGGCGGCGCCGCGCAACAGCTTCATCGCCGCACTCAAGGACATCCCCGAAATTTGGGAGATGTCTTATGAGAAGAACCCAAAACCGGTGGCGCAGGGCTTCATCCACGACTACCGTGCCGGTAAGGAAGAAGGCTATTTCGACCGCGGCCCCTTCCCGGTACGCCGCATTAAACTCGACGACTATCTCGACGACTTTTTCTTCGACCAAGCTTACACCAACCTGGTCGGCGCGGCGCGCAATGCGAAAAACGGCCAGGTGGTCAACCTGACCGTCGGGCGCAAGGTGGCCGACATCGCGCTTACCGGCATGCCGCATCTGGGCTCGGGAATCACCTTCGAATACCGGGGCGCTAAGGTGCTGGCGACACCGCACCTGAAGGACGCCGCCATCAGCGTCATCGACATGAAAACCTGGAAGACGGTCAAGCGCATCGACACTCTGGGGCCGGGATTTTTCATGCGCAGCCACGAAAATACCCCCTACGCCTGGACCGATGTTTTCTTCGGGCCCCACAAGGACGCGCTCCACGTCATCGACAAGGGGACGCTTGAGATCGTCAAGACCTTGCGTCCGGCACCCGGCAAGACCGCCGCTCACGTCGAATTCACCCGCGACGGACGCTATGCGCTGGTTAGCATCTGGGAGGCCGACGGCGCCATCGTCGTCTACGACGCCGCCACCTTGGAAGAGGTCAAGCGCATCCCAATGAACAAACCATCCGGCAAATACAATGTCTTCAACAAGATCACGCTCTCGGCCGGCACCAGCCACTGAGCTCGGTGCCTGGCAGCGGGCAGCGCTGGTCCTTGTCGCCCATGGTACGGGCGAGGGCGGCAACGCGGCGCTGAACAGCCATGTGAAGGCCTTGGAGGCGCGCCGCCTGTTCGCCCAGGTGGCGGGCGCGACCCTGACCGGCGGTGCCGACCCGGAAAAGGTCCTGGACGCGATCAAGGCGCCCGAGACCTACGTCGTGCCCTTCTTCATGACAGACGGGAGCGCTGTGCATGACATCCTGCACCGCCGTCTCGGCCTCACGGGTCCGGTGACCGAGCGCGGCGGGCGGCGCATCGTGCTCTCGGCGCCGGTCGGCCTCAACCCACGCCTTTCCAAGCTGATCGTGCGCCGTGCCCAGGCCCTGTCCCGCGAACGCGCAATCATTCCTGAGACGGCAACGCTCCTTCTCATCGGTCACGGCTCGACCCGCAACCCGGCTTCGCGCCGCACCACTGAAGCCCACGCGACGCGGACCCGAAAGGGCCATATCTTCGCAGCCGTCGCGACGGCATACCTGGACGAGCAGCCGATCCTGGCCCAGTCCGTGGCGTCCCTCGTCGGCCCGGCCGTGGCGGTCGGGCTGTTCAGCAAGGACGGGCTGCACGCCAGCCACGACGTCCCGCCCATCCTCGCCGCCCGCAAGCCAGCCGTCCCCTACCTCGGCGCCATCGGCTCCGACCCAGAGATGGCCGATTTGATCATCGATCAGGTGAAGTCCGCCGACACCTAGTCGTAAGCCTTGGGATCGGTGACGTAGCCTTCGTCGAGGTCGCTTTGCAGGCTGTCCCGGTCGCGCTCCGCCGGGTTGCCGTGGCCGCCGCCGCCGGGGGTCGTCAGGCTGACGGTATCGCCGTGATCCAGGACGTACTGGCGCTTGGGGTCGGTCGGTTGGCCATTGATGGCCAGCGCCCCGGTGGTCCCCGCTTGGCCGCCCTTGATGCCGAAAGCGGGGTAGACCGAGCGTTCGGCCAGGAACGAAACCGCGATCGGGCTCGCGGAGCGGCTTTCCAGGGAGATCTCTTGGCCCAGGCCGCCCCTGTACTTACCCGGCCCGCCGGAATCGGGCCGCAGACGCTTGTAATGAAAGCGCAAAGGCGCGATCCGTTCGGAAAGCTCGACCGGCGTCGACGAGACGTTGCCCGGCCAGCTTAGGCAGGTCGGCCCGTCGCCGCGATGGGTGGCGCCCATGCCGCCGTTGAAGAAGAACATGTTGGCATAGGGCTTGCCGGCGCCATCGACGCCTGATTGGTTCATGCCCCACATGGGCGAGCCCGAGGCGGCCATGACGCGCTCCGGCACCACGTCGCCGAGGCAGCCGAAGACCAGCACCGGAAGATAATGACCGATCAGCATGCGCGAGCCGCCCGGTGCCGGGAACACCGGATTGACGATGCATCCTTCCGGTCCGCGAACGGTAATCGGCACAAAGGCGCCTTCGTTATTGGGCAGATTGGGGCTGGTGCAGCACTTCACGCCATAGGCTGTGAGCGCGTAGGTGTAGCACATGGCAACGTTGATGGCGCGGTCGACCTGGGGGTGGGAACCGGCATAGTCGACGTCGATGGCGTCGCCATCGACGGTGAGCGTCATGGCAAGGTGGATCGGCGTCTCCGACACCCCGTCAGTCATCAGTTCGCTCTGGTAGACGCCGTCGGGCAGCTCGGTAATAGCGGCGCGCATGGCCCGTTCGCTGCGCCCTTGGATCTCGGCCGCCAGCGCGCCCAGTTCGTCGAGGCCATAGTGTTCCATGAGCGCCATCAGGCGCTGTTCCATCAGGTCCAGCGCCACGACCTGGGCCCACAGATCGCCCATAGTCTGGTCGGGGGTGCGCACATTCTTGCGCAACAGCCTTTCCAGAGACGCATCGGTCACACCGCGCTCGTGGAACTTCATGATGGGGATCTGGAAGCCCTCCTCGAATACCTCGCGCGGTTCGGGTGAGCGGATCTTGCCGCCGATGTCGGGCGCATGTGCCGTGCTGGCGGCAAAGCCGACCAGCCGGTCACGCACGAAGATGGGCTTGGCCACCGAGATGTCGGGCAGGTGCCCGGTGCCCTGGTGAATGTCGTTGGTGATCAGGACGTCGCCCGGGAACAATGTTTCGGGCGGAAATTCGCGGAGGAAATGCTTCACCGTCGCCGGCAAGGTGCCGATAAACGACGGGATGCTCTTGGTGGCCTGAACCAGGGATCGGCCATGGGCATCGGTCAGGATGCACGAAAAATCGTGGGACTCGCGCACCAGGGTCGAGAACGACGTGCGGATGAGGGCCGCCGCCGCCTCGTCGACGGCCGATATGAGACGGGTCCAGATGATCTCAAGCGTGACGGAATCGAAGGATAGTTGGTTCTTGGCCATGCTCAGTCCCCGTCGGCGGGAAGGGTGACGATCAAGGTGCTGTCGGCCTGAACGCGACAGCGTGCTCCGGGACCGACGATAAGGGTCGATTCCTTCTCTTCGAATACCGCAGGGCCTTCGATAACCTCGCCGGGCGCCACCTCGTAGCGGTCATAGACGGCCGTATCGACGAATCGATGCGGATCGCCAAAGCAAATCGCGCGGCGGCCCTTCAACGCCGCTTCGCCGCCATCGGCTGAGCGCGCCATCTCCATGCCGCCGCCCTTAACTGGCGCCGAAAGCGACACCCTTAGATTAACCACCTGAATTGGGACGCCGGGCCGGGTTCGGGTAAACAACTGGCGGTAGATTTCTTCGAAGGCCTCGACCAGGGTTTCGTTTGACGCCCGGGTGAAGGGACCCGGGCCCAGGCCGACGACGACTTCTGAATCCTGACCGACATAGCGCATGTCCGCCAGGCGGCGGACTTGCAGTCGGTCAAGTTCGGCAGCGGTTCCTTTGAGCACCGCCCGGGCGTCGTCTTCCAGGGCCTTGTAAAGCGCCTCAAAGGCATCCCAGTCGAGCCCGTCGAGACGGCTGACCATGGAGCCCACCCGGTCGATCCGGGCCGGCGCCATAAGAAGGCCGATGACCGACCCGACCCCCGCCGCCGGCGGACACACCAGGGTTCGGAGATTGAGTTTGCGCGCCACATTGTAGGCATGCACCGGGCCGGCGCCGCCGGTCGCCAGCATGGCATAGTCACGCGGGTCCTTGCCGCGCTGGGTAATCTGGACCCTGGCGGCGGCGGCCATGGTCTCGTTGACCACGTCGTGGATACCCCAGGCGACTTCGGTGAGGTCCAGTCCCGTGGTCGCCATCAGGGGCCCCATGGCGGCCTCGGCGGCGGTGCGGTCAATGGCCATGGCACCGCCGAGAAAGTAATCCGCGTTGAGGTAACCAAGCAGCAAATCGGCATCGGTCACGGTCGGCGCGTCGCCTCCCTTGGCGTAGCACGCCGGCCCCGGTTCGGCGCCCGAACTTTCCGGCCCCACCTTGAGAAGACCAAGCTCGTCGACCCGCGCGATGGAGCCGCCGCCGGCGCCGACCTCGATCAATTCGATGGTGGATATCATAATCGGCAGGCCGCTGCCCTCGGCGAAGCGCTTGGTCCGGGCCGCCTCGAAGCTATAGGCGATGGAGGGCTCGCCGCCGTCGATCAGGCTGATTTTGGCCGTCGTGCCGCCCATGTCGAAGGCCAGGACCTCGGTCTCGCCGCTTGCACTACCGAAAAAGGCACCAGCCAGGGCGCCGGCGGCGGGGCCGGATTCCAGCAGTTGCACCGGGCGGCGCTTGGCTTCGTCAAGGTGGGTCAGGCCGCCATTGGACAGCATCAGGGAAAAAGGGCCGTCGATCTCCAAACCCTGGATGCGCTCGACCAGGCTGTCCAGATAGGTTTCGGCCAAGGGTTTGACGAAGGCATTGACGACGGTGGTCGAGGTCCGTTCGAACTCGCGAATTTCGGGCGCCACCTCGGCCGACGTGGTGAGCGAGACATCGGGGTATCGGGCGGCAACGGCCCGGGCGGCGGCGTGCTCATGCGCCGGGTTGGCATAGGAATGCAAAAAGACGATGGCGATGGAAACGACACCCCGTTCCACCAGGTCTTCGACCTCGTCCATCAGCGCCGTTTCATCCAGGGGCACCTCGAGCGCGCCGTTCTGGTCGAGCCGCTCCGCCACCTCGCGGCGCAGGCTGCGCGGCACCAGGGGTTCCGGCATTTCGATGAAGATGTCGTAGAGTTCGAACTTGCGCTCGCGCCCGATCTCAAGGACGTCGCGGAATCCCGCCGTCGTAATCAGGCCCGTCCGGGCGCCCTTGCGTTCAATCAGCGCGTTGGTGAAAAGCGTCGTCGCGTGAACGACGCGGGCAATGTCCTTGGCCGCGACGGTACCCGTCGCCAACAGCCGCTTGGTGCCGGCGATGACGCCCTCAGCCGGGTCGCCCGGCGTCGTCGGCTCTTTCCAGATGTGGTGACGCCCGGCCCCGGGGTCGTAAATCACGATGTCGGTGAAGGTGCCGCCGATGTCGATGCCGAGAGAAAGATCAGCCATGAAAATCCCGAACCGGTGCCAGGGGCCTTGGTCTTAGCACACTACGCGATCAAACGTCGCCGTCGCTTGCGCGGCCAGTGCGCCGTCCTCATTGGCGGCCCACAGATCGGCGCCGTCGTCGGTCGGCCGGCCGTGGACGGTGAAGGGGGCGGTGTCGAAGAGCGGGCCCACCATGCGGAAGCCAAAACCGGCAAGCCGAGCGTCGGGCCTTTCGTTTTGACACAACTCCATCAAAAGCGTCGCGATCAGGGGTCCGTGCACGACCAGGCCGGGATAGCCCTCGGCCTCCGTTGCGTAGGGTCGGTCATAGTGGATGCGGTGGCCGTTGAAGGTAAGTGCCGAATAACGAAACAGCATCACCGCATCGGGATGGATGGTCCTGGACCACGCCCCGCCGTCGGGCGCCGGGCGGGGCGGCGGCGGGGGCGCCTTTGGGTCCGGCGCCTGACGATAGACCAGGTCTTGTTCTTCAATCACGGCAAGGCCGTCGGGGCCTGAAATTTCGTGGCGCAGGACGACAAAGGCCAGGGCGCCGCTTTTGCCTGTCTTTTCCGTCACGTCCTTGATCACGGAGCGCCGCCTGATCGCCTCGCCGAGGCGCAGCGCGCCCGGAAATTCAAGCCGCCCGCCGGCCCACATACGCCTCGGCAGGGGCACGGGCGGTAAAAAACCGCCGCGCAAGGCATGGCCGTCGGGCCCCAGCCCCGATTGCGGCGCTCGGGGCAGAAAATAAAGCCAGTGGCCGCCCGGCGGCACCATATCGCCGGCGGCCGGCGCGTCGGCGCGGTCCAGGGTCGCCGCCAGGCCGGCCAAGGGGGCGGCGGCGGCAATATCGTCGGCCACTTCTTCGCGGCCGATCCAGCTTTGCAGACTCTCCTCGCCCATGGCTTTCCCTTCCGTAGCGGCGCACTGTAGACTGGCCGTCCGACCGGCAAGGGGAACACTATAGGCCATGACCCAAGAGAACGAGGCGGATTTTCAGGATATCCGGGACGCCGTCAGGGCGCTGTGCGAGGGCTTTCCCGGTCCCTACTGGCGCGAGCTTGACCGTGAGAGGGCCTATCCGACCGCGTTCGTCCAGGCCCTGACCGAGGCCGGGTACCTCGCCGCCCTGATCCCCGAACAATACGGCGGCAGCGGCCTGCCCTTGGCCGCCGGGGCGGCGATTTTGGAGGAAATCCACGCCTCGGGCGGCAACGGCGCCGCGTGCCATGCCCAGATGTACACCATGGGTACGATCCTGCGCCACGGCAGCGAGGAACAGAAGAACCGCTATCTGCCCGAGATCGCCGCCGGGCGCCTGCGCCTGCAGGCCTTTGGCGTTACCGAACCGACCAGCGGCACCGATACCCTCAGCCTTGCCACCACGGCGGTCCTGGATGGCGACGCATACGTCGTCAACGGCCAGAAGGTTTGGACCAGCCGCGCCGAACACTCGGACCTCATGCTCTTGTTGGCACGCACCACGGCCAAGGATCAGGTCAAAAAACGCTCCGAGGGGCTCTCGGTCTTCCTGGTCGATCTGGCCCAGGCCCTCGGCAAGGGTGTGACCATCCGCCCCATCCGCGCCATGATCAACCACGCCACCACCGAGGTCTTCTTCGACGATTTGAGAATCCCCGCCGACAACCTGATCGGCGAGGCCGACAAGGGGTTTCGCTATATTATCGACGGCATGAATGCCGAGCGCGTGCTGATCGCCGCCGAATGCATTGGCGATTGCCGCTGGTTCACCGAAAAATCCGTCGCCTACGCCGGCGAGCGCAAGGTCTTCGGCCGCCCCATCGGCCAGAACCAGGGCATCCAGTTCCCCATCGCCCGCGCCTATGCCCAAGGCGAGGCGGCGGCCTTGATGGTGCGCCGGGCGGCGGCCCTGTTCGATGCCGGCGAGCCGTGCGGCGCCGAGGCCAACATGGCCAAGCTGTTGGCCGGTGAGGCCTCGTGGGCGGCGGCCGAAAGCTGCCTGCAAACCCACGGCGGCTATGGCTTTGCCGAGGAATACGATGTCGAGCGCAAGTTCCGCGAGACCAGGCTTTATCAAATCGCGCCAATCTCCACCAACCTGATCCTGGCCTACGTGGCCGAGCACGTGCTCGGCCTGCCAAGGTCCTACTAAGGTGCGCGAAACACTCAAGGGATTGCTGGTCATCACCGTCGAACAGGCGGTGGCGGCGCCCTATTGCTCGTCGCGCCTGGCTGACGCCGGGGCCCGGGTGATCAAGGTCGAGCGGCCCGAGGGCGATTTCGCGCGCGGCTACGACCGGGTGGTGGGGGGCGAGAGCGCCTATTTCGTATGGCTCAACCGGGGTAAGGAATCGATCGCGCTGAACCTCAAGGACAACGCCGACCGGGACCTGTTGACGCGCATGGTGAGTGAGGCCGATGTCTTCATCCAGAACCTGGCGCCGGGCGCCACCGGGCGGTTGGGCTTCGCCAGCGAGGAGTTGCGCCAGCGTCATCCGGCCCTCATCACCTGCGACATCTCGGGTTACGGCGAAGACGGGCCCTATGCCGAGATGAAGGCCTATGACCTTTTGGTCCAGGCCGAAAGCGGCCTTGCCTCGGTCACCGGCCGGCCCGAAGGACCGGGGCGCGTCGGCGTCTCGGTCTGCGACGTCGGCGCCGGCATGTATGCGCAAACCGCCGTCTTAGAAGCCCTCATCGAGCGTAGCCGCACCGGAACCGGCAAGGGCATCCAGGTTTCGCTGTTCGACGCCATGGCCGATTGGATGACCGTGCCGCTGTTGCACCAGGTCTATGGCGGTCGGGCACCGGCGCGGGTCGGCCTCGCCCATCCCTCCATCGCGCCTTACGGCGCCTATGGGGCGAAGGACGGCGAGGTGGTGCTGTCGATCCAGAACCAGCGCGAATGGCGCAACTTCTGCGCCGAGGTGCTGGAGCAAACCGATCTCGCCGACGATGAGCGCTTCCATGACAACCCGGCCCGGGTTGAAAACCGCCCGGCGCTGGATGCAGAGATCGACGCCGTATTCGGCGCCCTAAGCCGCGCCCAACTGATCGAACGCCTGCGCAAGGGAGGCATCGCCTATGGCGCCGTCAACACGGTCGCCGACCTGGCCCAACACCCGCAACTGCGCCGCCTCACCACCGAAAGCCCAAGCGGCACCGTCGAGATGGTAGCCCCCCCGGCCCGCTTCGCCAACGAGACGGCCCAAGTGCGCCCGGTTCCCGCCCTCGACGAGCATGGCATCGCCATTCGGGCGGAGTTTGGGGGGTGAGGAGATGGTGGCTCGGAATCCGCCTAAGGTAGCGGGGGAGACATGTTCAATTTTAGGCCATGTACTCATAAAAGGGATTCACAAACCGCTCGCGATGTGATTCAAGCTTCCAAACAGTGGGAGCTTTCACATGGGTGGACGTTACGACCTGACGGACTTCGAATGGTCGGTCATCAAACCTCTTCTTCCGAACA
>JASLZL010000085.1 GCA_030754885.1 Rhodospirillales bacterium | reverse complement strand
GTAGGGGGATGCCCGATCTGACTACGCCCCTAGGTCATACAATTGGGGGCCGGTTTTATTTCACGGGAGGGGGTTCTACGACATTCAACCCACTACCGGGGGTGGTCAAGGACGTGCCGCCGTCCTTAACAATCCTCACGACCAGCGTTTCGCTGGACCAGAAACCTTAATCAATGCCCCGTCCATTTTAATTGCTCCGCATGGTCAAGAGGGATTCCATCCTCCTCGACGCTCCCCCTGGCCAACGTGCCGTTGGATCACAAGCCATAAGAAAAAGAAGGGCTGTCTTCAGACCCGGACACGAGTGTGTCCGGGAACATTTCATGGTGAAAATGTCGCCGCCGCCGCGTCAAGTAGCCACTCACTTCGTTCGCTGGGCCACTTGACCCGGACGTCATTGAGCGAAACTGGAGAGTGTTGTCCCTCATCTCCGAGAACGGTAGGTTCTCTCCCCCAGCTTGAACCCAGGGGGGCGCCGATGTCCGAGAAGACCGTCACACGTACCGAGCTATCAAAAGCCATCCACAACGAAGTTGGACTACCCCGCAGTGATTGTGCGGAACTTTTAGATGACGTCTTGAAGATGATCTCCGCTAGCTTGGTGAACGGCGAACCATTCAAGGTAACTAGCTTCGGCAGCTTCACAGTGCGCCACAAGGGTAAACGCTTGGGGCGTAATCCGAAGACTGGTGAAGAAGTCATGATCTCCCCGCGCAGGGTGATCGTGTTCCGTCCTTCACTTAAATTGAGGCAGCGGGTGAATCGGTAGGCTGAGGATGTGCCCCATCGCTCAGGTCTAGGTGCCTAGAACAGCCTGAAACAACCAGTGACAAACAGATACAAGACCGCTCCTAATCCTTAGAAACGCTACCCAGAACGCAACCCACAGCGCAACCCAAAACGGCTTTTCAAAGAACAAGGACCTAGCCGTTTCCAGCTAAGCCCTTGAAAAGATTGGGGGGCGCACGGGGACTCGAACCCCGGACCCGCTGATTAAGAGTCAGCTGCTCTACCAACTGAGCTATGCGCCCGCAACGGGTTGACGCTATAGCAAAGCGCTCCACCTTTGTCGATACGTCCTTCGGCTCTTAGGGCTCCTCGTCAACGCCGCGCCGGCCGATGGCAACATCGCGATGCACATAGACCCCCATCAACAACCCAAAGCCGAGCAACACCACCAGCATCGCCGTGCCACCGTACGAGATCAGTGGCAGCGGCACACCGACGATCGGTATCAGCCCCATCACCATGGCAATATTGATGAAGACGTAGAGAAAGAATGTGGTGGTCACCCCGACGCCGACCAGGCGTCCGAAATGGTTGCGGCAGCGCAGTGAAATAGCGATCCCGTATACCAGCAAGAGCAGATAAAGGCCGAGCAGAGTCAAGCCGCCGACCAGCCCCCATTCCTCGGCCAACATGGTGAAGATGAAGTCGGTTTGCTTCTCGGGTAGGAAGTTGAGGCTACTCTGGGTGCCCTGCTGAAAGCCGCGCCCAAAGAGGCCGCCGGAGCCGAGCGCGATCTTCGACTGAATGATGTGGTATCCGGCGCCGAGGGGATCGCTTTCCGGATTGAAAAAGGTCAGCACCCGCTGCTGTTGGTATTCGCGCAGGAACTGCCAGACCACCGGCACCGAGGCTAAGCCCGCAACACCGACCGCCGCGAACTTCCACAGCCTGATGCCGGCGACGAAAAACATGGCGCCGCCGACCATCATCAGCATCAGCGCCGTGCCCAGATCAGGCTGGCGCAACACAAGAGCCGCCGGCGCCACGACCATGACCAGGGGCGGGATCATATACACGAAGCGGTTTACATCCTCTATCCGAGTAACGTGGAAGAACCGGGCGAGCGCCAACACCAAGGCCAGTTTCATCACTTCCGACGGCTGAATGGTGATGACACCAAGATCAATCCAGCGCTGGGCGCCCATGCCCACGCTGCCGCCCACCTCAACCGCCGTCAGCAGGGCCAGGGCGAGAAAATAAATGGCGTAGGCATAACGCAGCCACAAGCGAACATCGATTACCGCCACCGCCACCAACATCGCCAGCCCGGCGGAAAAGCGGATCATTTGGCGCGACGCCCACGGATCGAAGTTGCCTCCGGCCGCCGAGTACAGCATGGCGAACCCGATACCGGCGGTCGCACAGAGCAGCAAAACGAACATCCAGTGGATGTGCCACACCTTCTGGCGCAACGTCATCTCGGACCGGTTCAAGCCGAATTCGTCCATAAGGTCCTAACCTCCACCACGGACAACCGCCGCCGCCTGGACCGGATGACGCCGCTGCGTCGCCAGCAGGAGGTCGTGCGCGATAGGTGCCGCCACCTTTGATCCGCCGCCACCGTGTTCGACCACCACGGCCGCGGCATAGCGCGGCGCATGGACGGGCGCATAGCCGACGAACACCGCATGATCACGTTCTTTCCACGGCAAGTCCTCGTTCTTGCGCACGCCCTTTTCACGTTCGGCCTTGGTGATGCGGCGCACCTGTACGGTTCCCGTCTTTCCGCCCATCTCGAAGCCGGGCTCGGCGATGTGAGCGCGGCGCGCCGTGCCCAAGGGGTCGTTGACCACCCCGTCGGTGCCGCGGCGCACCAAGTCGAGGTGGCGCGGCGACACGCCCAGGGACTCGAACCCGCCCCGGTCCCTGGGAAGGGCACCCTTCCTGTCGACGATATCGCGGGTGACGTGCGGCTCTACCGCGAAACCGCCATTGACGATGCGCGCCGTCATGACCGCCAATTGCAGCGGCGTGACCAGGATGGGGCCCTGGCCGATGCCGGCAATCAAGGTTTCACCGAGATGCCAAGTCCCGCCAATGGTCGCTTGCTTCCACTCGCGCGTGGGAACCAACCCGGCCACTTCGCCAGGTACGTCCACGCCCAGAACCTGTCCCAATCCGAATTTTCGCGCCATCGCCGCAATGCGGTCGATGCCCGTGCGGCGCGCAATTTCATAAAAATAGACGTCGCACGACTGGGTGATGCCCTTTGTCAGATCAACATCGCCGTGCCCGCCCCGCTTCCAACAATGGAACTCGGCTTTACCCACTTTCAGCGAACCGGAGCAAAAAATGCGGCTGGCTGGGGTAATCACCCCCTTCTCCAAAGCCGCCAGTGCCACCACCATCTTGAAGGTCGACCCGGGAGCGTACTGGCCCGCGACGGCCTTATTGACCAGCGGTGCCCGTGGATTGGAGATCAGGGCCTTCCATTGCTCGGCTCCAAGACCTCGGTTAAAGGCATTGGGATCGAAACCGGGCGTCGAGACCATGGCCAGGACGTCGCCGGTATGGACGTCGAGAACCACCGCCGCGGCGCTTTCGCCAGCCAGACGCCGGCTCGCCAGCTCCTGCAATTCCATATCCAGGGTCAGGGTTACTTCCGTTCCCGGCTGTCCTTCCTGGCGCTCAATTTCCTTGATCACGCGGCCAACCGCGTTGACCTCGACCTGCGAGCTGCCGCCGGTGCCCCTGAGTGCCCGATCGTAGACCTTCTCAATACCGGTCTTGCCAATGCGGAATCCGGGGAGTTGCAACAAGGGATCGCCGTCGATTTCTTCTTCTGAAACGGCGGCCACGTAACCGAGCACGGAGGCGATGCTCTCGCCGTGGGGATAGTGGCGGCTTCGCCCGACATCGATCATGACCCCCGGCAAATCGGGGGTGTTGACCTCAATCCGCGCCACCTCCTCCCAGCTCAGGTTCTCGCGCACGGTGATCGGGATGAAGCTGCGCCTGCGACCCGCCTCTCGCAGGATGCGGCGGCGCTCAGCCTCGCCGATGTTGATGATGGCGCCCAGGGCATCGAGGGTCGCCTTGATCGGTTCAGCATCCTTGGGCACCAAGACGACTCGATGGTTTTGTTGGTTGACCGCCACCGGCACCCCAAAACGGTCGACGATGCGTCCACGGGGTGGCGACAGGAGCCGGATGTTGATGCGATTTTCGTCAGCCAGCGTGGCGTAACGTTCTGATTCCAGAACCTGGAGGTGGTACATGCGCCCAACCAGGGTCGACAACAAGACCAGCTTGCCCCCCGCCAGCAATGCCGTGCGCCGAGTGAACAGTTTCTGGCGGTCGCCGTCGCGCTGCATCTCACCCTTGTCCCAGGACCGAGCGCTGCCAAGAGAGGAAAAACCAGGCAAAGACCGGGAAGCATCCGAGCGTCACCAGATATTGGACAAGGACCGCCCGCGCATCGACCAAGGTAACGTGAATGGCCGAAACCAGGAGCCAACTCTCCGCCGCCGCGCCTGCCGCGACAAGGGCGAAACCGAGCCACGAAATCAAAAACGACTTGCCGGCAAAAAATCGTCGTTGCGACACGACCACCCCATAAATGGTGAGGAACACCACAATGTTGACGCCAATCGGCATGCCGGTCAAAACGTCTTGCAAAAACCCGATCAAAAAGACCGCGTAGGCCGGTAACAGGCGCGGCCGGTGCATGGCCCAATGATAGACCGCCATTACCGGCAGAAGCGGCGCCACCCGCGCGTAGACCGGTAGAAACAGGGGAACAACGCCGACCAAGACCAAGATCAAGGTGATCCCGAACGGCGTCAGATTCTTGGCCAGGGCATCAAGACGATACCAGACGGTCGATTTCATGGATCGGGCGTCGGCTGGCCGGCAGAAGGTTTAGCCACCGGGCGTGTGGATTGGGGCAGGGCGAGGATGCCGCTCAACCCAAAGTCGACGACGCGCACGTATTCAATGTGGTTGCGTTCGACGAAGGGCTGCACCCGGATACCGCTTTCACTCACAGACGCCACGACACCCACGGGAAGACGCGGCGGAAAGGCGCCGCCGTGGCCCGACGTGACAATGCGCTCGCCCGGCGTCACTGCCGCCCTTTGCGGCAAGCGGATGAGCCGTGGCCGGTCGGTGTTGTCGCCGGCAAGGATGGCCCGGATGCCTGATGATTCGAGGAGAACAGGGATGTGGGAATTGAGGTCGGTAATCAGCAAGAGCCGCGCCGAGCGGTTGCCTGTGGCAGCGATTCGTCCGACCAGTCCGTCTCCCGTGATTGCTACCGATCCCTTGCGCACGCCTTCGCGCGCACCGGCATTGAGGACAAGACTTTGGGAAAAAGCGCCAGAGTTATCGGCGATGACCCGGGCGCTGACGAAGCTGGCTGGCGGCACCGCATTGAAATTGAGCATGGCGCGGAGCGTCCCGTTCTCGGCCTCCATGCGGCGTGCCACGGTTTGCCAACGCAAGAGCCGCGCTTTCTCTTGGCGCAGGCGCTGGTTCTCGGCCCTCAGGTCGACCAGCTCGCGAACCTGATCAATTACCTCATTGGCGGTGGCGACGGGCCGCGACATCACGTCCAAAATGGGGGCGACGGCATCAGTGACGTGGGCGCGCACGCGTTCGACCATGACAGTATCGGCCCTGCCCAGCAGCATCAGGGCGAAAGCCGTCACCACCAAGCCCATATAGGCAAAGCGCTGGGCTAGATTTTTTATCGGCGCCGCAATGCGATAAACGGGCCGTTGTGGATCTTTCAAGTCGCTCCCCTACGCTGGATCCAGATGCACAAGAGAACAGATCATTGCAAAGGAAGCATCGTTCAAGAAATATATTAAGAAAAGCTTTCCAATTAGTACATGCTCGTTAAAATATTTTTCAGCGTCTTCATTTCCTCGAGTGCCCGTCCGGTACCAAGCACGACACAGGTTAGGGGATCGTCGGCAAGTGACACCGGCAACCCTGTGGAGTGCCGCAGTACATAATCCATGTTGCCCAGCAGCGCCCCGCCGCCGGTCAGCACGATGCCCTTGTCGACGATATCGGCAGCCAACTCGGGCGCCGTGTGCTCAAGCGCAACCTTGACCGATTCGATGATGGCGCCGACCGGTTCGGCCAGGCTTTCGGCAATCTGACGCTCGCTAAGCACTAATTCCTTGGGCACGCCGTTCAT
This sequence comes from Rhodospirillales bacterium, assembly GCA_030754885.1. Lineage (GTDB taxonomy): Bacteria > Pseudomonadota > Alphaproteobacteria > Rhodospirillales > JASLLZ01 > JASLLZ01. The sequence goes on along the minus strand of JASLZL010000085.1, from coordinate 42,313 downwards.
CAGGTCGCGGCCCTTAATCTCCATGGTACCGCCCTCTCCGTCCTCGGGCGGACAGGCGGAGCCGATTTCTTCCTTGATACGCTCGGCGCTGCTTTCGCCAACCAACAAATTATGGTTGCGCCGAATGTAGGCGATGATGGCTTCGTCCATCTTGTCACCGCCGATGCGTACGCTCCTGGAATAAACGATCCCACCCAGGCTCAGTACCGCAACCTCGGTCGTGCCGCCGCCGATATCCACCACCATGGACCCCGTCGGTTCGGTCACCGGAAGACCCGCCCCAATGGCCGCCGCCATCGGCTCCTCGATCAGGAATACACGGCGCGCGCCTGCGCTTTCGGCCGACTCCTGGATGGCCCGGCGTTCAACCGCCGTCGAACCCGAAGGGACGCAGACGATAACCTGGGGACTGGCAAAGCTGCGCCGGTTATGGACCTTGCGGATGAAGTGCTTGATCATTTCCTCGGCAACTTCGAAGTCGGCGATGACACCGTCACGCAAGGGCCGAATGGCGTGAATGTTGCCGGGCGTGCGGCCGAGCATTTGCTTGGCGTCCTCGCCGACGGCAAGAACATGCTTCTTACCCTTTATATCGGCGATGGCAACCACCGAGGGCTCGTTGAGGACAACGCCCCTGCCCTTCACGTAAACCAAGGTGTTGGCCGTTCCCAGGTCAATCGCCATGTCGGCAGACAAAAAACCGAAAAGTCTGGAAAACATCGGTCCTCGCTTATGTCCGTGGTCGCAGGCTTAGGCGCCTAACCCGGCGCCGGAGATCGTTCTCCGACGCCGAGAGACTATCTTATACGAACCCGTGTCCTCAAGGGCTAGGCCGAAAGTGCCGGCGGAACCGATTTCTCTCGTTTCACCAAGAGCTTGTTCAGCGCGTTCACATAGGCCTTGACCGACGCCACCATGGTGTCGGTGTCGGCGCCTTGGCCGTTCGTCGAGCGTCCGTTTTCCTCGAGGCGAACCGTCACTTCGGCCTGGGCATCGGTGCCATGGGTCACGGCATGGACCTGATAAAGTTGCAAACGCGCCGCGTGAGGAAACAGCTCCTTGACACAATTGAAGGCAGCGTCCACGGGTCCGTCGCCGACGCCCTTGCACGACTTGACCTCGCCATCGACGGAGAGCTCCATCTCGGCCTTGGGCGGCCGGTGCTTGGTGCCGCACTGGATTTCCAACGACACCAATTGAATACGGTCGTTGGCGCGCACCACCTCGTCATCGACCAGAGCGACGATATCGTCGTCGAAGACGTCCTTTTTCATGTCGGCCAGCTGCTTGAAACGGCGGAAGACGTCCTGGACCGCATTGTCGCCCAAGTCGTAGCCCAGTTCCTTCAATTTCTCGCGAAAGGCATGGCGGCCCGAATGCTTGCCGATGACAAGCTTGGACTGGCTCAATCCGACCGATTCGGGGGTCATGATCTCATAGGTGCCGGCATGCTTAAGAACGCCGTCCTGGTGGATTCCCGCCTCGTGTGCGAAAGCGTTGGCACCGACGATGGCCTTATTGGGCTGAACCACGAAACCGGTGACCGTGGAGACCAGGCGCGAAGCCTTAATGATATGCTCGGTGGTAATACCGGTATCGAACGGCAAGTGGTCTTGGCGGGTGCGTAACGCCATGACCAGTTCTTCCAGAGACGCATTGCCGGCACGCTCACCCAACCCGTTGATGGTGCATTCCACCTGGCGCGCGCCGTTGGCGACGGCGGCCAGCGAATTGGCCACCGCCAGACCCAGGTCATTGTGGCAGTGCACCGAAATCACCGTCTTGTCGATGTTGGGCACGCGGTCGAACAACATGCGGATCAGGGCGGCGAACTCGTCGGGCACGGCATAGCCCACGGTGTCGGGAATATTGACCGTGGTGGCGCCCGCCGCGATGGCGCTTTCGACGCAGCGGCACAGGAAGTCGTGCTCGGTGCGCGAACCGTCCTCGCACGACCATTCCACGTCGTCGGTGTAGTTGCGCGCCAGGCCGACGCTTTCGATGACCGCCTCGTGCACAGCGTCGGGCTCCATCTGAAGCTTGTGCTTCATATGCAGCGGACTTGTCGAAATGAACGTGTGGATACGTCCGCGCGAAGCCGGCTTAATGGCCTCGGCGCAGCGCTCAATGTCCATCTTGGTCGCCCGGGCGAGGCCGCAGACGGTGGAACCGGTTACCACCTTGGCGATCTCGAGCACCGCCTCGAAGTCGCCGTCCGAGGCGATGGGGAAGCCGGCCTCGATAACGTCGACGCCCATGCCCTCAAGGACCTGGGCTATACGCAGCTTCTCTTCCAAGTTCATGGAAGCGCCCGGCGATTGCTCGCCGTCGCGCAGTGTCGTGTCGAATATGATGACTCGCTCTGATTCCGTGCTCTTACTCATGGGTCTAATCCTCTCTACAACCAGGTGCATTGCGGGGTGTCACTCTGTCCGCATCCCCTAAACGCCGGTCATGTATCGACTGCGGGCGTTCAGGGGCACCTAAGTCGAAGGTTCCCATTGAGGCTTGGCAGGAGGGCGAGCAGGAAACGGACGGGCGCGCGGCCGTCGGCACGAAGCGGAAAGCCCGCTCCTCCGATGGTGTCGCGTCCGTTGCCCAAGGCGTTCATCGTTCCTGCCCTTCGATCATCCAGGGGGTTAGTCCCACCGAACGAAGCCCCTGTATAGCACAAATAAATCCAAGGTTTTAAAATTTTGTCAACACGCCCGTCCGCCGATCCGGCGAATTCGACGGGGGCGCCAACGGCGCTTCGGCGATCCAAGAACAAGGGAGCACGGGTGCGCCGCCACCGGTATCTGCAATTAGTCCTTGCATTCATACCATATTTTATGGTAAAGTAAAAATAACAAATTGATATACAATGAGATAAATCGCGAGGCCCCGTCAATGCGTCTGACATCCACAAAAATCGTGCGGGGAATCATGATCCCGGCAGTCACCCTCGCCATCGCACTGGTGGTCGGAGAGTCCTTGCGCTCCCCTTTTGGGCACACCGACAGACTCGACACGACAGAGCACGTAATCATGGGCCACCCCTTCGAAGTGCCCAAGGCCTACCTGATACTCAGAGAACAATGGGTTCCAAGTGAGATGGGGCCGGGGAACAGTATCTTGATGAACGGACTGCTGCCCAATATCGATCCGTATTCGGAGCAAACCGCCCAATTCTGGGAGGGCGTCGACCATTACCTTAAGTTTGTCGATTTTAGCCTTAAGGGCATCATCTATGGGACCGGGTTATGGGAAGATTACTTTCAGGCCGAATTCCTCAGCAGATGCAGTCCGGGACCTTTGGATTTTCTTAACTGTGAGGATCCGCTTTCCATCGATTTCAAATCCCATGAGATTCTAGTCAAGATCAAAGAAGAGAAGAAAATCGGCCTCGTATGCTCTAGATCGGGCGCTCACATAAACGAATTCTGTGAAGGATTTTTTCCTCTGATCGACAACATCAAACTCAGTATTCGTTTCGGGAAAAAACATTTGGCCCGCGCCGAGGCCATCATCGCCCGGGTCTACGAACTGGTTTGCCGTTTTTACCAACCAGGCCGGCGCGCCGTAACCTACAACCATTGCGAGACGGGGGTTTACCATGGAAAGACGGGAACGTAATAATTTCGACCAAGCGCTTAAGGAGGGTCAGCGGCGGATCGACTCCGGTGACATTGACGGCTATTGGCGCCTAATGGCGCGCCATGATCCCTATGCCGAACTGGCCGGCGACGTCGCGGCGGGAAGAGGCGCCTTGGCTGCCATCGCAACAGGACGTTTGCAGCAGGCCGCCCGCGAAACTCGGGGTCACGAATTCTCCCCTAAAGAAATTAGGGCACTCCAGCACGAGATAGCTAAAGCCGACTTAAAAAAGCGTCAAAAAAATGTAGCGGACAAATCCGATATCCGTGTGACTTCTCAGGATACCGTAAAATACCACCGTGATGTCTTAGTTGGAAAAAGTCTGCCCGAAGGGACTTACACACCCCGTCACCTTCAGAAGGTTATGGGCGGTTTCTGGAGCACCTATGCCGGGACGCCGACCAAGGACGTTTCGGGCCCCAATTTCTGGAAGGCCTACGCGGAACATAAGGCGAAGGATATAAAAGGCTTCGTCAGCAATCCTGTCGGTTACGTCCATGACCTGGCAAAGTTCGGGAAGACCCTGGGCCAAGCTGTGGGGCATGTGTCCGACCATTTGGATAGGAAATTTTTCGAGTGGCTGGAGGGTATTGACAAGGCACGCGCCGTCGAAGTGCTTTCGCGAACCAACCCGCCGCGCAAGCCGATCCCGCCGCCGTCCGCACCGGCACAGACGATTTCCCCCGGCGCCCGGCCCGCACTCGGTGGGTCGGCGCCAGAGCCGGCCCCGCCGCCCGCCCGGCCACGCAACAAGCCGGTGACCGGCCTCGACCGTCTCCAAGATCTCTTCGGCCGGCCCTTCCAACACTTGGTCAAGACGGCCAGCGGCCGGGTGCCGGTCGATGACCCCGCTATTCTGCATGTCGATGAGATCGATGCCCTAATGACCTCTTCGGCCTATCGTCAGTCCGTGCATCCCCAGTACGAGAAGACCCAAAACTCGGTGAAAAAGTGGTTCGAGGCGACCTACCCTGGTCCCGTGCAATACGACGCCACCGGGCGCATGATCCGTCAGCCGCGCCGCGACCGACCGGCCTCGGCGCCGTCCTGGATTCAGGGCATGGACGCCATGAGCCTGCGCGGCCGAAAAAGGATATCCTGACCGGGGCGGCGCTTCCCGGCGGTCGGCGTATTCGGCGCAAGTCCAGCGGCCTAGTCTGAGTTTCGCGTATTGCCGCCCGCCGGCGGCGCGGCCTATTCCGCCGCGACGCCGGGCAGGCCGTCCAAGGCCTTGGTCAGGGTCGCCTCGTCGTAGGCTTCGTCGACCAGGGAGCCGGCGAAGTAGTCGGTATAGGCCTGCATGTCGAAATGGCCGTGGCCCGACAGGTTCAAGAGGATGGCGCGGCCGCTGCCCTCTTCCTTGCACTTGAGCGCCTCGTCGATGGCCGCCTTGACGGCATGGGTCGATTCGGGCGCCGGCACGATGCCCTCGGTGCGGGCGAACTGAACCCCGGCGGCGAAACAATCCAACTGGTAAAAGGCCGCCGCCTCAATCAAGCCAAGGTCGAGAAGGTGGCTGACCATCGGCGCCATGCCGTGATAGCGCAGCCCCCCGGCATGAATTCCCGAAGGCACGAAGGTGGAGCCGAGCGTAAACATCTTGACCAGGGGTGTCAGATGGGCGGTGTCGCCGAAGTCGTAGGCGAAGGTGCCGCGGGTCAGGGTCGGACAGGCGGCCGGTTCGGTGGCGATGACGCGGATGTCCTCGCCGCCGCGCAGCTTGCGCCCCAGGAAAGGGAAAACGAGGCCGGCGAAGTTGCTGCCGCCCCCGGCACACCCGATGGCGATATCGGGATAGTCGCCGGCCATCTCCATCTGCTCCAGGGCCTCAAGACCGATGACGGATTGATGGATGAGCACGTGGTTGAGGACGCTGCCCAAGGAATACTTGGTATCGTCGTTTTGGGCGGCGACTTCCACCGCCTCTGAAATTGCGATGCCCAGGCTGCCCGTCGAATCAGGATCCTGGGCCAGAATTTGGCGCCCCGATTCGGTCTCCTCGCTGGGGCTGGCGACGCAGCGCGCACCAAAGGTTTCCATCAGAGCGCGGCGATAGGGCTTCTGCTGGAAGCTGACCTTGACCATGTAGATATCGACCTCAAGGCCGAAGAGCGACCCCGCCATGGCCAGGGCCGATCCCCATTGGCCGGCGCCGGTCTCGGTGGACAGCCGCTTGGTGCCCTCTTCTTTGTTATAGAAAGCCTGGGCCACCGAGGTGTTGGGTTTGTGGCTGCCGGCCGGGCTCACCCCTTCGTATTTGTAATAAATCCGGGCCGGGGTATCGAGGGCCGCCTCCAGCCGACGGGCGCGATGCAAGGGCGACGGGCGCCACATGCGATAGACGTCGCGCACCGGTTCGGGAATTTCAATTTCGCGCTCGGCGCTTACTTCCTGGCCGATCAGGGCCATGGGAAACAGCGGCGCCAGGTCGTCGGGTCCGATGGGCTGGCCGGTTCCCGGATTGAGAACCGGCGCCAGGGGCTCGGGAAGGTCGGCGGCGATGTTGTACCAGTGCTTGGGAATCCGGTCTTCCGGCAGCAGAAATTTGACGGTGTCGCTCATGGCTCGTCCCCCCTTCAATGCTCCCTGCCCATCAATCCCGGCAGAATTCACGACAGATTACTTTGCATCTTCGGCTTGCCGGCGGGCTTGGTCAAGAGACGGCGGGCGGAAGGGCGGAGTCGAGGCTCCATCGAGACCGGGTTCAGGCGTCGAGGCGACGCAGGTGAAGCATGATGTTCTCGTCGAACCACGCGATCGCCGACGGGTTGGTGAAATGACGCCGCAGGCTATCCTCGAAGACGGTCAGACTGTTCTTGAACTCGTCGTCCGAGAAGAGGCTGAACGTGGAGTAATGGTGGTTACGCGCCTGCCACAAGAGTTCGTCGATGCCGCATTGCCGGGGATAGGGGAACTGTTCGATGGCGATCAGTTCCAGACCTCCCACCTCTTCGAACCACGTCTCCATCTGGGCACGGTGGTAGAGGCGGGTCTCCTTTTCCAAAAAGCCCGGAAAGTATCGTCCCCAGATGGTCTGGCTGTTCATTTCCGGCGTTCGCGTGTAGACGAACCCGTGACCGCCCGGTTTCAGGCAGTCGCGCATGGTCGTGGTGAACACCGGGAAATCGAAATGGTGGACCGCGTTGAACGAAAAGACACAGTCCAGGGACCCGTCCTCCAGGTCCAGGTCCTCGACCCGCGCATGAACGGTCTTGAAGCGCTCAATGTGGATATCGTTGAAGGACCGGGTCAGCTCGTCGAGCATCGACTGGTTGGCATCAGCGCAGGTAAGGAACAGTCCTTCCAGGCACTCAAGCAAGAGCGCGCTGTAGCGACCCGAACCGCAGCCGATGTCGGTGCCGGTGATCCGGCCGGCGCCGTCCAGCACGTCGCGAATAAAATCAACGGGCCCGCGATCGGTGCGCCGGACGTCGGTATAGAGGTTGGCGACACGCGAAAAATGAGCATCCATTTTTTGTCGTTCGTCATTCAAAGCATCGTCTCCGTATTTTTTGTCGTCCGGTCTTTCGGCTCCGCGTCGGGCTGCTGGTGGCGAGCGGACCCGCGTCCGAACTTCGCGGTTCCAGCCAGATCGGGCAGGCGATCGAGGACGTCGGCCGTCTGGCCACGGAAGGGACCAGCGGATTCAAGTTTGAGGCTTGCCAGGACGGCGCCGAAACAGGCGGACTGGTGGGCGTCGTTAGTCTCCAGGCGGCGCGCCACATAGCCGGCCAGGTAAGTGTCGCCGCAGCCGGTGGCGTCGACGACGCGAGGCGGCGCCAGGGACGGGATCTTGACCATGCGGCCGCGCCAGAAAAGATACGAGCCGTGGCCGCCCTCCGTGGTCAGGACCTCCCTTGGTCCCATCTCGGCCAGGTTCGCCATGGCCCTGAAAACCTCGCTCTCTCCGGCCAGCAGGCAGGTCTCTTCGACATCGCCCTGACAGGTGTCGACCCGGCGCAGGCTCTCCCTAAGGTCGGGCCACGGCACCGCCACCACCTCGCCGTCCCGTACCACCCTCAGAAACCCTTGCACGCCCAGGGCAACGTAAGCCCCGGTGTCGGCGGCGGCCTCGATCAAGGAAACCGGAAGGTCGCCCCGGGTCAGGGGGCCGAAATGAAAGGCCCGAGCCTTGACGCCGGCGATGTCGCCGGGTTCGAAGGCGGCGGCAAGGGCTGTCACCTTTTGCAGGCGGATATCCAGGTCGGACGACGGATAGATGTTGTGAAAGAAGGTGCTGTGGGGCGATGGCAGGCAAATCACCTCAATGCCGGCGCCCAGCATCTCGTCCAGCAAGTCGGTGCGGTCGACCTCGGCGATCCGGGTGACAACTGCTGTTTTGAGACCCAGGCTTCGATAGGCCATGGAGGCGTAAAAAGCCGCTCCGCCTGGCGTTGGCTCATGTACGGTCCCGTCGTAAGTGTTCACGTCATGGGTGACGTGACCAACAACGCAGACGTCGAACATAGTGAATTTCTTGGTGTGATTTGTCTCCACGCTTTCTCCTCTCCGTCGCCCAATTCCCGTCGCGGCTCCCTAGTCCCTTTGCTTCCAATGCAGATGTCCGTTAGGACGCCGAAATGATTTGATCAACCGTGAGCCCCGCCAACCGCTGGCAAACAAAGGCGCGGGTTAGACCCCGCGCCCTTTTCCAAAGCCGCAACCGCGATGACGAAACCTTACCGTACCCCTAGTTTCTCCGAACATGCTTATGTAACATCGTAGTCGACCGAGTCCTGGCCCGGCATGACAGACCATTCCTTCGCTATGTCTTTTAGCGCGCTGTATTCAAACCCGGTCGTATCTTGGCCCGCCGCTCGAACACGCTCCACGCAGAACAAAGCCTGCTGCTCGACGACGGCGGCACGCACTCTACGCTCCAATGAGCCGTTGGTCACCTGCCAGCCGATCATGTTGGAAATGAAAGGCCCCAATACCAAGCCAAGTGCAAAGGCGAAAGCAATCGGCTTTTTTTCTTCCCATTTGCTCTTCACGGTGTCCACTTTACTCAACGAAAGCTCCTATGTGTCGGTAGCCCGCGGGCAAAGTATGCCGGCCCTCTTGGCCTGTCAATCAGCCGTGCCCCTCCACAGCCCTCCGATGACCCCTTTGGCAGCGGGATTTCCACACACCAGAACAAGCGCCAACGGCGTCTGCCGCCTAATGATGAAAGGGGATCAACCCTCTTTTAAGCGCAGGGCGACGAAGCGCAGTCCGCCCTGTCCCTCGAGAAGGAAGAGGACAGTTTTCTTTCCGTCCTGGCGCGCCTTGCCGATACTGTCATGCACCGCAGAGAGAGAGTTCACCTCGTCTTGGTTGACCTCGACGACGAGGTCGCCGGGACGAATTCCCTTCTCCGCCGCAAGACCGCCCTCACCCACTCCGGTCACGATGACGCCCTTTGCGTCGTCCGCGAGCTCGAAGCGTTTGCGAAGTCCGGGCGATACCTCCGAAAGCGTCAGGCCGAAGTCGTCGAAGGATTCCTCTTGTCCGTTCCCACCGCCCGGCCTGCGCGACGCCACCTGGGGCTCCTTTTCGTCGAGTTCGCCGACGGTGACGCTCAACTTAATCTCCGCCTTTGCGCGCCAAATAATCGCATCGACGATCTTGTCCACCGGGGTCTCGGCGACGATTCGGGGCAGCCGGCGCATCTCGCCGATGTCCTTGCCGTCAAAGGTCAAGATGACGTCGCCCGCCTTGATCTCCGCCGCCTCCGCCGGGCCATCCTTGATGACGCTGGCGACCAGCGCGCCGCGCGTATGATCAAGGCCCAAGTTCTCGGCCAGCTCATCGGTCACCGTTTGAATATGGACGCCGAGCCAGCCACGGCGCACCTGACCGCCGTCCATCAACTGGCGGATCACCAGTCGCACCGTCGTACTGGGAATGGCGAAGCCAATACCGACGCTGCCCCCCGAGGGAGAGAATATGGCCGTGTTGACGCCGATAACCACACCCTCCAGATTGAACATGGGACCACCCGAATTGCCGCGGTTAATTGACGCGTCGGTCTGGATAAAGTCGTCGTAAGGCCCCGAATTGATATTGCGCCCCCTGGCCGAGATGATGCCGGCGGTTACGGTCCCGCCCAAGCCAAAGGGATTGCCGATGGCGATGATCCAGTCGCCGACCCGCGAAGCGTCCGAATCGCCAAACGAAACGGACGGCAACTTGGTCGTCGGCTCGATCTTGAGAACGGCGAGATCGGTCTTCGAATCGCGTCCCACGACCTCTGCTGCGATCCGGGTGTCGTCTTGCAAAATGACGGTGATTTCGTCGGCGCCCTCAATGACGTGGTTGTTGGTCACCACGTAGCCGCTCGAATCGATGATGAAGCCCGAACCGAGCGAACGCGACGGCCGGCGGCGCTGTTGCGGCTGATTACGCTCGAAAAATTCCTTGAAGAAATCTTCGAAGGGCGATCCTGGCGGCAGCTGGGGCAACTGGGGCCGGCTGCCTTCCTTGGCAGCCTGAGTGGTGGAAACGTTGACCACCGCGGGTAATAGCCGCTGGGCCAAATCGGCGAAACTATCCGGCGCCGTCTTGGACCAGGCCGGGAACGATGCCGACGCCATTACAAGAATGAGCGCCACCGCTAAAAATCCAGTCCATAGGCTTCGGTCTACCTCGTCGCCATCCGAAAGGCGTGTCGCTATCACAGCATTGGTCTGCATGGCATCACCACTTATCGTGTTTTAACCTATAATAAGGCGCAATCCGCCCTGCCAGCGATGTAATCCCATCGGGCGCACATTTCAAGCCGTTGGATCGCTCAACCGCGCACCAGCCAAACGATGGCGACGCCTGCCGCCGCCGCCGCCAAGCCGCCCACCCGCAAGTGATTGGGCGGCTGGGCCAGGGCGTGCATCATCATCTTCTTCATGCCGTCGGGAAAGAGCGCGTAAAGCACCCCTTCGATGGCGATGGCTAGGCCCAGCGCGGTGATAAGATCGGACATGCCGCCCCGCCCCGTGGCCTATGCCGGGCAAGCGGCCCGACGGTGCCGTTCTTAGCCCTCAACGGTCGGTCTTCGGCGGTTGCCCGCTCCCTGACTGGTCTCCGAAGAACTTGAAGAAATCTCCCGACGGCGGCCCGATGAAGCGCGTTTTTTCGCCTCCCAAGCCGTCGCGCAAAGCGTTCATGGAGATCCAAAAGTCAAAGAACTCTCGGTCCCGGCCATAGGCGTCGTTATAAATATTTTGCGCCCCGGCCTCGCCTTCGCCGCGCAGGATTTCGCTCGTCTTCTTGGCGTTGGCCTGGATGATCGTCGACTGCTTGTCGGCGTCGGCGCGGATGCGCTTGGCCTCCTTCTGGCCCTCGGCCCGGATCCTGCGGGCTTCCTGTTCGCGCTGGGTCTGCATGCGCCGGTAAATGGCCTGACTGTTCTCCTCGGGCAGATCGACCCGCTTGATGCGCACGTCGATGACGTTGATGCCGAACGCCTCGCCCTGCTTGTCGACCCGCTCGGCGATATTATGGACCAGCCGGGCGCGCTCCGGAGTCATCAGCGTGGCCAGGTTCACCTCGCCGAAAACGGCGCGCAGGTTGGCGTTGATGACGTTGCCGAGACGGATTTCCAGGCCCTGTTCGTTGTTCACCGATTGGAAGAACTTAAGCGGGTCGATGATCCGATAGCGGGCGTAGGCGTCGACCACCAACTGCTTTTGGTCCTGGGTCGGGACTTCCTCCGCCTTGGCGTCGAAATCCAAGATACGCTTGTCGAAAAATACGACGTTCTGGACGAAGGGGATCTTGAAATGAAGGCCGGCGTCCTTGACCACCGCCCTCGGTTCTCCGAATTGCAGAACCAGGGCTTGGTCCTGCTGGTGCACGATGAAGACGGAGCCCGAGACCAATACGCCAAGGATCACGACGATGAGGCCGATAACGGCTAGGGGCATTTTCATTTCTTCGCTCCTTCCCCGGTTCCCTTTTGCAACTCCTGCAAATTGATATAGGGGACCACGCCGCCGCCGCCCATGGAGTTGTCGATCAGCACTTTGTCCATCCCGCTCATCACCTCTTTCATGGTCTCAAGGTAGATGCGCCGCGTGGTGACGTTCTTGTTCTGCTTGTACTCCGTAAAGACGGAAAGGAAACGCTGCGCCTCGCCGGTGGCGACGGCGATCTTTTGCTGCTTGTACCCTTCCGCCTCGTTGGTGATCTTGGCCGCCGTGCCCTCCGCCCTTTGCACGACCTCGAAGCGGTAGGCGTTGGACTCGTTGACAGCGCGTTCCTTGTCGGCCCGCGCCGCCTGCACGTCGCGAAAGGAATCGAGCACATTGCCCGGCGGATCGATCTTCTGTAGCTGGACGTCGGTTACCTCAATCCCCGCCCCATAGTCGTCGAAGATAACCTGGATGAGTTTTTCGACTTCCTGTTCCACGCTCACACGACCCTTGGTCCGGGCATACTCGAAGCCCGTCTTGCCGATGATCTCGCGCATGGCGGCTTCCGAGGCATCCTTGACCGTGGTCTCGGGGTTGCGGATGTTGAACAGGTACTTACCGGCGTCTTTGATCACCCAGAAAGTGACGAAGCGAACGTCGATGATGTTCTCGTCGCCGGTCAGCATCAGGCTTTCCTGGGGGACGGCGCTGGTGACGTTGCCGCGCTGTCGGTCGACGCCGGTGCGAAACCCGACCTGAGTCCCGTTGACGCGGGTTACCTTGGGCGTGAAGACCTCGCCGACGGGGGCCGGCAGGTTGTAGTTCAGTCCCGACCCGGTGGTCGATACCCACTTGCCGAATATCAGTTCCACCCCTTGCTCTTCCGGCTGCACCCGGTAGAAGCCGCTGGCCAGCCAGACTGCCAGTACAACGACGACGACCAACATGATGCCGCGCGATGTGCCCAGGCCGCCGGGCACCATGCGCTTGAAGCTGTCTTGGCCACGACGCAGCATCTCTTCGATGTCGGGTGGCTGTGGTCCGCCGCCTCCGCCGCCCCACGGCCCCTGGCCGCCGCCTTGTGGATTCCATGCCATGTCTGCTAGTCCTTACCTTATCAACGATTACGCGCCGGCGAGTCGTCCCTGGAAATCTCGTGCCGATCGCATATATGTTTGGAAACCGCCATTTGGAGTTATAGGCCAGCTTGGCGGTCCACGCAACGCCGGGTTCCACCGGTAATGGCCATCTTTTCGGAGCATCCAACCATAGCGCAGTTAGGCGAAAAAGAAATACTCGACGCCCTTAAATCCATCTCCGATCCCGACCGGGGCAAGGACATCGTCAGCTTGGGCATGGTCTCGGGCCTTCAGGTCAAGGACGGGCATGTGGTATTCGCCATTGAAGTCGATGCCGAGCGGGGACCGGCGCTGGAACCTTTGCGCCAGACGGCGGAAAAGACAGTTCATGCGCTACCTGGCGTCATCTCGGCCACCGTGGTGCTAACCGCCGAGCGGCCGCCGGCGCCCGCCGGAGCGCCACCCCCCGGCGCCCCACACCCGGGCGGCGCCCCGCACCCGGGCGGTGCCCCGCGCCCGGCCGACGCCCCGCTTATGCCCGGCGTCAAAGCCATCATCGCCGTCGCCTCGGGCAAGGGCGGTGTCGGCAAATCGACGACGGCGGTCAATCTGGCCCTCGCCCTGGCGGCGGACGGGCACGGAGTCGGTATCTTGGACGCCGACATCTTCGGCCCCTCCATTCCGCGCATGCTGGGCATCCCCGGCCGCCCCGGCTCGTCGGACGGCACCAAACTGGACCCGATGGAGAACCACGGCGTCAAGTGCATGTCCATGGGCTTCTTGGTTGACGAGGAAACCCCGGTCGTCTGGCGCGGACCGATGGTCATGTCGGCCCTTGAACAAATGATGCGCGACGTGGCGTGGGGAGAGCTCGACGTGCTCGTCGTCGATATGCCGCCGGGCACCGGCGACGCCCAACTGACGATGTCGCAACGGGTGCCGCTGGCCGGCGCCGTCATCGTGTCCACGCCCCAGGACATCGCGCTGGCCGATGCCCGCAAGGGTCTCAACATGTTCCGCAAGGTGGACGTGCCGGTGTTCGGCCTGATCGAGAACATGAGCTACTACGTATGTCCCAAATGCGGCGAGCGTTCCGAGATATTCTCTCATGGCGGCGCCAAGCGCGAGGCCGAGCGCCTGGAAACCGACTTCCTGGGCGAGATTCCCCTCGACATTGCGATCCGCGAAACCTCGGACAGCGGCCGGCCGATCGTCATCGATCAACCCGACAGCCCCCACGCGGAGGCCTATCGCAAGATCGCCGAAAAAATCTGGGAAAGAATTGAGGCCGGCGCCGAAGAAGGACCCAAGATCGTCATCCAATAGGCAGGGATGTCGATTTAACCCTCTCGGCCCAGGGTCTCCATCAACTCCCGCCACTCGCGCTTGGAAAGCCCGCTTTCCTCTTGGGTAACGGTCTCGCCGACGATCAGGCGCTTGACCACCGCAAGGGCGCCCGACGACAGGCGCACCCCACCCAGTTGGTGGTTGACGAAGGCCTCGTACGTAATGGGCATCCAATGCTTGAGGGTCCCCAGCATGGCTTCGGCGTAAACCCGGATTTCGTACTGGGCATGAGGGTCGGCGCGCAAACCAAGGAAGTGCATGAGATTGTGAAGATCAATCTTCCAGTACCACTGGGTATAGGTATTGAGCGTCAGGTTCATACGCGCCAGTTCGCGGGCCAAGCCCCGGCGGCCGGGATCGATGGCCTTGCCGTCTTCGTTCTCGTTGAGCATCTCGGCGTAATGCGCGTGGCAGCGTTCTGCATCTTCGCGCAGAAGCGTCAGCACGCGTTCCGCCTCCTCACCTTCCAGGACCCCACCGCGGCCCTGGCGGTTGGAGCGCGACTGGGTCCCCAACTGGTCGGGCGCCGGGACGTAGTATTCCTTATCTAAGATGGAATAGCGTGCCGAATACTCGTTGACGTTGGCAGTACGATGACGAATCCACTGGCGCGCCACGAAGACGGGCAGCTTGACGTGGTACTTGATCTCGCACATCTCAAACGGCGTTGTGTGGCGGTGACGCAGAAGGTAGTTGAGCAGCCCGGCATCGTCGCGGGCCTTGCGCGTGCCCTTGCCATATGAGACACGGGCCGCCTGCACCACCGCAGCGTCGTCGCCCATGTAATCGATAACGCGGACGAAGCCGTGGTCGAGGACGGGTATGGGCTCGTAAAGGATTTCCTCCAAGCCTTCGACGGTGGCGCGCCGGGTTTGGTGGTGATCCGCTCTCTGGGCCTCGATCTCGGCCTTCTGCTCGGCACTTAGTTCCATTGGCGGCTTCCTTAGATCTCGCGCCCGCCGGCGGCGGCGTAGCGCCCGACGGGCGGCGTTACTTCCTTCGAGGTCTTGACGTTGATCAGTGCCGCCTTGCCCGATTCCTCGGCGCGGCGCATGGCGGGGACCAGTTCGCCGGGCTCGATCACCGTTTCGCCATGGGCGCCGAAGGCGCCGGCGATGGCGGCGAAGTCGAGATCGAGGAATTCGGTCGCGGCGGGCAGGCGTTCCGACTGAGTGTGCAGATAGCGCTGCACGTCGTAGGAAAATCCGAAGGCGGCATTGTTCATGACCACCGTCGTCACCTGAAGTCCCAGTCTCAGCGCCGTTTCCAGATCCGCCAGGTGATAGCCCATGCCGCCGTCGCCGCTCAGACAGACGACGCGGCGATCATCCCCGGCCGCCAGCTTGGCGCCGATGGCGGCGGGAAAAGCCCAGCCCAACGACCCGGCGGCGCGCAGGCTGCCGCGTCCCGCAGCCTTTTGTTCCAAGATGGTGCCCGACCAGGCGGCCATATAGCCGGTGTCGGCAACCACCACGTCGTCGGGACGCATCTCGTCGTTAAGCTCGGCGAGTACGGTGAAGGGGTTGAGCCGCCCGTCGATCATGCCCTCGGCGGCGCGCTCGCGGCATTTTTCGCGCCAGGTGGCGAGCCGGCTCTGAATGCCCCGGGTCCACTCTTCCCAACCGGACAGTGTGCCGGGCAGGCCGGCCTGACCGACGGCATCGGTAAGCATGGCCAGCGCTACCTTGGCGTCGGCGCAAATCGATACCTCCTCGCGGTAGCTGCGGCCCAGGTTCATGGCATCGGCGTCGATATGGATAATGGTGGTCTCGGGCTTCGGTACCTTGAAGGTGTCGGTGCCCATGGCGCCAAGACGCGAGCCGACGACGACCAAAACGTCGCATTCCTCCATGGTATCGTTGGCGATCTTGCGCGAATAACGCCCGCAAACGCCGACCGACAGGGGATGGGTTTCCGCAATCGCCCCCTTGCCCGAGATCGAGGTGACCACCGGCACGTCCAAGGCCTCGGCCAGGGCCGTCAATTCGTCCCAGGCGCTCGACATCAGCACACCGCCACCGGCCAGGATGGCGGGGCGCGACGCCTTGGCCAAGGCCGCGACGGCGCTTTCGATATCGCCCGCCACCGGCGCGCTGCGTTGGGCGGCGACGGCGGTGAAGGCGGGCTCGGCGTAAATCTCAACCGCCTCCGATAACTCGGCTGTGTACCAGTTCATGGGGATGGACAGATACGTCGGTCCCGGGCTGCCAGAGACGGCGGCGCGGACGGCGGTGCGCATCACGTCGGCAATGCGGTCAGGCGCCGGAAGTTCGCCCGCCCACTTGGTGACGTTTGCCATCATCGGAACCTGTTCCAGTTCCTGGTATTCGTACATGAACTTGGTGTTGATGTCGGTGGCGCTGTTGATGGCGATGAGGGGGCTGTGCGCCCAATAGGCATCGACCAGGGCGAAGGGCAGCATGGCCGTGCCGCAGCCGTATTGGGCGGTGCCGAAGGTCGGCTTGCCGGTAAGACGCGCATAGGCGTCGGCCATGGCGAAGGCCGAGCGCTCGGTCCGCCCCAAGATGACCTTGATGCCCTGACCCAACTGGGCCTCCATCAGGGGCTCTTGGGGCCCTCCGGTCAGGGTAAAGAAGTATTCCGTCCCATAGGCCTTGAGCATCCCGGCCATGGCTTGCGATAGATTCATGGTGCGCCGTCCCCCAATTTCCCCGGTCAACGCCCGGGCCGGCGGGACCATAGCAGAATGAACGCGGAGGGAAATATCCTTTTACGCAACTCGGGTCTTCCTATTCCCCCTCTATCCCTCCGCCCCTTCCCTTGGCAACCGGAAAGACCTATATTGAAGGTGTCGGGCAACCGACTATGGCGATAAACGTTATGTGAAATAAGCGTTGCGGACCCGGGGGCGGTACCCGGCGCCTCCACCAGTTTTTCCGGCCGGCCCGAACGCCGGTCGATTAAGGGGGCGAAACAGGATCGACGTGCGTGGTAAAGGCATGATTTTCGCCCGGCATGGTACCACCGATATCGGGCCACATTCACAAATGCCAATGATAACGAGGCATTTGCTGTAGCCGCTTAGGCTGCAACGGGGTTCGGGGGGCACCTGGCAACAGAAGCCCCCCACTCGTTCCTTGCCGAGGTGACATGGCCGACCCTCCTTCCCAAGAACCGGTGCTGCGATACGACAAATGGGTCGAAGAGGCGCTGTGCCACGTCATCCGCCGGGCTTTGGCCCAGATCGCCGCCGATGGACTTCCCGACCCGCATCACTTCTTCATTACCTTCCTTACCGATGCCCCGGGCGTGGTGATGCCGAAGTCGCTCCGCGCCCAATATCCGGAAAAGATCACCGTCGTCCTTCAGCACCAAATTTGGGGCCTCACCGTCGAAGACGATGCCTTTGAGGTCACCCTTGCGTTCCAAGGCGTAAATACGCCGCTGCGCATCCCGTTCGACGCCATTACCGCCTTCGCCGACCCCGGAGTTAATTTCGAATTACAACTCAAGGTGTCGGAGACGGAAGCAGGCGAATTGCCGATGGCGGCGGGCGAAGACGACGCCAAGCCAAAGCCGCGTATACCCCAACCCGTGGCCAAGCTCAAAGACGAGCCCCAGGACGAAGCCGAGGACCCAATCGAGGCGCCGGCGGTGACCAAAGCCCCAGAGGACGGCAAGTCGGGCGAGGTCATAACCCTCGACACCTTCCGCAAGAAGTAATTCCTGCCACGCCGCCAAGCCCATCACCCACCGATCAAGAAGGTGACGCCATGAGCACCGCCGACCATCATGAAATATTCCCCCTGACCAAGGACACCCAGACCCCTTACCGCCTGCTGACCACCGACCACGTCTCCACCGCGCAGTTCGAAGGCCGCACCGTGCTCAAGGTGGAGGCAGAAGCCCTGACGCTTCTGGCCGCCCAGGCGTTGCGCGACACCTCGCACCTGCTCAGGCCAGGGCACCTGAAGCAGCTTGCCTCGATCCTCGATGATGGGGAGGCGTCGGAAAACGACCGCTTCGTTGCCCTTGAGCTGTTGAAAAACGCCAACATAGCCGCCGGCGGCGTCCTGCCCATGTGCCAAGACACCGGCACCGCCATCGTTTTTGCCAAGAAAGGCCAGGCCGTGTGGACGTCAAGCGACGACGAGGCGGCGTTGTCCCAGGGCATCCTCAACGCCTTCGCCGAGAACAATCTGCGCTACAGCCAGGTGGCGCCGCTGGATCTTTTTACCGAGGTCAATACGGGCAACAACCTGCCGGCCCAGATCGACATCCATGCCGTTGGCGGCGACGAGTACAAGTTCCTCTTCCTGGCCAAGGGCGGCGGATCAGCCAACAAAACCTTCCTCTACCAGCAAACCAAGGCGCTTTTGAATCCCGAAAGCTTGGCCGCCTTTCTCGACGAGAAGATCAGGACGCTCGGCACCGCCGCCTGCCCGCCCTATCACCTGGCCGTCGTCATCGGCGGCACCTCGGCCGAAATGACCTTGAAGACCGTCAAGCTGGCCAGCACGCACTATCTCGACGGCCTGCCCACAAGCGGCAACGAGTTCGGACAGGCCTTTCGCGACGTTGAGATGGAAGCAACCGTCCTTGCCATGACACAGTCGATGGGCATCGGCGCCCAGTTCGGCGGCAAGTACTTCTGCCACGACGTGCGCGTCATCCGCCTGCCGCGTCACGGCGCCTCGTGCCCGGTCGGCATCGGGGTTTCGTGTTCCGCCGACCGCCAGATCCTGGGCAAGATCACCACCGACGGCGTTTTTCTGGAAGAACTGGAAAGCAACCCGGCCCAGTATCTGCCCGAGATTACCGAAGACGAGTTGGAGACAAAGGTCGTGAAGATCGACCTCGACCAACCCATGGAAAAAATCCTGGCGGCCCTCGGCCGCCACCCCATTCGGACCCGGGTGTCGCTTTCGGGTTCCCTGATCGTCGCCCGCGACATTGCCCACGCCAAGCTCAAGGAACGCCTGGACAGTGGCGAAGGCCTGCCCCAGTACATGAAAGACCACTGCGTTTATTATGCCGGGCCGGCCAAAACGCCGGCCGGGTATGCGTCGGGCTCATTCGGTCCGACCACCGCCGGGCGCATGGATTCCTATGTCGATCAATTCCAGGCCGCCGGCGGCTCCATGGTCATGTTGGCCAAGGGCAACCGCTCGCCCCAGGTAACGCAAGCCTGCAAGACCCATGGCGGTTTCTATCTCGGCTCTATCGGCGGACCGGCGGCGCGTCTGGCCCAGGACTGCATCAAAAAGGTCGACTGCGTCGAATACGCCGAGCTGGGAATGGAAGCGGTGTGGCGCATCGAGGTCGAGGATTTCCCCGCCTTCATTGTCGTCGACGACAAGGGCAACGACTTCTTTGCCCAATACCGGGCCGGCGCCAAGTGAGGTCAGGTCAACTCATGGCTCAACCGGACATCCTGTTTGACGGGCCTAAGGACGCGCCGCTTTGCGTCGCCCTGGCCCATGGCGCCGGGGCACCCATGGACACCCCCTACATGGCCGCCTTCGCCGAAGGGCTGGCCGAGCGGGGGTACCGGGCCGCGCGGTTTGAATTCCCCTACATGGCCAAGCGCCGGGTCGGCGGACCCAAGCGTCCGCCCGACCGGGCGCCGGTGCTGCTGGAGACTTGGCAGACGGTCGTCGAGACCCTTGGACACGAACGCCTGATCGTCGGCGGCAAGTCCATGGGCGGGCGTATGGCGAGCATGTTTGCCGCCGCCGCCGAAGCCGGCGACGCCCCCGTCCGCGGGATCGTTTGTTTAGGCTATCCCTTCCACGCGCCGGGCCGTCCCGAGAAGCCGCGCATCGACCATCTGAAAACGCTCCGCACCCCGACGCTCATCTTGCAAGGCACCCGCGATCCCTTCGGCGGCGGCGCCGATGTCGCGACCTATGGCCTTGATCCCGCCATCCAAGTGCATTGGTTGGAGAACGGCGACCACGGGTTCAAGCCGCGCAAGGCGTCGGGACGCACGGAACAGCAAAACTGGGACGAGGCGCTGGACGTCATCGCCGCCTTCCTGGGCGGCCTCTAACGGCCAGCCAGGTAATCGTCCAGGCAATCGAGGCTGCCGTTCCAGCCCTGGGCGTGTTTTTCGCGCGCTTCGTCGCCCGACAGGCGCCGATGGACCAGCGTTAGTTCCGTGCCGCCCGGGACGTCGGCCAGAGTGATCTCGACTTCGGTCTCGATGTCAGCGAAGTGACCGTTCTCCCATGTCCAGGTGAAGACCAGGCGTTGCGAGGGCACCACTTCGCTAAATTGGCCGGCGACACCGTACGTGCCGTCTTCGTTCATTTCGCAGCGGTAGCGTCCGCCAGGGCGGGGGTCGAGCTCGGTAATCCGCGCCGCCACGCCCTTGGGTCCGAACCGGGCGCTCAAGGCATCGGCCTCTGTCCAGGCGCGGAAGACATCCTCGCGCGGCGCGGCGATGACACGCTTCAGTTCAAGCTCGGCGGTCGTGGTCATGGTGTCCATCGGTTATTCCTCCTCAGGGGTTTCCAAATAGCGGGCGAGTCGTTCCAGACGGCCTTCCCAGAACGCCCGGGTGTGGGCGATCCAGTCGGCCGCCTCGTTCATGGCTTGAGCCTCCAGCCGGCAACGGTGAATTCGGCCCTCGCGGTCGCGCGCCAACAGGCCGGCTTTTTCCAAGACCTTCAGGTGCCGTGAGACCGCCGGCAGCGAGATGGTGAAGGGCATTGCCAAATCGCCGACCGTGGTTGGTCCCTCGGCCAGACGGGCCAGGATGGCGCGCCGCGTCGGGTCGGCGAGGGCACCGAAAACAGCGTCCAGTTCAGCCTCGCGTCCATGGTTCTGTTGATAGTTAACCATATGGTTAAATATAGTATCAGCCATCACATCCGTCAAGGGCCCGCGATCCATCCTCCCGCGGCGGGTTTCCCACACGAAGCCCGGGTGCTAGACTGCGCCCCCGCAAGGCAGGCGAATGGGCGGCGGCATGGCGTCATCTTGGGCGGCACTGGGACCCCATCCGGGCTATTTCACCGACGATCTGGCGGCGGCCGATCCCGAGGTCCACGAGGCGATGCTGGGCGAGCTTAGGCGCCAGCAGGATCAGATCGAGCTTATCGCATCGGAGAACGTGGTCAGCCTGGCTAGCCTCGGCGCGCTGGGTTCGGTGATGACCAACAAGACCGTAGAGGGCTATCCGGGGCGGCGCTATTACGGCGGTGCCGAGTTCGCCGACCGCGTCGAGTCCCTGGCCATCGAGCGCGCCAAGCGGCTTTTCGGCTGCGCCTTCGCCAACGTCCAGCCCCATTCGGGCAGCCAGGCCAACCAAGCGGTCTACCTGGCGCTCCTCAAGCCCGGCGACACCATCCTCGCCATGGCTCTCAGTGCCGGGGGACACTTGAGCCACGGTGCGGCGCCCAACATTTCGGGCAAGTGGCTCCGGGCCGTCCATTACGGGGTACGGCCAGACGACGGGCTGATCGACCTTGATGAAGTCGAGCGCCTGGCCCGCCAACACAAGCCGCGCTTGATCATTGCCGGCGGCTCGGCCTATCCGCGCGTCATCGACTTCGCCCGCTTTGGCGCCATCGCCAAGGCGGTCGGCGCGACACTCTTGGTCGACATGGCCCACTTCGCCGGCCTGGTCGCCGGCGGCGTCCACCCCGATCCCTTGCCCCACGCCGATGTGGTGACGGCGACGACGTACAAGAACCTGCGCGGCGGGCGCGGCGGGCTCATCCTCACCAACGACGGCGAGCTGGCGCGGCGCATCGATCAGGCGATTTTTCCCGGCGTTCAGGGCAGCGTCCTTCTCAACGCCGTCGCCGCCAAGGCGGTGTGCCTGGGCGAGGCCCTCAAGCCTCAGTTCAAGGCCTACGCCCAAGCGGTCCTGGACAACGCCCGGGCGCTAGCCGGAGCGTTGATGGAACGCGATGTCGATATCGTCTCGGGCGGTACCGATACGCCGCTCATGTTGGCCGATCTTAGGGCGCGGGGATTGACCGGCGACGCTGCGTCGCGGTGCCTGGAGGCGGCCGGCCTGACCTGCAACAAGAACGCCGTCCCCTTCGACGATCAGCCACCCAGCGTCACGTCTGGAGTTCGCTTCGGCGTCGCGGCCACCACCACCCGGGGCTTCGGCACAACTGAGTTCGCCGCCATCGGCGCCATGATTGCCGATGTGCTGGACGCCATGAACGACGGCCCTATTTCGGGACACACCGCCGAGGTGCGCGAAAAGGTGCGCGCGCTGTGCCGTGACTTTCCCATTTACCCGGACCTTGAGTAGCCCCATGCCCGTCGAGATGGCCGTCCTGGGTGCCTTTATCGTTGCCGTGACGGCGCTGGTCATGTCGCCGGGACCCGATACCATCCTCATCTTGCGTTATACCTTGACCTCGGGTCCCAAAGTCGGCTTGGCCGCCGTCGCCGGGGTACAGGTCGGCCTTGCCCTCCACACCTTACTGGCGGTGCTCGGCGTCAGCTTGATCATCGCCTCATCGCCGGTGCTGTTCAAAACCGTCGCCGTCGCCGGGGCGGCGTACCTGGGCTGGCTTGGGGTACAGGGCCTGCGCGGCGGCGGAGCGCTCAGCCTGCAAAACGGCGGTCCCGTCGTCGGCACCGGCAAGGCGTGCCGTGACGCCATCGTGTGCAATATTCTCAATCCAAAGGTCATCATCTTGTTCCTGGCCCTGTTCCCGAATTTCGTCGATACCGGACGCAGTGACGTATCGATCCAACTGATCACCCTGGCCGCCGTTCTGATCGTCATCAACACTGTGTGGCAAGCGCCTATGGTGTGGGCGGCGGAAGCGGTGCGCCGATGGCTGGTGGCACCCGCCGTCACCCGTGCCATGGCGCGCGGCACGGGCGTCATCTTATTGGTTTTCGCTGTGTTGATGCTGTACGAACACCTGGCATAGAAGGAGCCGGTAATGGCCGTCAGCCCTGAGCTTCGCGACCATATTCTTGACCTTTTGGAGCTCCTTGGCGGGGTGACGGCCCGGCCCATGTTCGGCGGTGTCGGGCTTTACCGCGACGGCGTCATGTTCGGTCTGATCACGCGTCGCGACGTGCTCTATTTCCGTACCGATGACGGCAACCGTGGAGAATACGAAGCGGCCGACATGACCCCCTTCGTTCCCTTCGAGGACGGCCGCATGACCATGCCCTATCACGAGGTGCCGGACGACGTTATGGAGGATGCCGAAGAAATCAGCGCCTGGGCCGGCCGTGCTTGGGAAGCAGCCAGGCGCAATCGGAAAGCGGGCAAGAGAAAAGGGGGGAAACGGTGACCACCGAACCGGGGCGCATCCGCAAGCATTCGCTGGAAATCGCCGGCCACCGCACCAGCGTGTCCCTGGAAGACGCCTTTTGGGAGGCCTTTGCCGAAATGGCGCGGGTTCGGGGTATCTCGGTAAACCGCCTTGCCGCCGAGGTCGATCGGGCGCGCCCCGGCAACCTTTCGAGCGCCATCCGCGTTTTCGTTCTCGATGAAACGAGACGCCTCAGCGGATCTTGAAGAGCTGCTTCAACAAGTCCTCGGGCCGCAATTTTTTTTGTTCGGTGGCGGGCGGCGGAGGCGGCGGCAATGTGCCGTCGGAAGACGGCGCCGGCGGCGGGGTCGCGGTGCTTCGCTGGCGCGGCAAGATCTTATCGAGCACGCCGCCGAGCCCCTTCTTTTCCAGTAATTTGTCGAGGGGCTTGATGCCGGTGCCGCCCGTGGGCGCGCCGCCAGTGCTCCCTCTCAACAAGGTCACCTTGGGGGCGTCCAGGGCGCCCTTGACCTCGAACGGAACCTGCTGGGGAATGCGCACCTTGCTGGCAAAAAGACGGGTCAGAATGTTCTGGGCCATGGTCAGTTGGCCTTTGACGTCGAGGGTCCAGTTGGCCAGATCGACACTGCCCCGCGCCTCGCCGTTACTAAGATTAGAGACCAGTTTTAGATCCTGAGTCCGGGCGATACCGCGGTCGACAAGAAAGCTGCCGGTGACGTCGGCCAGTCCACTGCTCTTACCGGCCAACCCACCACCCAGCCCCTGAATGGCATTGAGCAATTGGAGGACCGACGCCAGCGCCGTGCCCCGGGCGCTGCCTTTGACGTCCAGGCCACGCAATGCAAGCGTACCCTTTCCGCCGAGGGCCGCCACCAGATCGGCAACGCTGCGCCCGCGCGAGGCGAGGGCGAGATCCAAATTAATCCTGCCGCCGGCGGCGGCTTTGCCGGCCACCGCGCCGAGCACTTGGCGGACGTCGGCGTTCTTCAACGTGATCGCCCCATCCACGCCGACCGCAGGGGCCGACGCAATGGTCGCCCTGCCGTTAAGGGCGCCGCCGAAAAGAACTCCGCTCAAATGCTCGGCACGCAGAACGCCGTCCTTAACCGTCGCCGTTACCTGGGCCTTGTTCAGCGCATAGGTATCGAAGACCAGGGAAGCCGCCTTCACCTTGAGATCGGCGTCGAAATTTTGCAGTGCCTTGAGGTCGATGGGATCCCGGGGCCAGCGTCCCGCCGCGCCGGACTTGGTCGCAACGCGGCGGACTCTTGAGCGTTCGACGGATGGCACCAGGCCGGGCCATGCAGCGGGAATGACGGTTGACCGGCCGCGCCATACCGGGTTCCGGCCAGGCAGCCAAGCGGCCCGCTTAGCCGGCAGGAATCGATCAAGGATAACCTTGGAGGTGGTCAGATCGGCGGTGACCTTGGGACGCGTTCCGGTCAGTCCGATCGCCGCGCTTCCCTTCACCGCCACGGCACCGATCTTGGCATCGATGCCGGTGAGCGTCACCGCCGACGGATCACCGGCCACCTCGGCGGCGAATTTCATAGCGCCGATGGGGCCGACCGGCCGATAGTCCACGTCAAGCTTGCCCAGTAGGCTTACCAGGTTGGGGTGGCTGGCCGTGACCGCCACTTTGAGGCCGCCGAGCAAGGATACCGCCGAGGCCGTGCCGGATATGGATACATCGCCGCCGGCCGCCTTGACGCGCAACTTCACGCGCGGTTGCAACAGATATCCCTCAAGGTCCGCGTTGATTTTCACCGCACCCAGCTTGTTGGGCGCCACTGGCGGCTTGACGTCGGCGAGCCGGAACAGGCGCGAGAGATTAGCGCTACTGAGTTGGAGGCGGACCCCCTTCAGTTCGGGAACGCCGTCCAGTCCGGCGACCGTGCCGCTGGCCTTGACCGAGACCCCCGCCAGGTCGGCGACGTTCGCCCGGCGGAGCTTCAGCGTACCGTCAAACAGTGTGGCATCGAGGACGGCTTTTTTGATCGTCGTGCGGCGAAAGGTTACTGAGCCGACGCGCGCCGTGAGATTGGCGTCGATCGTGTTGAGAATGGTCAGGGCGGCAAACGGATTGACGGGTGTTGCCTGTTTGGTTGCCTTGTCGCTAGTCCCGGACGCTTTCTCGGGCGCCACGCCTTCCGACTTCGTGCCAGCGCTCTCCCCAACCTTGAGATAGGAATCAAGATTGAGGCTGTCGAGCGAGAGGTCGGCGCCGAAAGCCATGCGGCGGCGCAACGCCACGGTCACACCGCCCTTGATCTGGGTATTATCGACCTTGAGCTTGATGGCGGTGGCCTGAACTTCCTTGGCCGTCGCGCTGATCTCACTCGTCACCTCAAGGGTGCGCAGGCGGTCCGTGGCCACGGGCGGTGCCTCGATACCGAGCCAGCCGAGGAGACGGCGAAGATCGTTCACCTTGCCTTCGACGGAGCCCTCGAAGCGGGGTTGTCCGTTGTCGCCGCCGACGACGCCGAACAATGCTATATCGGAGCCACCGGGAAGCTGAGCCGAGAGCTGGCTGATGGTGACGTCACCCTCGGCCAGCTCGACATTGGCCTTGACCTGGCGGACCAGTCCGCCCAGGAAGGTGACGGTATCGACCGAGGTGACGAGGGAACCGGCAAGGCCCGCCGGCAGGGCAAAGGCCTGGGTCGCTGGCGCCACCTTGCCAGCCGACTTCTGCGGCTTCAGCGCGATCGACGCCTTTGGCTCGCTGCCCTTCGGCTTTGTCTCGGCCAACGCCGAGGCCGCCTTCGCCGGCAGAGCGTCCGGCATATCCAGCCACTTGTCCAGATTGACGTGGCGGACGGCGAGCCGGGCCGCCGTAACGATACCGTTTTCCGACTTTACCGTGACCGCGCCCTTGGCCTCGGTTTCACCCAGGTTCACCACCAAGTTCTTGACCTCGGCGCCGGCGGCGGAGGCCACCAAATCACCCTCGACGCCGAAGGGTTGGCCCAAAAAACCGGGAAGCGGGCCTTCTCCGCTCGCCATGCGGATCAGACCGGCCAAGTCCTTTCCCACGGCCTTGACCGTGCCCTTGAATTTGGGCGTTTCGGCCATGCCGACCAGGGTCCCGTTGACCTGAACACGGGTCAGGCCGGCCCCGACCCCCAATACCAGGTTTAAAGGCGCGGTGCGTTGATTAATGATGGCGCCAACGGTGGCCTCGTAATCGAAGGCAATGCCCTTCAGCTCCAACCGCCCGGCACTTTCAAAGGGACCGATCAGCGACGCGGCGGCAATGGTCGCGGTCTCAACCTTGACCGTCTCGACGGTGCCGCTCTGCTCGTCGCGATAAACCAAAAGGCCGTCTTTGATGACGAAATTGTCCAGCCGCACGGGAACGTCGGGTTGGGCCGCAGCCGGTTCCGTCGATACGGTCGGTCCTTTCGCAGTGGCGGCGGGCGGAGCGTCCTTCGTCGCCACGGCGGTAATATCCCAATTCCGGCGTCCGTCCGCCAACAATTCCAGTTCGATGACGGGTTTGATCAAGCGTACGGTTTCGACCTGGACGTTGCCGCCCATGAGGGGGCCCAGTGCGACACGCACCTCAAGCGAGCTGAGACGCACCATATCGGGGGCAGCCGCACCGTCCAGGTTGGCCACCCGGACGTCGCGCGCAACCACCTGGGGGGCGGGCAGGAGAGCGATGCTGATATCACCGCCGATGGTGATGTCGCGCCCGGTGAAAGCCTTGCCCTGGGCCGCTAACTCGTCGCGGTACTGGTTCCAATCGATGAAACTGGGGACGATCAACACCGCGGCCACGAGAACAACGGGTAGGGTGATTAGGGCAAACAGAAATTTTTTCAGGGTCGCCGCTCCGTGGTTGGCAATGGTTTGGAGTCTACACCGTCCGCCCCAGCACGGTACCGGTCCCGGCCCGCATACTAGCAGCTTGGTCAGGGGCTGTCATAACCTAAGGCGGAGATCGGGGGGGATTAAACGCGCACAATCTTGCCCGGGTTCATGATGCCCAGGGGATCGAGCGCCGTCTTGATGGTGCGCATGACACTCACCGCTTCCCCGTGCTCGGCGACGAGGAAGTCGATCTTGCCATAGCCCACCCCGTGCTCGCCGGTGCACGTCCCGTCCATGGCCAAGCCGCGCATCACCAAGCGCTCGTTAAGGGCCTTGGCGCGGGCCATCTCATCAGGGTCGTCGGGGTCGAGAACCATCACCAGGTGAAAATTGCCGTCGCCGACGTGGCCGACGATGGGCGCCAATAGTTTTGATTCCTCGATATCCTTGCGGGTTTCCACGATACACTCAGCGAGACGCGAAATGGGGACGCAGACATCGGTGGCATACCCCTTGGATCCCGGGCGCAGCGCCATGGCGGCGTAAAAGGCATCGTGGCGCGCCTGCCACAGCCGCGCCCGGTCTTCGGCTTTGGTCGCCCATTGGAAATCGGAACCGCCGAAGTCGTCGGCAATCGCCTCCACCGTCTCGACCTGCTCCACCACCCCGGCCTCGGAGCCGTGGAATTCGAAAAAGAGTGTCGGCGCTTCCGGGTAGTCGAGCTTGGAGAACTTGTTGATCGCTTCCATCTGCTTGTCGTCAAGGATTTCGATGCGCGCCACCGGGACGCCCGCCTGGATGGTGGTGATGGAGGCATTCACCGCCGCCGCCAGGTCAGGAAAGGCACAGACCGCCACCGAAATGGCCTCGGGGATGCCGACCAGACGCAGGGTCACTTCGGTAATCACGCCTAGCGTCCCTTCGGAGCCGACGAATAACCGCGTCAGGTCGTAGCCGGCCGACGACTTGCGGGCCCGCCGGCTGGTTCGGATGATCCTTCCGTCGGCCAGGACCACCGTCAAGGCCAGGACGGTCTCGCGCATGGTGCCGTAACGCACCGCATTGGTGCCCGAAGCCCGCGTCGCGGCCATACCGCCAATGGAGGCATCGGCCCCCGGGTCGACGGCGAAAAAAAGACCGGTATCACGCAAATGTTCGCCGAGTTGCTTACGCGTCACCCCGGCCTGGACGGTGCAATCCATGTCTTCAACGTTGACCGCCAGGACCTCGTTCATCTGCATCAAGTCGATGCACACCCCACCCTTAAGAGCTGCCACGTGACCCTCCAGCGAAGTCCCGGTGCCGAACGGAATGACGGGCACCTGGCGTCGGGCGCAGACCTTGACGATGTCGCTGACCTCTTCGGTGGAAGTGGCGTAAACCACCACGTCCGGCGGCCGGGGGGCATGGTAGGATTCGTCGCGACCGTGTTCTTCGCGCACCGCCGGAGCCGTGGTCAGGCGTTGACCGACGATGGCATGAAGTTCCTCGATCAAGTCGTCATCGACCGGGTTTTGCGCCGGTTCCGCTGTCATGGCGGTCTCCCGTTGCCTGCATCCGTGGACGAAGGCTACCCCGCACATCACCGCCCTTCAAGCACATTGAAAGCCATTCGCAACGTCGGGCGACGGCTCGCTATGACGGTTCCCCATGGTATTGTGGTGGCAAGGTTCGATAAGCGCGTCGCGGGGTAACGTTTAACGATGACAGAACAGGCATCCAAGGCAAGGCGAATTCGGGTTTCCGTCGGCGCGCTGCTCGGGCTTGGCTTCGGCGGCCTGACGCTGATCGCCGTGGCGGGGGTGCTGGTCCTCGGCTTTTGGAGTGCCCGGGAGAACACCCGAACGCTGCTGAGCGACAAAGCCGAGGCCATGGTCGAGGTAATGGTCCAGCAGGTGGAAAGCCTTCTCGACCCGGTGGCCCACCAGGCGGCCTGGATCTCCGGTGAGGTGGCCGCGGGCCGCATCGATCCCGCGGACGGGGCCGCCTTTGACCGCTTCGTGATGGGTGCGTTGGCGGCGACTCCCCAGGTCTCGGGTATCGCGTTTCTCTCCGCCGACCACAGTGTGCGCCGCTATCAGCGCCGAAACGGCAAGATGACGACCACGACGCTAGCCGGAGAGCGCGCGGTAGACAGGATCGAGGATGCCCGCCGGTTTGCCGGCCCGACATGGAGCGAGCCCTTTTGGGCCAGCCGGTTCACCCAAACGGTTATCAACTTGCGGACGCCCTTGATGCACGACGAACGCTTCCTCGGCCTGATGGTACAAGCAGTGACCATCAATGACCTGTCGCGCTCCCTCACCGTCAAAGCCGGTAATTCGGGCCAGGTTCCTTTCATCCTCTATGACCGGACGCGTGTGTTGGCGCACCCCTATCTCATGAACTGGGCGGAAAAGACGACGGACGACGCGCCCGTGCCGAGCCTCGTCCAATTGAACGACCCCATCCTCGCCGGCATCTGGAGCGAGAACAGTTTCGAGATCGAGTTGCTTGACCCGACGCGGCGCATCAGTTCTTCGGGAATTGAGATCGGCGGGCGCACCTTCATATTCATCCACCGCGTCCTGGACCGATTCGGCGACCGTCCGTGGACCGTGGGAACCTATTTCGACGCTGAGACCGCAGGCGCCGAGGTGCGGCGCTTGCAACTCACCGCTTTAAGCGGTTTCGGCATTCTTGTGCTGGCCGTCGCCGTCGCCATCCTCATCGGGCGCCTCACGGGCCGACCCATCCGGCGCCTGGCCATCGCGGCCCGCGGCAGCCTCGTTCAACGAAATGGTCGATGGGCTGCGCGAACGCCGTTTGATGCGTGAGCTATTCGGCCGCTTCGTTCCAGAGAGTGTCGCCACCGCGCTCTTGAACGACCAGGGTGCACTGAGCCCGCAAACCTGCGAGGCGACAATCCTTTTCGCCGACCTCGCTGGGTTCACGGCCCTTTCCGAACGCCTGCGGCCGGAAGACATCGTCAGCCTGCTCAATGCCTACTTCACCGTCTTGGTGGAAATCGTGGAACGTCACGGCGGCGTTGTTACCCAGTTCCAGGGCGATGCCATTCTCGCCACCTTCAACGTCCCCCTCGCCGATCCGGACCACGCCCGGCAGGCACTCGACGCGGCGGCGGAAATTCACAATGCCATCGCCGAGCGGGAATTCGCCGGCCACCGGCTCGCCTGCCGCATCGGCGTCAATACGGGCGAGGTGGTCGCCGGCAACGTGGGTGCGGAGGGCCGCATGAATTACACCGTGCACGGCGACGCGGTGAACCTGGCGGCGCGCCTCGAACAACTCAACAAGGAGCACGGCACGGCGGTGCTCGTCGCCGCCTCTACCGCCGCCCTGGCGCCGGACGTTCCTTTGCGTGCCATCGGTAGCGTGGCGGTGCGTGGCAAGTCCGAAACCGTCGCGGTCTATACCCTGGACAGTTGACGCTCAGAAAGTCTCCACCCAGGGCCGCAGTTCGACCTCCCAGGTCCAGGCACTGCGGTGCTGGCGGTGGATGGCGAGATAGGTCTCGGCGATGGCGTCGGGATCAAGGAGACCGTCGGTTCCACGACCGGCGGCGCGGGGGTCATCCGACCGCCCGATGCCGCCATCGATAATGAAGTGCGCCACGTGAATGTTTTTAGGCGCCAGTTCGCGCGCCATGCTCTGGACCAGACCGCGGAGCGCGAACTTACCCATCGCGAACGGTGCCGAGTTGACGTAGCCCTTGACGCTGGCCGATGCGCCGGTGAATTGGATGGAACCGCGGCCCTGTTCCAACATCAGTCGCGCCGCCGCTTGGCCGACCAGAAAGCCGCCGAAGCACGTTACCATCAGCGACTTTTCAACTTGGGCGGAATCAAGCTCGATGAGTGGTCCACGGGTCCGAAAACTGGGGTTGTAGACGACCACGTCAGGCGTCCCGAGATCACTGGTGACGGCGCCAAAAAGGCCATCAACGTCGTCGGCCCGCACCACGTCACAGGCATATGCGCGCGCGCCGGTCTCATCGGCCAGGGCGGCAAGCTTGTCGGCGTCGCGCGCGGCCAGGGCGACCGACATGCCTTGGCGGGCAAATAGCCGCGCCAAGGATGCGCTGAGGCCCGTGCCGACTCCGACGATGAGTGCCGTTTCCGTGGTCGTCATGGTTTCCCCTCTCTTGGCGTCTTCAAGCGTAGACGCGGCCAAACCGGTTGGCGATGAAGTCCCCGAAATCGGCGTCCTCTTGGCGCACGAAACCGGACTGGGGCAGCTTGCCGTCGCGGTGTAGATCGACCATAGCGCAGACGCCGCCGGCGGTCGTTTTCTGGATAGCGCTGTGTCCGCCGTCTTCGTCGTCGCCGTAGACCTTCTTGGCAAAGGTCTCTTGGGTGAACACCCCGTCCCGTATTCCGGTAACGGTGACGAAGATAAGCACCACGTCTTGGCGGGTAACGGGAATGCCGTGTTCGATGAGCTGCTTGAAGGTGTCGCGGTGTTCGCCGAGCTTGAGGTCGCGGATCAGCATCTGGACCATGTCGCGGTGGCCGGGATAGCGAATGGTCTTGTAACTGACGTTGCGTGCCCGTCCGGCCAGGGTCTCGCATAGCGTGCCAACCCCGCCGGACGTCGAGAAGGCTTCGTAGTCGATGCCGTCGAGGGAGAAACTCTCAAGACCCTCAAGTGCCAGGAGTTGGCGCCGTTCGCCTTCGTGGATGGCCTCACAGGGGTTGCAGTACTCGTTGATGAGGCCGTCGGTGCTCCAGGTCAGGTTGTACTTGAGTGCGTTGTCAGGGAACTGCGGCAGGGCGCCGACCCTGAGCCGCACGTCCCCGATTTCATCGAACTTCCCGACCAGATGGTTGGCAACGATTGAAATGAACCCGGGCGCCAGGCCGCATTGGGGGACGAAGCCGGTGTCCGCTCCGTCGGAGCATTGGCGGGCCAGATGCGCCGTCTCCACGTCCTCGGTAAGGTCGAAATAATGGGCGCCGATGTCGCGCGACGCCTGCATGACCTTCTGATTGAGAAAAAAAGGCAGGGCGCTGACCACCACGTCCATACCGTCAAGTGAACGGCCGAGGGCGTCGGCATCGTTGGCGTCGAGGACCAGTGGCGTCACATCATCGCGGGGCCGGACCTTCATCGCCGCCGCATCGCCGTCGGATAGCGTAACCGTGTAATCGCCCACCCCGGCAAGAAGCTCGGCGACGATGATGCCGATCTTGCCGGCACCCAGAACCAGAACCTTCGTCATAGTCGTCTTTCCGTCAATCGTGAATGAAGCCCGCCCCCTTGGGACAGGAAGGCCAAGCACGACACCATAGGCGGCGTCCCGACCCTTGCCAAGTTTCGTTGAGGTAGGTCAGAAGGGCCTGGCCAGGCGCCCCTGGGCGGTGTCAGATCGGTGTGCCGAGAAATTTCTTTTTCAGCTTATTGACCCGCATTTTGACAAACACCAGGTGAGGGTGGACGGCGAGTGCCTTTTCCAGTGCCTTGAGTGCGTCTTGTTCCTTACCCGTCTCCAGATAGATGCTGCCCAGGCCCGCCAGGGCGCCGAAATGACGGGGCTCCAGCGCCAGTGTTTTTTCGACGTCGCGGATGGAGGCCTCGTATTCGTTCATGTAGTAATAGATGGTCGCCCGCTTGTTCCAGCCTTCGGCATATTCGGGTGCTTTCTTGACCACGGAATCAAAGACCGTCAACGCCGCCTTGGCGTTGCCCAGGTCCATGGCATTGAGTCCCTTTTCCATCTCGCGGTCGATGGCTTCGTCTCCCGAACGGGTCCAAATCCCCCAAATGTCCCGTTCGATCGATTTGGCCACTGCCAAGTCGTCTGTCTCCTTGAGGCGGGAGAACAACTGATCGAGACGCGGGTCGTTCTGGTCTGCCGTCGCCGGAGCGGCCAGGGTCAGGAACGCCACGGCCAAAACCGCATTGAGAATGCTACGCATAAGCGAACGATACGCTGTCTCGTTCTCCTATGCCAAGGGGTGAAGGGAGATGCTCACGCAGTGTTGATATAGGCGACTAGGCCAGTTCGTCGGGGGGCGGCCCGCCGGTCGCCCAATCGAGTAGCTCCACCGTATGCACCACGCTTGCCGTCGTGGTGCCGGCAAGTTGCACCAGACAGCCGATGTTGCCGGTAGCGATGACGGTTGCGCCAAGGCCTTCCAAATTGGCCGCCTTGCGCGCGCCGAGCCGGGCCGCGATTTCCGTCTGCAATAGGTTGTAGGTGCCGGCGGAACCGCAGCACAGGTGCCCTTCGGCGGGCTCTCGGACCTCAATCCCAGCCTGAGCCAACAGCGCCACGGGTTCCTGGCGCAGGCCCTGGCCGTGCTGCATGGAGCACGCCGAGTGATAGGCGACGATCCTGGGACCGCCGCCCGGCCAGGGGATAGGGACCGGAT
Organism: Rhodospirillales bacterium; assembly: GCA_030754885.1. Lineage (GTDB taxonomy): Bacteria > Pseudomonadota > Alphaproteobacteria > Rhodospirillales > JASLLZ01 > JASLLZ01. The sequence continues at coordinate 8,948 of JASLZL010000085.1, read as the reverse complement.
CCTTAAGGCCTAGCTCGGTCATCACCTCGCTCACGTCCCGTGCCAGGGCGGCGGTGCGCCGGGCGGGTTCCGCCCAAACATCGTCGTCGCTTAAGATATGGCCGTAGTCCTTGACCATGGTGCCGCAGCCCGATGCGTTGATGACCACGGCGTCCAGGCCGCCAGCCTCGGCCTCACGCTCGATGGCCTCGACGTTAGCCTTGACCACGGCCAAGGTCTCGTCCTCGCGGCCCATGTGGTGAACCAGCGCCCCGCAGCAACCCAGATTCCCCAACACCACCACCTCGCAGCCGTGGCGGGTCAGGACCCTGACGGTCGCCTCGTTGATGGCCGGACGCAGGACCCGTTGGGCGCAGCCGGTCAAAAGCGCCACCCGCTTGCGCCTTGGCCCCTGGGCGGCGAACACCTGGGGCCGGTCACCGGATGAGGCGGCCGTAATGCGCCCGGGTGCCATTTCTACCATTCCCCGCAGGCGCCCCGGCATCAGAGTCCGAAATGGCCGCGCCAGCCAGGCACCCCATAGCGCCAGGCGGAAGCGGCTCGGATAGGGGAGGACGGCGGCCAGCACGGCACGCAGCAGGCGTTCGGCCCAGGGGCGGCGGAAGGTCTTTTCGATATGCACCCGGCCCCGATCGACCAAGTGCATGTAATCGACCCCCGACGGACAGGTCGTCGTACACGACAAACACGTCAGACAGCGGTCGATATGCTTGACCACCCCGGCCGAGGCCGGCTTGTCGTTTTCCAGCATTTCCTTGATCAGATAGATACGCCCGCGCGGGCCGTCCAACTCGTCGCCGAGCAGCACATAGGTCGGACAGGTCGCCGTACAGAAACCGCAATGGACGCACTTGCGCAAGATGTCGTTGGCTTCCTGGATCGCGGGATCGGCGAGTTGACTGGCGGTAAAGCTGGTTTGCATGGCTAAACGCCCGCGACCATGCGGCCGGGGTTGAGCACGGCCAAGGGATCGAAGCCCTCCTTGACGCGCTTGGTCAGCGCCGCCAGGGGCGCCGGCTGGGGCTCGAATACGGGCACCCGGGTGCGCACCCCGGCGGCGGCGCGCACCAAAGTCGCGTGGCCGCCGTGCTGGGCCGTGGCGGAGCGTACAACCCCGTGACCTCCGTCGTCCGTCGGCGCCAGGGCGAGCCACATGAGGCCGCCGCCCCAGTCGTAGAAGACCTTTCCTTCGATACCGTCCAAGATATGCGCCGCCACCCGGGCGCCGGCGGCCGGCGGCACCGAAAGCCGCCATACCGGGCCGCCGTCGTCGCCGGCGAAGAAGGTGGCGTTGCCGACCTCGCGCCACAACACGGCCGAGTCTGCCGAACCCAGTTCGTCGAGTTCGCCGAAATTCTTCATCAAATCGCCGATCGCCCGGGCGCGGACCTTCACCGACGGGGCCGGTCCTTCAAGGCGCAGCGCGGTCACCGCCCCACCCGCGCCGGCCACTCGCTCAATACCCGAAGCCGATGCCACCGGGGCTGTCAAATGGGCCGCCCCCGAGACATCACTGGGTGCGCCGAGAGCCGCCGACATAGCCTTACCGGCCGCCGCGTCGTCAGCGCCCAGGACCAGGACCGTCCGCGTCTCTTCGGCCACCGGCAATACCTTGACGGTAACCTCGGTCATCACGGCGAGGGTCCCGAACGAGCCCGCCATGAGCTTCGACAGATCGAAGCCGGTGACGTTCTTGACCACCCGACCGCCCGACTTGAAGATCTCTCCCCGGCCGCTTACCGCGTTAAAACCCAAGACATGGTCGCGCGCCGCACCGGCTTTGATGCGCCTGGGCCCGGCCAGATTGCACGCAATGGCGCCGCCGATCGTCCCCAGGCGCGGCGCGGCACCGAGGAGCGGCCCCAGGTCCGGGGGCTCGAACTCCAGGCGCTGGCGCTTGTCGGCCAACGCTGCCTCGATCTCGGCCAAGGGCGTCGCCGCACCGGCGGCAAGGACCAGTTCCTCGGCCTCGTAAAGCCCGATGCCGGCGAATACGCCGAGGTCGAGCCGGTGGCCGGCCTCCACGGGGCGCCCGAAGGATCGCTTGGTGCCCGCCGCCAAGACCTCGAACGCCTCCTCGGCGGCGGCGGCCCAGCGGACGGCTTCGCAAAGCTGGTCGGGCGTCTCGGGTTTCAGGGTTTCGGTCATGGGCGTCCGGGGAAGGCTTCATGATAGCTCGGTTCCGGCCCACTCCCCCTCCCGGCCACCCACAGCGTACCGTGCCATTGGGTGGCCGGGAGGGGGAGCGGGCCGGTGCCGTATCTTACTAACATGGAAATTTCCTAAAACCGCGGGATGTCGGGAAAGCGCGTCTGGCCACGCTGGATATGAACCCGGCCTAGTTCGGCGCAACGGTGCAGGGTCGGATAAACCTTGCCTGGATTGAGCAAGCCGTCGGGATCGAAAGCGCACTTGACCCGCTGCTGCTGCTTCAAATCAACTTCGGTGAACATCACCCCCATGAGGTCGCGTTTCTCCACCCCGACGCCGTGCTCGCCGGTCAGCACGCCGCCGACTTCGACACAGAGCCTGAGGATATCGGCGCCGAATTCCTCGGCGCCTTCCAGCTCTCCGGGCTCGTTGGCGTCGTAGAGGATCAATGGATGGAGGTTGCCGTCGCCGGCATGGAAGACATTGGCGACACGCAGGCCATAGCGGGCCGACAGTTGGCGGATGCGGTTGAGGACCACCGGCAGCTTGTGGCGCGGGATGGTGCCGTCCATACAGTAGTAATCAGGTGAGATGCGTCCGACCGCGGGAAAGGCGGCCTTGCGGCCGGCCCAGAAGCGTTCACGTTCGTCTTCGCTCTGGCTGACGCGTAGTGTCAGCGCGCCATTGTCGCGGGCAATCTCCTCCACCGTTTCTATCAGGTACGCCACTTCGGCCTCGGGACCGTCCAGCTCGACGATCAAAAGCGCTTCGGCGTCGAGGGGATAGCCGGCCTGGACAAAGTCCTCGGCGGCGTGGATGGCGGGTTTGTCCATCATCTCCATACCGGCGGGAATGATGCCGGCGGCAATGACGGCGGCAACGCAATCGCCCGCCGCCTCGTTCGACGGAAAGCCGATCAACAATGCCCTGGCCGTCTCGGGCGAGCGCAGAATGCGCACGGTGACCTCGGTGATGACCCCCAACAGCCCCTCGGAACCGGTGATCAGGCCGATCAGGTCGTAACCGCCACTGTCCAGGTGCTTGCCGCCGAAACGCATCACCTCGCCCGTCATCAACACCATCTCGACGCCGAGCACGTTGTTGGTGGTCAGACCGTATTTAAGGCAATGGACGCCGCCCGCGTTCTCGGCCACGTTGCCGCCGATTGTACACGCGATCTGGCTCGACGGGTCGGGAGCGTAGTAGAAGCCCTCGCCCTCGACGGCCTGGGTGATGGCAAGATTGGTGACGCCCGGCTGTGCGGCCACGCAGCGGTTGGCGAAATCGATATCCAAGATACGGTTGAACTTGCCGAGGCCGAGCGTGATGGCATCGGCCAGCGGCAGGGCACCGCCTGAAAGCGAGGTACCGGCGCCGCGCGGAACCACCTTGACCCCAGCCTGGTGGCAGTACGCAAGCACGCGCGAGACCTGTTCCGTGGTCTCGGGCAATACGACGATGAGGGGCAGTTGGCGGTATGCCGTGAGGCCATCGCTCTCATAGACCCTGAGTTCGTCTTCATCAACGATGATCGACTCACGGAGAACCATGGCACGTAACGCGGCCACAATATCGCCGCGCCGCGCCAGGACTTGCCCGTCAGGTTCGGGCATGAGCATGGGGCATCCCTTTCGATGGTCAGGAGCCCTACATTAGCGTGATTGGGGCGGGAGGAAAAGAAAACCGCGCCTGAAGGCGCGGTCCAAAGCGTCCGGCAAAGCGGCCGAAAAGTCAGCCCTGGCGGGCCTTGAACCGCGGGTTGCGCTTGTTAATAACGTAGACGCGGCCGCCCCGGCGTACGACGATGCAGTCTTTGTGACGCTTTTTCGCCGTCTTGAGTGAGTTCTTAACCTTCATGGCTCGTTCCTCGTCGCCGATCGCGGTAAATTTTTAGTCCCTGGGAAACATGGGAGCGCGGCAAGGGGCGGAAAATAGGCATTTGCCCCGCCGCTGTCAACGGGGCGGGCAACCCGTCGACGTTTTCCCTTCCCCGTCAAGAGGTCGGTGATTCGCCAGATGAAGGCCCTGGGCTTGAGGCCAGATTTGCCCCGCCGTCGGCCCTTTGAGGCCACCGCCTTCAAGATTGCGTCCCACGCTCAGCCCCCGACCTTCCTGCCCCGCGCATCTAAATATCCCCATGAGATATAGGAATAGATAGATCGCGGTTCAGAAATTTCGACGCCACAGTAGGCGCCTAAGATGCCTCTACTTGCGTGCCACGACGATGATCTCGACGTTGGTCGTTCCTTCCAATTGCACGCCGACGCAGGCGCGGGTCGGCGGATTGGCGGGGTCGATCCAAGCGTTCCACACTTCGTTCAACTCGGGCCTGAGGCCAATGTCGGAGACGTAGATCATGGCCGACAAAAGCTTCGATTTGTCGGTACCGGCAATGGCCAGGTTCTTGTCGATCTTAGCCAGCACTTCGGCGGTTTGCACACCGACGGACCCGGACTTGTCGTCGGCGGTCAGACCCTGCAGGTATACCGTGTCGCCGTCTTCAACGATGCCGCTCATGACGGGGCCGACCTGATGACGTTTGATACTCATAACGATCTCCCTGTTGGTAAGTAAAAAAACGGAAGTTACGTGAGAAACGCCGCGCCTACTTTTTGGCGACGACGATGATCTCGACGTTGGTTTGCCCCTCGAACTGGACGCCGACGCAAGCACGCGTCGGTGGGTTGAGGGGATCGATCCAGGCCTGCCACACCTTGTTCATCCGGGGGCGTAGGCCGATATCGGCGATCAGAATAAGGGCGGAAAGAAGCTTCGACTTATCACTTCCGGCAGCCGCCAAATAGCCGTCGATCTTGGCCAGCACCTGGGCGGTCTGCACCTCAATGGAAGCCGTCCTGTCCTCGGCCGTCATGCCGGAGATGGTGATCACGCTATCGTCCTCGATGGCCTGGCTCATGATCGGGCCATAGCCCCATTCATGCCCAACATCGTGCCGTTTGAGACTCATGGGAAGGGTTCCTTTGCGGATGCCGACGCCCACAGGACGCGAACGCGGCAGACGCAATCTAGCAATGCCCCGGCGTTATCGTCAAACGGTCACGCCGTCGGCAAAGCGGTCGATAGAGAACGGCGCGATGGGGATGTTGGTTTTACCCTGGGTTACAAGCTCTGCAATAACGCCGCCGACGGCGGGGCCAAGCTCGAACCCGTGGCCGCAATATCCAAATGCGTGAAAGACGCCGGGGGCGGTGCGGCTGGGACCGATGACCGGAATGTCGTCGGGCATGAAGCCTTCGATACCGGCCCAGCAGCGCATCACCGGCACGCCGCGCAAATGTGGAAAGACGTCGGACACAGTGCGCCCGCTCCGCGCCAGGCGCGAGAAGTCGAGCCGCGTGGTCTCGCGGTCTCGGTCGGCGCTGGTGTGCAGCGTGCCGCCGATCAGCACCGTGCCCTCTGCGGTCTGCTTGAACGAAAGCGCCCGGCTCGCCAGACCGACCACGGGGTCGTTGAAATGCGGAACCCGGGCGGTGACGATCATCATCAATCCCCCGGCCCTAAGCGGCACCGGTTCGCCAAGCCAGCCGGCGATCTGGTCGCCCCAGGCACCGGCGCAGTTGACCACGGTGGGAGCTTCGAAGCGGCCTTCTTCGGTGACTACGACCCAGTCGTCGGCGCGCCGCTCAATACCGACGACGCGGGATCGTTCACGAAAGACGACGCCGAGGCTCTCGGCCTTGACCCTGAAGGCACGGCTGGTACGCGCCGGATCGGCAAAACCATCGCGGCGCGAAACCAGGCCGCCTTTGATATGGGGCGCCGCCGCCGGCACCAAACGCCGCGCCTCGGTCTGATCCACCATTTCTTCGTGTTCGAAGCCAAGACCCCGGACCAGGCCGGCCCGCTCCTCGAGTATCGCCATGTCGTCCGCGCTCTCCGCCAGCTTGATATTGCCCGTGGCCTGAAAGCCGCAGTCGTCGTCTACCAATTCGCGGATCCGGTGCCAAAGTTCCAGCGAGGCGATGGAAAGGGGAATTTCGGCCGGGTGGCGTCCCAGGCGGCGGACACCGCCGGCGTTGACGCCCGAAGCATGGCGACCAGCGGTATTCTTCTCGATCACCATGACGCGCTGACCACGAAGTGCCAGATGAAGCGCCGCCGAACAACCGTGCAACCCGGCCCCAATGACAATGACGTCCGGCGCCGTGCTCATGCCGGCCCACACGCGATGTATTCTCGTCCCATGGTGTGGCCTCCTCTATGAGTCTGTCGGGTCGGGGTCGTCGGTCTTCTCCTCGGGCGGGCGGACGGCATGGAACATCTTGAGCAGCAACAGGTCGTAGAGGCCCATCAGCCCGCCGCCGATGACCAAAGGCCAGCCGAAGCCGGAGACCGAAAGCAAATAACCGGCCACCAAGGGACCGACCGCCGCCACAAGGCCTCTGGGCACGGTGGTGAAGCTCATCGCCGCTGGGCGCTCCTCGCTGCGGACCACCGCCATAACATACGAATTGCGCGCCGGCACGTCGATTTGATTGAGGGCGGCGCGCGCCATGAGAAGAGCAACGGCAAGCCCGGCGTTGGGCATGAAGGGCACCGCGATCAAGAGCAAGTTGCCCGGCAGATGGGTGAACACCATTGTCTTGACCAGCCCTATGCGCCTCGCGATGGGTCCCGCCACCAACTGGGAAAGGGCGCCAAGCAAGGTAACCCAGAAAAAAATGGTGCCAACGGCGGCGGGCTGAAATCCAAAGCGCTGGAAAAGCCACAGCGCCACCAGGGACTGAACGACAAAGCCACCGCCGAGGGAATCAAGGCTAAACAGTGCTGCCAGCATGAACACGATACGCCGGGACCGCGCCAGCGGCGGCGGGCGCTTTTCCCTAACGGGCGCGCTCCCCGGCGGAATGCGCCGATAAATGAGGACAGTCAGAAGTCCGATGGCGCCATAAAGCCAGAACATGGCTTGCAGCGCCTCCTTCATGTCGAGCGGCGTGGCGGCGACCAGGGCTTGGGGCGCCCCGGCAGCAAGGCTGCCCAAGGCCGCGAGGAAGGTGCCTATCAGGCTGTAACGAGCAAAGATGGGGGTCCGATTCCGATCATCGATAGTGCTCGCCAACAGCGTGTGCTCAAGCGGAAGATACATGGCACTGTGGCCCATGGCCGGGTTGAGCGTACCGATGGTGGCAATGATCAGCAGCGGCCAGAAATCGGTGAACACAGCATAGCCGGCTCCCGTCGCCACCGTCATCACGGTCGCCGCCAGCAGAAGCGAGCGTAGACGAAAGCGATTGGCGACCAAGCCGACGCCAAGGGTGAGAACGCCCGACCCCAGAAGCGACGCCGTTGCAATCAAACCGACGAAAAAGGGATCGAGTCCCAGGATCGATAGGTAAAAAGGCAGGATCAGGCTGACATAGCCGTCGCCGAAGGCACGCAAGCCGCGCACCCAGAACACCAGCCGCACCTCGGGCGCGGCGCCAGGAGGCAACAAAAACCATTTCTTGGGCTTAAAGGACGTCACGGCTGAAAGGGGAACGGTATCACGTATGGACCCTCGAAGAGGCACCCAGGAGCGGGCGGTCAAAGGTTCGTCGATTTACTGCGACGCAAAACGATAGCGAACCAAGGTATCGGTCCCCGATTCGGGCGCCCACACCTCACCCGGCCGACCCAGGAGTTGACGCACTTGGGCACCCTTACGCGGGCTTGGGAAGGATGTAAAGGTCTCGCTCTCGGGGTCGAAGCGCAGCACCGCGTTGGCACCGAAGTCGCTCACCCATACTTTGTCCGCCTCGTCGACGTAGACGGCATAGGAGCGCGGTCGGGTGCCGGGCAGCTTCCAGGTCTTCCAGGTTCCCGGCGCCGGGTCGTGGACGCTGAGCTGGCCGGTGTTCCACTCACTGACCCAAACGCAGCCCCCGGAATCGGCCCACACGCGCCGTGCGCCCTGGCCCGGCGTTGGCGGCTCAATGACCTGTGCTGGACCGCCCCGGGTGTCGATGCGCCCCACGTAGCTCCCCGCGAGAGAGGCATAGTAGACAACGCCCGACGGCGTCGTGGCGATACCGTAGGGCCCCCGCCCACGAGGCGCCCGGAAGACTTCCATGGCGCCCGTTGCCGGGTCTAAGCGGCCGTAAATGCCGCTCTGGCCGGTGAACCATAAGACGCCACGATTGTCGAATGTCGCCGTATTGAGGTTGGCGTACCCGCTGTCCGCGGGTAAAGAAAAACGGGTAACGTTCAGGGTGCGGGCATCGACGCGCACGATTGCGTTGAGGCCACTGTCAGTGACCCAGGCTGCACCGGCGGGGCCGACAATGACGCCATGGGGTCGCGACCCATCGCCCAGGGGGACGTGCCGGGTCTCGCCTGTAGCCGGGTCGAGACGGCCCAGGGCCTCCTGATGCTGGGCTGTGTACCAAACGGCGCCATCGGCTGCGGGCGCCACATCGTGGGGGTGGGCCCCGGCGGGGACGGCGAAACTTGTCACCGTCACGTCGGCGCGAACCACGGTGACGATCAAGGTGGCGAAAATCCAGATCAGCGTCGATTTCATCATGGTACCTGGCCTATTGGCGGGCGGCAGACCCGGATACGCCCGTCCAGAATGAATATATACAATCCGGGTTCCAGCGCCCGGACCAAAGGGCTATCATGGTATCTGTCTCGACTAAATGCTCCCGGGATTATAGTTTTAGGGGCTGTCCCAGATAACCCATTTTGGGGGTTATCATGGGAGCTATGCGGAAGAGCCGTCTCAGCAGGTACAAACAGGATCGTCTGATTGAGCATTTTGTTGCGGGCACGACGGCCCGTACGGCATCAAGCCTTTG
>JASLZL010000084.1 GCA_030754885.1 Rhodospirillales bacterium | reverse complement strand
ATGTCAACAAGCATGAAGCCAAGCTTGACTTCATCGGGACATCCTATGCTCCGGTACCGTCGGGTCTGATGGCCCCTGCTTATGTCCCGTTCAACTCCATCGAAGACCTCAAGAAACCGGAAGTCCAGAAGATGCTTAAGGGCGAGATCCACAGCGGTGGAGCCGGTTGGGGCGTGAGCATACGCGCCAATGCGACAATCAAGGCGTATGGGCTGGACTTCAAGGTCGTGAATTCCTCCGGGGCCGTGATGGCGGCAGCTTTCAAGAAGGCCTATGCCAAGAAAGAGCCCGTCCTCATAACGGGTTGGTGTCCGCATACCATATGCGAACTCTACTCCTACAAGTTCTTGACGGGCACCAAGGGCATCTGGGGCTATTCCCAGGACTATCACGTCGCCAGGTTGGGATTCCGCAAGGACTTTCCGCGCGCAACCGCCCTCCTTTCGCGCTTGAGCCTTGACGTCGGTATGATGTCTCGGATGCTGGTTTGGATGGAGCAGGAAAAGATCAGTGACTCTGTTGCCGCGGATCGGCTTTTGGAACAGAACCCTGAGCTTGTGTGGTACTGGGCCGGTGACATGGGTGTCGGCGTCAAGAAGCCGGACAGCTTGAAGCAATAGCAGCTGCCATCGAAAGGTGGAGACCGGCAATATCCTAGCGACCGAGCCGGGCCGCGATCAGCGCTGCTGACCGCGGCCCGGCTTCTTGTTTCGGACATTCACGAGACGGCGGCGGGATGTGCTAGGGTTCCGCAACCACGGTTTTCATGCTTGGGGGACAATCCATGCCCGATGACGCCATCGTCTGCGAGCATGTCTGGAAAATCTTCGGCGACAGAAGCGCCGAGGCGCTTGAGGCGGCGCGCAATGGCGGGCTCACCAAGGACGAAATCGTCGAGAGCTTTGAATGTGTCGTCGGCGTCGCCGATGTCGATTTCACCGTTCGCCATGGCGAGATTTTTTGCGTCATGGGATTGTCGGGGAGCGGCAAGTCGACTCTCATCCGCCATATCAATAGGCTGATCGAACCCACCGCCGGGCGCATCCTCGTCTACGGCGAGGACGTCAACCGGAAGTCCTATGAGGAACTCCGGCTCATGCGCGCCGAGAAGATTGGCATGGTCTTTCAGCACATGGCGTTGTTTCCCCATCGCACGGTCCGCGACAACGTCGCCTTCGGCCTCGAGATCCGCAAGGTCGACATCAAGGAGCGTCACCGCGCCGCCGACGAAAAACTGGAACTCGTGCAACTGGGGGGGTGGGGGGACCGCTTGCCCGCCGAGCTCTCGGGCGGCATGCAGCAGCGCGTCGGTTTGGCGCGCGCCTTGGCATCGGATCCCGTCATCTTGCTCATGGATGAACCGTTCAGTGCGCTGGATCCCCTCATTCGCCGCCAATTACAAGGGGAATTTCTTGAGCTGACCGAGCGCCTGCACAAGACCACGCTCTTCATCACCCACGACCTCGACGAAGCGATCCGCCTCGGCAATCGGATCGCCATCATGAAGGACGGGCGATTGAGCCAGATCGGAACGCCCGAAGAGATTATTACCAATCCGGCCGACGAGTATGTGGCCGATTTCGTCCAGGGGATTTCGCGTCTCAAGCTGATCTACGCCCGCACCATCATGCGGCCGATCGACGAGCACCAGGCGGATGGACCCGCGGATCCGCTGGACGGTTGCCCAACCGTCCCGCCCGATGCGACCCTCAACGAATTGATCGACTGCGCCATCGAAACCGACAAGCCGATCGTCGTCGAAGACGAACCGGGCCATGCCCTCGGCGTGATCACCAAGCGAACATTGCTGCGCAGTATTCAAGGAGAGCAATGAAGCGACAAGCCGACGTAGTGGTCATCGGCGGGGGCATCGCTGGCTGTAGTCTCCTCTACCATCTGACCCGACTTGGGGTCGGCGACTGCATGCTTTTGGAAAAGCACGAATTGACGGCCGGCACGACATGGCATTCGGCTGCGCTGCTTGGCGATTTCTCCCAATATGCCTGGCAAGCGTTCCTGCACCAGCGCACCCGACACCTTCACGAGGAACTGGAACGCGAGACCGGGCAGCCGATCGGATTCCACCGGACCGGTAGCATTCGTCTGGCGCTCAACGCCGACGAAATGGCCGAGGGCCGCCGCTTCGCCGGCATGGCTAAGTTCTTTGGTATTGCGTGCGAATTGATCACCCCGGACGACGTCAAAAAACTCCATCCCCTGGTCTCGCTAGAGGGCGTGCTCGGCGCCACGTACACCCTCGATGACGGTTACGTGGACGCGGCGATGATTACCCAGGCGTACGCCACCGCGGCACGCCAGGGCGGCGCCGAGATCCATCGCCACACGCCCGTGACCGGCCTCAGGCAACGGCTCGGCGGCAAGTGGGAGGTGGAAACCGAAAAGGGGACGATTACCGCCGCCATCGTCGTCAACGCCGCCGGCATCTGGGGCAACGAGATCGCGGCCATGGTCGGGGTATCCCTGCCGCTCGTCCCGGTCGAACTTTCGTACGTGGTGACCGATGCCATTCCCGAGGTCGACGCGCTGGAGACCGAATTGCCCATCCTGCGTGGTCTCGACGGATCTTACTACCTGCGCCAGGAACGCGAAGGGGTCCTAATCGGTGTCTACGAAGACGCGCCCGTGTTCTGGGCCACTGATGGCGTTCCCGCCGACTTCGGTCAAGATCTGCTGCCCGGAGACCTGGACCGGGTCGCCAGAAGCCTGACCTCGGCCATGGAACGGGTACCGGTGTTCTCCACGGCGGGAATCAAGAACCTCATCTGCGGCCCGGCTCAGCGCACCCCCGACTTCCGTGCCCTCATGGGCCCGATGCCCGGGGTTACCAACTTCTTTTCATACGTCGGTCTTGTGTCCGGGTTTGCCCAGGGTTCCGGGCTTAGCGAGTCGATGGCGCAATGGATCGTCCGCGGGCGCCCCGATCAGGACCTGGGGCCGCACGATTTGCGCCGATTCGGTCCTTACGCCGATCGGCGTTATACCATTGACCGGGTCACCGAGGCTTTTACCCATGGTTACAGCGTCTTTTATCCGGGCGGGGAACACAAGGCGGGCCGGCCGCTGAAGACGAGCCCTATCCATGGTCGGTTGTCGGCCCAGGGCGCCGTTTTCGCGGCCCGCAACGGCTGGGAATGCCCCCTCATGTTCGTTCGCCACGGACCGGTGGTGGACGGGCAGCCAACTTTCGGTCGGCCCGACTGGTTCGACCATGTGGATTCCGAATGCCGCGCCGTCCATGATGCCGCCGGTGTCCTCGACCTGACCGCCATGGCCAAATTCGAGGTCTCTGGGGCCAGCGCCGAGGGCTACCTCAATCATCTGTGCGCCAGCCCACTGCCGACGGAGGAAGGCGGCGAGGCCGAAGGCCTCATGCTCAACACCTCGGGCGGCATCGAGTGCTCTGTCAGCGTGACTCGGCTCGGCCCGCAGCGCTTCTTCGTGACCGGGCCGGCGTCGGCCGAGGGCCATCACCTGGATTGGCTGTGTCGTCACTTGCCCGAAGACGGCAGCGTCTCGGTCGATAATGTCACCGAGCGCGATGGCGTTTTGCTGCTCGCGGGACCCCGCTCGCCCGACATCCTGGCCGAGCTTACCGGAGACGACTTTAGCGAAGCCGCCATTCCGCCCCAGACTGCGCGCCCTATCGAAATTGGAATCGCCGGAGTGCGCGCCCATTGCCATGACGCCCTTGGCGAGATCGGCTGGGAACTTCACCATTCCCTAGAGGTCCAAGAGACCCTTTACGATTCCTTGATGGCCGCCGGTGAGGCCCATGGCATTACCGACTTCGGCCTTAGGGCCCAGAGTTCCCTGCTCCTTGAGGTCGGCGCACCGCGTTGGAAAATCGAATTGACCGTGACGACCTCGCCGCTCGAGGCCGGTCTCGACGGTCTGGTCGATCCGGACAAGGGTGAATTTATCGGCCGCGCGGCGGTGATCGAGCAGCGGCGCCAGGGAATATCCCATCGCCTGGCGGGCCTCGCCGTGGACATTGATGCGGGCGAGGGTTGGCTGTGGGGCGACGAGGCCATTTTCCACGATGGCCGTGCCGTCGCCCTGACCCTGAGCGCCGGTTACGGCCACCGGGTGTGCAAGAACATCGCTTTGGCCACCCTTCCCACCGACGTCGCCCAGCCCGGCACGGCGTTGGAGGTGGAGGTGCTGGGCGAACGCTTGGCGGCGACCGTTGTCGCCATGCCGTTCTAAGACCGGCGGAACCGCCCAATGAGCGACATCCGTGTTACGGCAATGACCGTCTTCAGAGCGTCGCTGCCGGTGGTCTCGGCGCGCAAGCAGGGCATCGGCGCCACCTTGGACGCCATCAACAACGTCTTCCTCAAATTGGAGACCGACGCCGGCATCACCGGATGGGGAGAGGCATCGATCACGCCGGCCTTCCCCGGCCGTACGGAATCCCATGTGGTGGCGCTGCACGTCTATCTGAGGCCCTTGGTCGTGGGCGCCGATCCGTTCCGCATCGGGTACATGATGGAGCGCGCCGAGCGGGCCGTCGTCGGCGTCCCGGCGGCCAAGGCGGCCCTTGAGACGGCGCTTTTCGACATCGTCGGCAGGGCCCTTGAAACACCCGTCTGCAATCTCCTCGGCGGACCGTGTCGCGACGAGATTCCCTTGAGCTGGTCCTTCGCCAACCCCGACTTCGATGCCGACCTGGAGATGGGAAAGCGGCTTTACGCAGATGGCCTCAGGATCTTCAAGGTCAAGATGGGCGCCGCCGGCCATGCCGAGGATCTGCGGCGACTCGGGACCCTGCGCGCCGAGTTCCCCGACGACATCGACCTCAGGGTCGACTACAACCAGAGCCTCGACGTTTTTGACGCCACGCTTAAGTTGCGCGACATAGAGGCCTTCCGCCCGACCTTCATCGAGCAGCCGGTGGACCATCGACGGATCGACGCCATGGCCGAGATCACGCGCGCCATGGACACCCCCATCATGGCCGACGAAAGCGTCCATTCGCCGACCGACGCGTTGGCCGTCGTCAAACTGCGGGCGGCGGACATTATCGCCGTCATGGTGATGAAAAGCGGCTTAGTGCGCTCCAAGGAGGTGGCGGCGATCGCCGGGGCGGCCGGCATGCCGTGTTACGGGGGCTCCGGACCGGAGACCGGCATCGCCCAATTGGCCAGCGCCCACCTTGTCGCGGCGACGCCCAACATTTCGTTGGGCTGCGAGTTCTACCACCCCGCCTACTACCTCAAACACGATATCCTGGCCACGCCGTTCCCCGTCGTCGAGGGCAAGGTGCGGGTGCCCAGTACGCCGGGCCTGGGCATCGAGGTCGACGAGGATCGGCTTGCCAAATACACGATCGAGCGCTTGGCCTAGAACGTCCCCGGATACTCGCCGCCGTCGAAGACGACGTTCTGTCCGGTAATGTATCCGGCCTGGGTGCTGCACAGATAGGCGCAGGCATGGCCCAGTTCCGCCGGATCGCCGAGGCGACCGGCCGGCACCCGGGCGACGCGCTCGGCGCGAACGTCTTCCAAGGAGCGGCCGGTTTCCCGCATGGTCACCTCCATGTTGGAGCGCAGGCGGTCGGTATCGAAGCGCCCGGGAACCAGATTGTTGATGGTTACGTTGTGACGCACGGTCTGGCGGGCCAGGCCACCGACGAAGCCGGTCAGCGCGCTGACCGCGCCGACCGACAGCCCAAGGTCGGGGAATCCCCCTTTAATGGCGAAATTCGTGATGTTGACGATGCGCCCGAAGCGGCGTTCGATCATGCCGTCCACCGTCGCTTTGATCATGAAGATGGCGGCGAGCGCGTTGCCGTCGAAAGCGGCGATCCAGTCTTCGCGCGACCAGTCGCGGAAGTCGCCGGGCGGCGCTCCGCCCGCGTTGTTGACCAAGATGTCGGGTTCGGGACAGGCCGCCAACACCGCCGCCCGTCCCTCTTCCGTGGTGATGTCGCCGACGACGGCGGTGACGTGGACGCCGGTTTCCGAACGGATGGCCTCAGCCGTTTCCTCAAGCGGCGCCGGCCGCCGGGCGTTGATGGTGACGTTCACACCCTCGCGGGCAAGCGCGAAAGCCGCACCGCGCCCAAGACCCTGGCTGGCGGCGCAAACGATGGCCGAGCGACCGGCAATTCCGAGTTCCATTCAAACGACCTCCGGTTCAGAGGAGGCGGCCCAGCCGGGCCCCCTCGTAGATGGCCATGGCGGCGGTGCGGGCGGCGACGCAATCGCCGATCGCGTGGACTTCGAGACCACTTCCAATGAGATCTCTTTGCAAGTTCGTCTCGGGCAGGTTGGGGGTCGCCAAGATCAGGGAATCGAACGCGCGTCGCGTCTCTTCTCCGTCGAGCAGGTTTCTGAGCGTGGCGTCGGGATCCGACCAGGCGACAAGGACGGTATCGGCAATGGTTTCGATTCCCAGTTCGGCAAATAGTTTGCGCATGGGACCGTCGACCATTGAGCGGGCGAGTGCCGCGAGCGGCGTGGCGGACGCCGTGACCAGGGTCACGGCATGGTCGCGCTGGGCGAGAAACGCCGCCGTTCCGCTGGCCGGCAGCCAGCCGTCGATGTCGTCGAGCAGCAGAACGCGCCGGCCCAGAGTCTCATCTCCGGTGAGAACGTCGTTGATGGAATAGACGTTGTCGCCATCCACTCCCGCCAGGCGGTCCACATGCGGCAGCGCCCGCTGGGCGCCCGTCATTGCGGGATTGGAGCCGGTGGCCAGTACCACCGCGTCGGCCCCGAAAGCCTTGACCGCGTCAGCGTCCCATTCCGTCTCCAGGCACAGTTCGATGCCAAGTTTCTCCATCTGCCCCTGATAGTAGCCGAAGAGGAGTTCTGCGACCTCGCCCCGCTTGGGTTGCGTTGCCGCCAGGCGGAACTGACCCCCGATGCGCTCGTTGCGGTCGACCAGGGTCACAGCATGACCCCGCTCGGCGGCCATCCGAGCGGTCTCGAGGCCTGCCGGTCCGGCGCCGACGACAAGGATGCGGCGCGGTGACGCGGCGGGCGTCAAGCGGTGGCTGCCCCAGTCGGTCTCGCGTCCGACGGCCGGGTTAACCAGGCACGACAGCCAGTAGTCTCGGAAGCGCCGTCCGACGCACACTTGGTTGCACGAGATACACGGGCGAATGTCCTCTGGCCGGTCCTCGGCCGCCTTATTGGCAAGGTGGGGATCGGCGATCTGGGCGCGGACCAAACTCACCATGTCGGCCCAACCCTCGGTGATGGTACGCTCGGCGTTGGCCGGAGTCCTGACGAGACTTTCAGCCTGGATCTTGGCGTGCTTGACCGCCGAACGGATGGCCGTGGCGAGCGGCGGGCCCTGCATCGGGTCGTAGAGGAAGGTCGGCATCACCCGCGCCCAATCGTAGTAGCTGCCGGTCTTGATAGGCATGTAGTCCATCAAGCCGCGCTGGTCCAAATAGGCGGCGATCTCCATGCGGTCCTCGACTCGGCTCCCGCCCGGCATGTTGTCGTCACCGGTCATGGTAAGGCCGATCAGGAAATCGTTGCCAACCGCCTTGCGGATGCGGCTCAGAATCTCGACCGAGAAGCGCATGCGCTTCTCGAAGGTACCGCCCCAGGCGTCGTCGCGCTTGTTGAACAAGGGCGACCAAAAACTGTCGATAAGGGCAAGGTAGCCGGCGTTGATCTCAACGCCGTCGTAACCGCATTCGCGCAATAACCGGGCGGTGCGGACGAAGCCCTCGATGATCTCTTCGATTTCGCTCTCGGTCATGGCGTGCGACGCGGTGCCGTCCTTAAACGAGATCGTGCCCGAGGGCGACCAGTTGGCCTCAAAGGAATTTTCGGGATCGCAATGGGGGCCGATGTGGAAAATCTGCTGCACCATGACCACGTCGTGAGCATGGCAGGCCTCGGTAATGCGGCGGAAGTGGGGCACCATTGTCTCGTCCGCCGGCAGGAACTGCCCGCGCGTCAGGACGGCCGTGCCATGTGCCGGAAGTGGCTCAACGGAGATCATGGAGACGCCGCCCTGGGCCCGTTCCAGGTAATAGTGGTAATGGCGTTCGCCGGGGTGACCCTCGATGCTCAAGTTGGGCGTGTGGGTGCCGAAGACGAGGCGGTGCTTCAACGTCAGATGCCGGATCTTGAGCGGCGAAAATAGGTGAGGAAACAGTTTCGACATGGGTCCCGCCTCCTTTGCTCAACCGGCCAGTGCCGGCGGCTTGGGCCCGCCGGTCGCCCAGTCGAGGAGTTCCACGGTGTGAACCACGGGAACCTCGGTCGCCGAAGCGATCTGCACCATGCAACCGATGTTGCCGGCCGCCACGACGTCGGGCGCCACCCAGCCGATGCGCGCCACCTTGCGTTCCTTGAGCTTGTCGGCCACGGCGGGTTGCAGGAGACTGTACGACCCCGCCGAGCCGCAGCAGACGTGGCTTTCGGGGATCGCCTTGAGGATGAAACCGCAGTCAGCCAGCAGGCGCTTGGGCTCGTCGCGGACTTTTTGGGCATGGTGCAGGGAGCAGGCGGGATGATAGGCCACGGATAGGGGCTCGGGACAAGCGGGAGAGCGCAGCCCAAGCTCGGCCATCACCTCGGTCACGTCCCGGGCCAGGGCTGCGATCCGGGCGCCGCGCTCGGACCATGCCGGGTCGCCCGCCAGCACATGGCCATAATCCTTGACCATGGTGCCGCAGCCCGAGGCGTTGACGACGACGGCATCCAGTCCTTCGCCATCGACCTCGCGCATCCAGGCCGCGACGTTGGCCCTCACCGCATCTTCGGTTGGCTCCGTCTTACCCAAATGGTGGGTCAGGGCGCCGCAGCATCCGGCGCCGGCGGCAACCATGACGTCACAGCCGTGGCGCGTCAGGAGCCGCACCGTGGCCTCGTTGATGGCCGGTTCCAGGACCTGTTGCACGCAGCCGGTGAGCAGGGCGACGCGCATCCACCTGGGCCCCTCGGCGGCGATCACCTGGGGCCGGTCCACCGGCGACGGCCGGACGGACCGTCGCGGCGCCAGGCGCAGCATCCCTTTCAGACGGCCCGGCATCAGTGCGGCGAAGGGCCGCGCCAGGCGTGATCCCATGAGGGCGAGGCGAAATAGCCCGGGGCTTGGCAACACGGCCGCGAGAATGCCGCGTAACAACCGGTCGGGCAAGGGGCGGCGGTATGTCTTTTCGATGGTGCCGCGCGCCTGGTCGACCAAGTGCATGAAGTCCACCTTGGCCAGGCACAGCGCGGTACAGGCGTTGCACGAGAGGCAGAGGTCGATATGGGCCACCGTCGCGGAGTCCGGTGGCCGCTCGCCCTGTAGCATGTCGCGGATGAGCCGGTTGCGCCCGCGCGGACTGTCATTTTCGTCATTGAGGACCAGATAGCTGGGGCAAGTGGCGTTGGCGGCGCCGCATTCGACGCAATGGCGCAAAATCTCCGCCGCTTGGCGGATATCGGGATCGGCGAGTTGGGCCTGGGAGAATTTTGTGCGCATGACGTCCCTTCGGTTTACAGCGCCAGAGCGAGCCGGCGGCCCTCGAAGATCGCCGCTGCCGCGGTGCGTGGCGCCACGCAGTCGCCGACGGCGTGGACCTCGATGCCGCTGTCGGCAAGGGCGGCCTGGAGACCCACCTCCGCCACATTGGTGGTCGAAAGGACCAGCGAGTCGAAGCGAACGGTTTCGGTCTCGCCGCGCAAGAGATGCTTGATCGTCGCCGCGCCCTCCGACCACGAGACCAGCGCGGCCTGCAATATCTCCTCGATCCCCAACTCCTTGAACCGTTTGCGCAGCGCCTTGTGGGTCTTGGTGACCACCAAGGTCTTGGCTACTATGGCGCCTTTGGTGAGGAAGGACACGCGAAGGTCCCGCTCGGCCATGTAGAGTGCCGTCCCCGCCCCCTTCCAGTCGTCGCTCTCGTCCAACAGCAAAACCCGTGGCCCCGGCACCGGGATGCCGGAGAGAACGTCGTCGATCGAAAGCACGCTTTCCTCCTCGCTACCGGGCAGGCGTTCGACGTCGGGCCTGGACCGCTGATAGCCATCGCGCGCCGGACTTGAGCCGGTGGCCAGGATGACGGCATCGGCACCGAAGTCCCGCACCTCTTCGGCATCCAAGTTCTGGTTCAGGCGGACCTCCACCTGCAGGCGCGTCAGTTCGTCCCGGTACCATCGCAAAAGCTCGCCCACCGCTTGGCGCCGCGGCTGCTCAGCGGTCAGGCGAAGCTGGCCGCCGACGGCATCGGTCCGCTCCATCAGGGCTACCCGATGGCCGCGCTCGGCGGCGACGCGTGCCGCCTCCAGGCCCGCCGGACCGGCGCCGACGATGAGCAGCCCACGCCGCCCCGCCGCCGGCGGATAGGGTTCTCCGCCCCATTGGTGCTCGTTCCCCATGGCGGGATTTACCAGACACGACATCCAGTAGTCGCGCGCCCGCCGGCCGAGGCAGCGCTGGTTACAGGCGATACAGGGGCGGATTTCCTCGGGCCTGTCCTCGGATGCCTTGATGGCAAGATGGGGATCGGCCATCTGCGGGCGGATCAGGCTCACCATGTCCGCCATGCCCCCGGAGAGAATTGTTTCGGCGTTGGCGACTGTGCCGACGAGACCACTCGCCACGATGGGGGCATTCTTGAGCGCTTTTTTCATCTCGGCTGCCAACGGTACGGCGAACATCTCCTCGGTCATGAAGCTCGGCATCACCCGCTCGGTGTTGAAAAACGTGCCGGCGCCGACGGCCACGTAGTCCATGAGGCCCGGGCCGTCGAGTCGGGCCAGGAGCTCGGCCCGAGCCGCCAGGTCGAGGCCGCCTGGTCCGCTGTCGTCTCCGGTAACGGCGAGCCCGACGATAAAGTCCTCGCCCACGGCGCCGCGAATGCCTTCGAGTATGCAGGTGGAAAAGCGCAGACGATTTTCGAGGCCGCCGCCCCAGCGGTCATCGCGCCGATTGACCAGGGGGTCCCAAAACTGCTCGATCAAAGCGTTGTAGCCGGCGCCGACCTCGACGCCGTCGTAGCCGGCTTCCTTGGCCAACCGCGCGGCGCGGACGAAGCCCTCGATGACCGCCTCGATCTTGGCCTCCGTCATGGCGTGACTGCCGTGAAAATCGAGGTACGAATGGCCCCCGGAAGGCGACCAGTTAGGAGTGTACGAATTGTCGGCATCGCCGTGGGCGCCGACGTGGGCAATCCCCTGGATCATCACCGTGCCGTGTTCGCGGCAAGCCTCGACCAGGCGCCGCATGTGTGGAACCAGCGTATCGTCTCCGGGGCGCAGGGAGGCACGGGCGAAGACGGATGTTTCGTGCGCCGGAATAGCCTCGGCGACGATCATCGCCGCGCCGCCGCGGGCGCGCTCGGCGTAATAGGCGATCATCCTCTCGCCTGGGAAATGGGCGAGCGGATCCTCGCCGGGCACGCCCTGAACCGCCATGTTGGGCGTGTGGCCGCCGAAGACGATGCGGTTGCCGAGGGTCTTGCGGCGCAGCGTCAGGGGTGAAAACAGGTGGGGAAACAGTCCGGACATGGTCGGCTCCGCGCCTTCAGGACGAGCCTTCGACGCCGATGTCGGCGGTGGCACACTTCGGCCGGGCGCCCTGTACATCCAGGACGCTCAATTCCACTAAGCGGTCCATAATGGCAGTCATCTCCCGCAACTCCTTAAGGTTCGATCGACCGGCGTGGGCGATGGCACTTGCGGCGGCGATGGTCTCCCCGCGGTTGGAGGGCGTTCATCATCCGCCCGGACGACCCGGCACCCCTGCTTTTGGATCCTACCTCGACCCATGGCGAACGACTCAACTGTTTCACAAGTCGTTAGATTGGTGAAATTACTATTTGTCCAACTTATTGATAGGATAGCGTTATGAACTAAAATCTTGGGGTCCGTTACGAATACCTTGCTGCATACTCCAAAGCCTGTTCATCGCTGCCTTTCCCCCATACCGTCCCACATAGTAGCGTGCCATCAGAACCATCGCCTTGACGCCGACGTGGTCAATTTCGGACCGGAGCCGCTCCGCCGATATGTCCCGGTTAAAATTCCGTGAGCGTCGGTGATCGCCCAAAATGTTGGCTTCCCCGTCAAACTTTCCTGGTCACTGTAGGTTCTTGAGCAAATCCTGCCGCAGTAGGGGTTGCAGAAGGCGGGACACTGAGAGGGAAAAAGCGTGAGAAATCAACGCTTAAAAAAAGGGAAGTGGTGCCCCCGGGGAGAATCGAACTCCCACTCCGTTACCGGAACTGGATTTTGAATCCAGCGCGTCTACCAATTCCGCCACAGGGGCCGCCGCGACGGCGCCGATCATAGCCCGGCGCCATCGTCCGTCAATACGCTGATCCTCAGCGCTCGACCTTGATCATCGGGTGGACGATGAAAATCGTTGCGACGGCGAGCAGAATTCCGATGGCGATGGTCCAGAACACCCATTGCGGCTCGCCCTGGTCCAGAAGCCAGCCCAGAAACACCGGGATGACGGCACTGCCCACGTGGCCGCCCATGTTGACGAAGGCGCGTACCTTGCCGAACGAGCCGCGCGGCGTCGCCAGCATGATCATGACATCGCGCAGCGGCCGCAGCACGCCCTGGGTGAGGCCGAAGAAAACCACCGCGGCGATGAGGCCGACGCCGGGAAGAACGAAGCCGCCCAGCATGACCAGGACGGCGAC
The DNA here is from genome assembly GCA_030754885.1 of Rhodospirillales bacterium. Classification (GTDB taxonomy): domain Bacteria; phylum Pseudomonadota; class Alphaproteobacteria; order Rhodospirillales; family JASLLZ01; genus JASLLZ01. The sequence goes on along the minus strand of JASLZL010000084.1, from coordinate 3,054 downwards.
CCCGGGCAACACCACGGCTGCCATGGGCAGATCGTAGCGCCGCACCCGGTCGGCCAGCCAGCCGCCCATGAGAACCCCCGTCGAGGTGCCGACGAAGTAGCCACTGAGAGCCCAACCCGCAGCGGCGGGCGAGGCTCCATGGAAGGACATCATAGCGGCCATGGAGAAGGTCCTGATGCCGGTGGAGGCCGAGGAATTTAGAATGAAGAACAAGAGAAAGAGAAGGATGGGCGGAGACAAGAGAAGCGCAAACCCCTTCTTTTCCGGCTCGTTCGTTGCCGGGCGCACCTCGGATCGGCTGGGCTCAACCGGAGCCTCGACGAGGAGGCCGCGCGCGAAGAATAACACCAAGACCGCCAGCAGCCCCGCGACCCCGGCGGCAATGACCGCCATCCGCCATCCACCCCAGGTTGCCAGATGGACCATGGTGACCGGGGCGAGGACGAAGCCGACCTGGCCCGCGAAAGTATGCAAGCTGAAGGCGCGCCCGGCTCGATTGCGGGCGATGGTATTTGAGAGGATGGCGTAGTCGGCCGGCGTACAGGCCGAATTGGCGGCACCCATTACCAGCGCGAGGGCCAGGAAGGCGGTATAGGACGACGTAGCGCCGATCAGTGCCAGGGCCACCGAGGCTAGACCCAGGCCGCTCATCAGGACCCACCGCGCACCGACCCGGTCGACCAGAAAACCGACCGGAATCTGGGCCGCTGCGGAAGCCAGGCTGAAGGCCGTCATGATGCCGCCGAGCGCCGCGTAGCTGACCTGGAACTCGGATTGAATAGACTCGAACAGGGGCGGCAGGGCGAGTTGCAGGAAATGGTGGACCAAGAAAGCGCCGCCCAACAGGCCAATGACCTTCGTCTCGCGACGCACTTCCGCGCGACCCGCCTGCCCTGTCTCTTCACCCATTCGCCGCTTCCTCCTGGTTAGTGCTCTGAATCGGACTGATAGCGCCCATACGACGGCCTTCCGAGTTCAACCGGCTAGGCGCGTGGTGCGCCGTGATGGGAGACCATCACAAGCGCTGCGCAACGACGCCGGGGGGCTCGGAAGGCCGCCCAGCGGGTCGCTTTTCTCGTCCCCTCGGTGCGTCAGGAAGACTAGCCGATGCAAAGGCATCGCCGGCGCCTCCCTTCCTGCCGAGCGAACGGGAAAAGCGATCGTATGGGTACTATCAGTCCGATCCAGAACACTAGAATACGACAGCGCCGTGCCGGCGTTGGCAAGCCTTTTCGCCAATTAGCGGCGATTGCCCCCGCTCCATCGGGCTGGTACACATCCGCCCAGGCGATGGGGCGGACGATAAGGAGAGGCCGGTGCTGCGCGGACTTTACGACTGGACCATGAAATGGGCGGCGCACCGCCATGCCTTGGCGGCGTTGTTCGTTGTCGCCTTCGTCGAAAGCTCGGTCTTTCCGATCCCGCCCGACATACTGATCATTCCCATGGTGCTGGCGAGCCGCGAGAAGGCGTGGCGTATTGCGGCCGTGTGTACGGTTGGCTCGGTGCTGGGCGGCCTCGCGGGGTACGGCATCGGCTATTTCCTATACGAATCGGTGGGTCGGCCGCTGTTGGATTTTTATGGTTATGGGGCCCGGTTCACGGCTTTCCAGGATCACTATAACGAATGGGGGGCGTGGATCGTCGCCGGCGCCGGCGTGACCCCGTTCCCCTATAAGGTGATCACCATCGCCAGCGGCGTCACCGGCCTTGATATCGTAGTCTTCACCGTGGCGTCCCTGGCCTCCAGGGGGCTGCGCTTCTTTGTCGAGGCGGCGCTTCTGTGGCATTTTGGCGCGCCCATCCGGGTGTTCGTCGAGACCCATCTGAACCGCCTTGCCATCCTCTTCTTTGTCCTCCTTCTGGGCGGCTTCCTGGCCCTCAAGTTCGTCTTTTAGTATCGTGAAGCCATGAACGGCGTCCTTTCGACCTATGCGCATCCGCGCTTTGTTCCCCTGGCCATTCTGCTGGCCAGTTCGGCGGTGCTGATCAGCGCCCTTGCCGCCCAGCATCTCTTCGGGCTTGAACCCTGCGCGCTGTGCATCTATCAGCGCGTGCCCTATGTCATCACCGCCATGGTGGCCACCGTCGGCGTCGGGTTGGGCGGCGAGGGTCGGGCGGGCGGCGTGGTCGTCGGTCTCTGCGCCGTTGTTTTCCTGACCAGCGCCTGGTTGGCCCTCTATCACGTCGGGGTCGAGCAGCACTGGTGGAGTTCCATCGCCGCCTGCGGCACCAGCGGCGCGCCGGGCGACATGACATTGGAACAATTACGCACCGGGTTGGCGGCGGGCAAGCCGCCCAAGCCCTGCGATCAGGTGGACTGGACGCTCTTCGGCGTCTCGCTGGCCGGATTTAACGCGCTTGTCTCGCTGGGCCTGGCCGTCTTCAGCCTGGCCGGCGCGCGCGCCATCCTCAGGGGAAAATCGCCATGACCGCCCTGCCCCGCCGCCTTCCGGGCGACCTTTCGCCCAAGGACCAGGTCGAGCGCATGATCCGCGTCGATCAGGCCGGAGAGTTCGGCGCCGTTCGCATCTATGAGGGCCAATTGGCGGTACTGGGGCGAAGCCCGTCCGCCCCCGTCATCCGCCACATGGCCCAACAAGAACGCGCCCACCTTGCGGCATTCGACAAGCTGGTCGCCGAACGGCGGGTCCGCCCGACGGCCCTTATGCCCTTGTGGCATGCGGCGGGTTTCGCGCTTGGCGCCACGACGGCGCTTTTGGGCGAGCGCGCCGCCATGGCCTGCACGGTTGCCGTCGAGGAAGTCATCGACGAACACTACGCCGGCCAGATCGAACAATTGGGAGACGACGAGCCCGAGCTTAAACGCGCCTTCGAGGGCTTTCGCGAAGAAGAGCTGGAACACCGCCAGACGGGGCTCGATCACGGCGCGCGCGACGCCCCGGCCTACGATGCCCTGACGACGGTGGTCAAGACCGGTTCGCGCCTCGCGATTTGGCTGTCGGAGCGCATTTAAATAAATCCCGAGCAAACGGGTTCGTTTGCGACGACGCATTTGCGTAAAATGAATAACGAGAAAGGAAACCAAGATGG